>CAZDEW010000013.1:0-50328 GCA_964504585.1 uncultured Pseudomonadales bacterium | reverse complement strand
GCCGAGTGGCAAAGCGTTCTCGGCGGCGACTTCTTCGCGGGTAACGGCAATGACCTGTCCATCAGCTCCAGGTTAAGCATCGGCCCCAGTATGTTCGTTTTCGATCGCTCGGATTTGAGCGGTTCACGCGGCGGTAGAGTCCCCACCGACGCCAAAATGACCTTTGATCTGGGAACGGCTCTAGGCATCGATCTCTACCCCTGGAATGGCAGCTGGGATCAGTACAATCGCCGCGGCATCAATTCGGGCTTTACCGAAAAAAATGACCTTTGGACGGTGCAAAGTGCGGCTGTCTACGGCTTTATCGTGCCAGGCACTAGAACTTTTGTCGTCGTCGGACGTTCGGGCATGCACAACTCTGGCGGTGGCTACAAGATCGTACAGAACAACGGCAACCTCTGTGGCGGACCATGCCCCTACGACCCGGCAGACAACTATCCCTACTACTGGCTGTTCGACCTCAATGACATCGTCAACGCATCAGCGCCCTGGGATGTCACGCCATATGAGTATGGCTCCTGGGATGATCGTTTCCCAATGGGCCTTCCCTCGGCAGGCTCCTTCGATCCTAGCTCAGGGAAACTGCTGATAGTCGTCGACGGTGCAACTGCCAATGATGATGGCGGCCATCCGGTGATCAACGTCTATCAGATTGGCGATACCCCTCCCCCGGTTGAGGAAGATTCCCCACCCAACGCACCAGAGATTCGCGGCGTTACCATCATTAGCGATAGTTAGCCGCGAGCCCAACTGCAAAGCGGCAATTTGGTCGATGCGAGACTGATAGCGGACACCGCCTGCGGGCATGCAGCGGCGTGTGCTCACCGTATCTAACTGAAAATCACACTCCGGCGCATTTGCTCCACTCTTAGTAGCTGAAGCTGCTCCTCTAAAGGCATAGGCGGTTCGTGACTGCATTTCGCAACCGTAAACAACACACACTGTGCCCCCTACTTCCAGTCGTTTAAGACGCTTGCACGCTAGTATAGCTACATTCGCAGGACCCTAGCGTTTCTGGCCAAAGTTATCTCTGACGATAGTTGTCTCTGAGAATAGGATTGGGCCGACGGGCAAGTAAAGAGAATGCCAATAGCACGCGTGATGAGCTAAATGCTATCGCGGACTCTGGCAGACCGGGCAGAAAACAAATACCACCGGCCCTGAGGCGGAAGACAACTAAAGCTTGCCGCGTAAACCGCCCGCAATACGATTTCTAAACGGCACTTCGACAAAGTGATAGGTGAACGCAGAAAACACAATGGTCGCGAGGGTGTACAGGCCTATCCAGATTAGACTCGGAATCTCTCCAGTCTCCAGAAAAAACATGGTCATCATATACAGCACCCAGTAGTGCACCATATAGATCGAATAAGAAATCTCACCGATATAGACCAAGGGCTTAATGGAAAGCGCACGATGAATGACGCCACTGGTCGAAATTAACCCGAGCAATATGCCGGCAAAGCACAGCGGTGCAAAATAATAATCACTGATTCCAGCTTTAACGCCCGCATAAAACGCCAGCAGCGCAGCGATTAACAGGAGATAGCCAGCGCCCTGACCAATCCGAAAACTGGCACTCAGCCGAAACACGAGAATACCCATGCAAAACTCGATCAAGCATCGAAGGACGCCAAGGTTATTGATATCTTGCCCAATGCTCGCCTCTCCACGCAATTTGAACGTGACTATCATTAGCGCGGACAGCGCCAGCAGGCCTAAGGGAATGAAGCCCTTCTTCAAAGTCTGGCAAAGGTATAACAAGACCGGGAACAACAGGTAGGCCATCCACTCGGCGCTGATCGACCAGGAGGGCACGTTCCAGGTTTCGAAATACCCTGTCCACCAGGTATCCATCAGAAACAGTTTCGCGAAAAAGCTAGCCAGACTAAAACCCTGCTCGGGCAGCTCACGGCCGGTTATCCAATGTGCCAGTGGAACTAAAACGAAAAGGAGCAGCACGAGCAGATGTAGCGGATAAATCCTTGCAAAGCGCAGTCCCATAAAGGTAAAAAATTTCTGCAGTGTCAGGTCTGACATTCTCGCGTGGTAGGTGTACGCCAGAATAAACCCACTGAGCAAGAAGAAAAAATCGACCGCCAGAAAACCATTTTTGACGAACCAGAACCAGAACTCTTCAGAGAATGCGAGCAGGTAGTGTTTAACATGAAAAAACACAACCAACAGCGCAGCCAGGCCTCGAAGTGACGTTAGATAAACCACCGCTAAGCCACCTTAAGCCGCTGCTCTCTAACGAGAACAGTCCTTATAGAGACTGACAGGAGACAAAGATAGAAAATCCACGGCTCAAAGGCGACACCGACAAATAATCCACCCACCAGGAAAGCCAGAAACGCCCCCATCATCGCTTGCGCCAAAACCCGTGACCAATCGTCAGTGTCTTCCTTAACCGTCTTGCGCAGCGCGGCAAAGGCGAATGCAATCATCGACAGATAGATAGCCAGACCCACATAGCCATGTTCACCGAGAACCTCAAAGAAGAAGCTGTGGAACGCCTTGGCATCATTGTTAAAGAAAAGACTCTCCCCTTCCTGAGTGTACTGAGCCAGCTCATTTTCATTATCGAGGTAGGCGTAGAATCCACCACCAAATATCGGATTCTCGGCGGCGTAGTCGATTGTCCACCGCCACACCAACAAGCGGCCCAGAGCCGAATCTTCCTGCCCTGCGTCTGTGATGGTGCTCATTCGGTTAAACCATTGATCAGACGCCAACGGCACCATCAAAATACAGCCGAACAACATGTAGACAAGCAATTTACCCTTATTCTTGGATTGAAAGAACACAAACGCCAGCAGGACGAACAGGGAGACCAAACCGGTTCGTGCAAAGGTGCCAATAATTGCGATGATTGCGATGAAGGGCATTGATAGCAGATACATCTTCGCCCACTTACTATTCGCCGCGAACTTGGAATACTTGTAGAGAAAGAAATAGATAGGCTGCATCATCACGCAGATTGCAGCCAGGGTACTGGTCTCGGTTATACCGCTGTTCTCGGCACCGGTAATAACCTGGAAGGCATACCCACCGCCGCCGAACATGGTTTTAACACCGGCATTAAAAATAAACAGCCCTACAGAAATCGCCAGCACCCAAAGCACACATTCAAATTTCTCACGCGTATTGATAACAAACGGGAACAGCAGCGAAATAATAATAGTTTTCGCCGCCACTTCGTATTTGATCCACGCCACTTCCGGATGCCCAGCTTGATAAGTGGTAATCGTGACCCAGCCCACCATCAGCGAGGCAAAGAACACGGTTCCCATCGCGCCTGGCTTGCTGAGCTTCTTCATGTTTAAAATCAGGGACCCAAGACAAAGGGCGGTCACAATTGCCGACATCGGCTGCCCGTTGAGAAAGCTGTACGACAACTCCTGCGGCTTTACGACATCGACCCAAACGACTCCACACAAAGCGACAAAGGGATTGAACAATCCCGCGCCCAGGAAAAGTAGAAAAACAATTGAGACAAGCAGGTCGGTAATCATTTCCCGGAATCTTTCAGGTAAAAAATGATAATTAGAAAAATGGAAATGACCATTATGAGCTTTGCAATATTTTCAATCATACCCGGGTCTCTTTACCCGCTCGCGACCAAGACGGTTTATCGCGATATCGGATGATGGTCATAGCCTGCATGATCACACAGCCCCAATCAACTCGAACGACGGACATTGACAAGCCTCTGTAACAAAGCATCCACTTTCTGGGTGTTTCTTTCGAAAAGCCAGTAGAAGACGAATCCAAAAAGCATGGAAAGTGCGAACAGCAGCACGAAGCCAGCGTAAGCTCCCATACCATGCGCAAACTGTTGATTGGCCAGGAACACGCTAAAAATAAAAGCCAGAAACGGATCATGCACCGCGTACAGGGAATAGGAAATCTTCGAGATAAAGTTCGTCACGACAGTATAAAGTGGTATACCAGCAGTCAGGTTAGAGAACGCCAGCAGGAACAAACTCATTGCCACGCCGACAAAGTAGTCGGGCACATAACCATAGGATACGAAATCCACGCGCACTAAGGCCGCAGCCATAAGAAGAAAAGCGAGACAAGCTAGCAGTACTATCGGCTTTGACAGCAGCGAGCGCCCTACCTGCGCGCGGTGCAGGAAGAACGTTGCCGATCCAAGCAACCATACCCCGCCGAGAATTATCATATCTTCTGGCAAAAGCGCGCAGATCACAACGAAAAGCACGAGAGATCCAACCTTGTGCAACACCGACTGGTTGGTCGCAAAAGGAATAAAGGCCAGAGGAAAAAGCACGTAGTACCAGAATTCATAGGCCAGGCTCCATAATGGAAAATTAGAGCCATAAATTGGCGCGGTTACGGTTTGTAGAAAAAATACGTTTTGCAAGAAAACCACAAACGATAGGTCGGTACCCGTATCGGGCACTGGCCCTCTGGCGTAAGCTGCCGCATAGTCGCCGGCATAGTACCCGCCGTTCGATGTGGCGAGTGCGGTCATGTCGAAGCACAAGGTAATAAGCAACGCGGGTATCAGCACTGTCCATAGTCGGGCAACCCGATGCACGAGATAGAGCTCCCAACTCCATGCGCCGCGACCAACCATGCCACTTATGCTCTTGGTAATAAAAAATCCGCTCAGCACAAAAAAGACGATAACCGCCTCATAGCCAAACCCGGTTATAAAGTACAGCAGCTTGGTAAAAAGCGTTGGATTCGCGAGCTCATCGTACTGTGGAAAATAGAATGCCCGCAGGTGCCCAATCAACACCAGAATTGCAGCAACACCCCGCGCAAAATCGAGATGAATATAGTTCAAACTGGCTTTTGATGAGTCCATGTGAACTAGCACTCCGAAATCAGTAGTCGGCGACGGTCAACAGGATCAACCATCTCAACGGGGCAGAAGTGAGCAACGACATCTCGCAGAAACGCAGGGTAGCCCTCTCCGTACTGCTGAATAGTCGCAATCGCAGGTTGAAGAACATCATTGGAGAAAACGACGCGCTGCGCTGGCGATACGCTAGAAGACACGGACTGTAGCTTCGCACGCAAGCTCTCCGAAACACTTTCAGCACTATTGTCTTCACTTGCGTAAAAATCACTGAGGCTAAGAAATTCCAAATCGGTGTGATAGTGGAGATGCCATTTGATCGGCCAAGTGTCTGCGAGTATGAGAATCTCGCCTTCCTCGACAAGGTTTTCGTAATCAAGCACTACCGTCCTGTACAGGTCATTACGATGATCCTTGGCGGGGATAATCACGCCCAATCCGTTAACAAATAACATCAAAAACGCACATACCCCCAGCAACCTTATGAAACCAGCTCTGACAAACAGTTGCGCCTGACTCGCAACACCTATCAATAAGAGGATGATAACAAGCTGCGTCATCCAGAAGTCCACGTTGGACGGATTAAAAAGCAGGAAGAATGAGGTATAAGGTATTAGCCATGCCAACAGTAAAAGCTTCGGTCGGGAGTGATCGATACTGGAACGAAAGACCTGCCTGATCGCGAGCAGCGCCAGAGTAAACAATCCAAGCGCCAGCACTAAAGACGCGAAAACAAGCATGTTGGACAGCGCGGGGCCAAATTCGCGCACCAGAAATACCTCATCCCGCAGCGAGTTCCCTGGAAAAGCCGCAAGAATCAGCTGCCCCAAATAGTCGTGCGCGAACAGGAAATTGAGTCCAATCAATGCCCTTGCAAAACCCACAAAGGCCTCGCCAAAACTGCGTAAACCGATCGCCTGAATTCCGGGGTCGAGCGGATTATCACCCTGTAACCACAGCAGGAAATCCTGCAACGAGCTTAACTTGCCCAGCTCTCCAGCTGCATAGAGATAGGGCGCGCCGACAAACAGTGCACACACAGCGACGTAAAGCATCGCCGCCCGAACGCGGCGACTAGTCGACCATCCCGCATAGGTAAAAATTGCGAACATGACGACAGGCGCAAATAGAATAGAGGCCTGATGAAACAGCGCGGCAAATGAGTGCAGCAACGCTACCAGCGCAATTTTTGAGAAGTCGTACTGATCGGACAACAGCACATACAGTGCTGTCAGTAACAAAGCCAGCGGGAAGATATAAATCTCGACAGAAACGCTGTAATACCAGATCCCGTAAGAAAGGCCAGCTAGTAGCGTCAGCAGCAGAGCCGGTACCGCGTTAAAACTCAGTCGGCCGCGCATTAAACCGTAGGTCATAGCCATTGCCAGCGCACCGGCAAGCGCATGGACAAAATATATCGCGGCATCAGGCGCAAAAAACCATTGCAAAGGCTGGCTCAGCAGCCAGACCAGGTGTGTGTAGAGCAAATGGTTGGGATGAAATTCAAGCTGGGTGAATTCTATATCCCAGAGATAACCGACGCTATCGTGAGTGAGGCTAAGATTGTGGCTACGCGTGAGCACATAGAGCGCTAAAAATCCGAGAAAAACATAGACCGGACTCGCAATATTACGCGGAAAGATTTTCTCGACCAGCGACATCAGCTCTCTAGGGATTTGTAGTCTCTGTAAGCAGCTAACAGCATATCTTCGTCACTGTCCTGCGGCACCCAGCCAAGCTCCTTCTCACCTTTTGAAACGTCCAGCACACAGGTCTCATCTGCGATGAGGTACTGCTCGGGATCCATCAATGGCGCGCCAATCCTATCCAGAATATCGAGTACAAACTTAACCAGAAATGCTGGCGTCGGCAGCAGAAACGATTTGCTACCCGCCTGTTTAATCAAGCCACCTAAAAGTTCGTTGACAGTCGGCGGATTCAGTGAGCCGAGATTGTACTCAGCATTTGGGATGCCCTTCTCAACCGCGCAAAGCACAGCCTCGGCACAGTCGCTCACCGATATAAATTGATAATAGTTCTTGCCATTACCAATCGTCGGAACCGGTAAGTTTTTATCGATCAGCTTAAACAGCTTCTCCAGTATTCCCAAACGGCCAGGCCCAATGATCAGGCGCGGGCGAAAAATCGTGATATTGAAACCCTTGTCGCGATACTCCTGACAGAGATACTCTGTCGCAAGCTTGGCATCCCCATAGGGGCCAAGGGGTTCGCGGGGGTGGTTCTCAAACCTTGGATTCTGCTTCGAGTGGCCATAGACCATATCCGTCGTATAGTAGACCATCTTGTTTAAGCCTTTCGACTGCAGAAAATCCAGCACGTTCTTTGTGCCGTCGTAAAGCGCGGTCCAGAAGTACTCTTTGCGCTGGCTCCTCGGCAAAATCGGCACCAAAAGTCTGGCGGCAAAATGGTAGGGTATATCGTCGCTACCAATTTCTAACTGTGCAAAGTCCTCTGGCCTGGTGACATCGAGTTTGACGTAAGTCACCAGATCACTGTCGTAGATGCCCGATTCACGCGTTTGCTTGAGATCGCAAATCAGGACTTGCTCACCGCGCGCCACCAGCTTTTTGGTTAACTCGGTGCCGAGGAATCCGTCGCCACCGAAAATAATGTGTTTTTTAGTTTCCATAGTCTTCTCAATAACCGCTCTTAACTTTTTGCAACGATAGCAACGCCACTACAAATCAACGCCACACCTAACCAGCGGTAGATGTTCATCGGCTCCGAAAGTACAAAGTGCCCCCAGACGGTAACCAACACGAACGATAGGCCCAGAAACGGGTAAGCGTAGCTAATATCGACCCGCGATAGCACCACCAGATGGGACGCCATGCTAATCACCATAACCGCCAGCCCCAGAATGACCCAGGGGTTAAAAATTATCTGCGGCGCCACTTTGAACAAGGCGCCAGCGCTCAGCTGAAAACTCGGCATGGTAGTCATGCCGTGCTTGAGCAAAATCTGGGAACCGAAGTTAGTGAATACGGTAAATAAAATTAGGGGTATGAATTTTGACATAGCTAACAGCCTCTAGAGCGATAAACGCTTGAACAGCGCCTCTGGTATGACTTTGATCACCAACATTATCAGCCACCAGAATGTAGGCACGTATACTTCATCTTTTTTCGCACGGGCCGCCTTAACAATTTTCTTTCCAACGCTCTCCGGGCTAGCCCAAAGGGCGCCCTTCTCAAAGTCCGCAGTCATTGGTGTATCGACAAACCCCGGTTTTACAGTTGTTACCGATACGCCACTCTTCTGCAGGCGTGATCTTAATCCTTGGCAGAAGACGTTGAGAAGTGCCTTTGCGCTGCCATACACATAGTTACTCTGTCTTCCACGGTCTCCCGCAACTGACGAGATGACGACGATGGAGCCGTGATTGGCCGCCTCCATGTGATTGGCCAAGGGCGTCAACAGCGACATTGTAGAGAGTGCATTCACCTCGATCGAACTGAATGTCTCTTCGTAGCTGGACTGACTCACTTCCTGATCCGGCAATACGCCGTGCGCGAAGTACACAAGATCGAGCTGGTCAAAACGTTGGTGCACCGCGCTCCAAACAGTCTCATGCGTCGAAAAATCGACCAGATCCGCGACGAGCGTGTGGCAATTCTGCGCCCCACGTACCTTCATATCGGCGGCGAGCTGGTCTAGCACTTCGGCCTTGCGACCCACCAGAATCAGCCGATCATGATCTTCAGCATGCTGCCGCGCAATGTGCTCTGCGATGGCCGACGTCGCACCAATGATCACAACTGATTTCATACGCTTTTCTCCATGACGCGCCGCCAAAAACTGGACGAAAAACGCTCATCTACAAACTTCGTGAACTCATCTAGATTAGGATAGCCCCTGCTAAACATTTTTGGAGCCATACGTGCATCTTTTGCCGGATAGATCGCGCCATCAACCTCAGCGACCCTCTCATCCAGTCGATTCAAAAGCTCGAATGTTTTTTCTCCATCATTGGGAAAATCGAGCGCGAGCGAGACGCCGCGGCGAGGAAAAGATAGAAGCCCTTCGGACTGAATACTGCCAAACTCCTTGAGAACTGCCAGAAAAGACCCCGAACCCGAAGCTACGATTTCCGTCAAAATCTGCTTGAGCACGGCGTACGCCTCGAGCGGAATCACAAACTGATACTGTAGAAAGCCCCGCCGCCCATAGATAAAGTTCCACTGCTTTATGGCATCGAGCGGATAAAAATAGCCGTCGAAATACTCTCTGGAATCCGAACGCTCAGCGCGGATACGATTGTAGTACAGTGCGTTAAAAGCCCGCATGGTATAACTGTTTAAGGCGAGGTTTGGAAAGGGTAGCGGCACGCTCATCTTGCGCCGCTCTTTTAACAGAAGGTCAGCAGCGCCAGCACCCGAGGCGTGATTGGCACGAAAAAAAATACCTCGGCCAAGATTATCGCCGCCGGAGACACAGTCCAACCAGGCAACGGTATATTCATGGGTGTCTGCCGACTCTCTGGACAGTGACTCAAACTCCTCAAGATTGCCAAATTTAATTGTCTCGACATCCATAAAGGCGCTGTCGACGCGTTTCAGCTGGATGGTCGCGCGCAGCACCAGACCTGTTAGACCGAGACCACCGATCGTCGCCCTAAACCAATCGGCTTCATGCTTGCGAGAACAGTGCTTTATGCACCCGTCGGAACCAAGCAGGTCGAAGCTATGAACGTGATTGCCAAAACTCCCAGCTATATGGTGGTTCTTGCCGTGGACGTCGTTGGCAATCGCCCCGCCCACCGTTACGTATTTGCTGCCGGGTGTGACCGGTAGAAACCACCCATGCGGAAGGCAGAACTTTATGATTGCCTCGAGCGAAACGCCTGCCTCACACTTCAGCACACCGCTCTCCGTATCAAAAGCGATAAACCGGTCCCACAAGCGAGTCTGCAGTAGATATCCACTTTCGTTCTGGCAGGAATCGCCGTAGCTTCGACCCAGCCCATAGGGCAACAACAGCCCGTCCGGCGGCAAATGGGGCTCCGGTCTCGGCAAGCTCAGAAGCTGTTGGTCATACTGCGGATATCGACCCCACGATGCTGGCACTGACATAACGTTCTAGAGCGCCTCCATCATTACGGCAGTAAAAATCGCAGATAGAAAGCCGACCAGCAACAATAGCCAGCTCACCCTGTCCCTGATAGCGAATACGATTGGATCCTCGTCCATTCGACCACGACCGGTAATAAGCCATACACGACCAATCCAGTACAGCAGGATCGGGCAGAAAACCCAAAGCATCTCAGGGTGAGCAAAACGCGTTTCTACTCGATCACTATTAATGTAAAGGGCAATAACCAGGACGGAGAGAAGACCACTAGACACCCCCATACTGTTGATAATTGGTAAATCATTGGTGCTATAGCCGCGCCCCTTAATTCTGTTGCCACCAGCTAGCTTGAGATTCGTCAGCTCTGACGCACGTTTTGCCAGCGCAAGACTCATAAAAATAAAGATAGAGAACGCTAGCAGCCAGAAAGACCATTCCAGATTCAAAACGACCATACCAGCGATAACGCGCAGTGTATAAAGCCCCGCCAGCATACACACGTCAAGCATCGACACGGTCTTAATGAAAAAGGAATACATCAGCGTCGCGATAAGATAGGCCAGCAGAATTAGCGTGAAAGGAAGCGGCAACAAGACCAGACTGACCATAAAGCCCGACAACAACATAGCCGCCGCAACCGCCACCCCCTGCGCGATACCAATAGCACCCGACGCGAATGGCCGCTGGCTCTTCTTGCGATGTGCGCGGTCGGCGTCCAGATCAAACAGATCATTGATAAGATAGGTTGCGGAGGCCACCACACCAAATATAAAAAACGCCAGAAACGCCACAAGCGCAGAGGACGGTGAAAGCTCAACGTAGCTCAAGCCGAGAGGAACAAACAAAAGTAGATTCTTAACCCATTGGTGCAAACGACAGGCTTTAACCCAGGTTTTCAATCCGGCCGATGGGGCATCAAAGACTTTCTCGAACTGAAAAATATTTGAGAGGCCGCCCACAACACCATTTTTTGGAGAGACGATCAAAGCTTTTCGAGATCGCGCCCACACAAAACTATCTTTTTGCTCATTTCCGATGTAATCAAAGCCCTGCTCGCCATAAAGGGAAACCAGCTTATCGGCTTTCTTCTGCCCGGTCAGGTTGACCGAGGATTCAGAGGCCAAGACGTTAGAGAACAATCCCAGCTCTCGCTGCACGGCGTCCGCCACCAGGCGATCACTACCGGTACAAAGTACTATCTCGCCTTGCCCTGAAGCTTGCCTCTCTCGCAGATAGTCAAGCAGCGCATGATTGTAAGGCAGGCTTTCATAGTTGATCTGAGCCGACTCCGCGAAGCGCGACTTTACGTAGGCAATACCCCGGCCACTGAGCAACCAGAAAAGCCCATAGCAGATCATCCAAGGCTTGCGCTTCAGAACTCGGACGAAACACTCCCAGAACATATCACTATGCACCAGCGTTCCATCCAGATCCACGCAAAGCGCGCATTCATTATTCTGACTCATAGGAAAGACAATACTTATCGGTCTCAATAGATCTAAGGCCACAGCCAACAATCAGGCAGTGGCGTAAAAAAGTTCGACGGGTGAGATAGATCAATCTTGCGGTAATCGCGAACTAATAACTCTGGCTGGATTTCCAGCCACTATCGAATAATCCGGCACCGGCTTGGTCACCACTGAGCCGGCCCCGATAATACATTTATCACCCACATCGGCCATGATGATAGAGCCATTACCGACCCAACAGTCTTCACCAATGTTAATTGGTGTGAACTCGCCGCCCTGATCTCGCACCGGGACATCCAGTGATTCGAAGCTGTGCTGCTTCGTTCCACTTAAAACATGAACCGCACTGCCAAACAGACAATCACTGCCTATCGTGCATTTACCTATATTGCAGCCCGGCCCCAGATAAACACCGGAACCCAGTTTAGTATCGGCGTGAGAGAATAAAACACCGAAACCAATATAGGTATCCAGACCAATCTTTTGCAGGGTAAAGCGGTAAAACGCATACCGGAAGTATGCACCGAACTTACCTGGAAGCAGACTGATAAATTCAGACCATGCATAAAAGTGCGCGCTGTTGCGAAAAAGCAGCCCAGCCAAAAAATAGATCAGCAGCAGAGGCGACGCGAGAATCAAGAAAACCCCTCTGACACTGGCTTTTAATAACTCTTTCAAAGCATCGCCCTACTTCGACAAATTGGCCAGTTTTTCAGTGAGGCGCTCAATAACAGATTCGGCATAGCGCACAAAACCATCGGATAGCGGTTCATCACTGGCATCTTTTGCGCTTACCATTACCGCCGCACCAGAGCCGGTTCTCCCTGCAAGCCTGCTAAGTACCTGCGCGAGCTTGGCCTCATACCCTGTGGAATAGAACCGCCCCTCGACGATATAACCGGGGAGGACGACACGCTCTTCGCCGCGACTGGAAACCAAATGGTGAACGCTCACCGAAACACTTTCACCGCCAACGACAATTGCCTGCGAAGCGCTGCTCGAGACACTCCAGATATCCGGGTCATAGAGAGTATTCTGCGATGAGACAAGCTCTGCATCTGCGGAGTCATTTTCATACCACCAGACATCCAGATCAAAACCCGCTCTCTGTAGTGCCAGATGGTCAGATGCATTGTGAAAGTGCGCTGCGGTTGGACCAGCTTCAGCGCGGCGAATGCGATGCTGGGTGAATGCGGGTAGGACCTCAGCATCAAGCAGCTTGCCTGTACCGCTGTCGGATTCGAGCGAGTAAAAGCGCGCCACAAGGAAAAACAGCAATAGAACAGCGGCGACTGTATAAAACGCTCTTATCACTGGAAGCCCTAGCTGTGAACCACCGCCAGGAGTTTGAGGCGAAGCGGACGGAACCTCCTGGAAAAACCGCCCCGCAAAAATCATCGCCAGCAACACAAAGCTAAAGAAAAACCAGCCGTAAACCACATGGTCGACGCCTGACGCCAGCTCCATACCATAGCGATCACCAATCATAATTGTCCCTGTCACGCGAAATGCATTGGCGACAAGAGGCACGACGCAGGCGAACAGGAGGAAGGCCAGCTTCCGCCAAAGCGAGCGATAGAATAGCTCCACATAGAACACAGCAAACGCGATAGAAGAAATCAGAAAGCGCACACCAGAACACTCCTCGGCGACCAGGAAAGTACCGTTGGGCACATCAAAGAACAGCCCTCTCCGGATAAAGGTGATATCGGTAAGCGATAGCAGCACCGCTGACATGTACGCGGTAAGCTGCTGCAACAACGGCCCTAGCTCAGCCCCGATTGGGATCGCCAGCAAGGGCAGTAGCATAATGTTGTACGATCTTAGGAACAGTGCATTGCCGAGGCAAAGCCATGCGATAAGCGGCAGGGAGGCGAAAGCCGCAACATGCTGAAACAGGGAAACCCGCCCGATACTTCCGAGCAAGTACAAAAGCAAGGTCGCCACCAGCAGCGGGGCAACCCCGTAGGCGGGCTGCCACGTTTCGCCGAGCAACTCTTCACGCCGAATCCAGCATGCGTAGATAATTGCGGGCAGCACTACCAGTCCGTGGGTGTAGTACTCGGAAATCCACCAAATCTTGGCCGCTGACGACAGTGCCGGGAAGAACACGAGCAGCCAGCAGATAGCTACGGCGAGCAAGCCGAGACGAAACGGCAGCGAGCCCAGGCCGTCTTTACGTGGCCTTGAGGGTACCGCGTCTAGCATGTGTGTAGCTCTCATCCAAGCACCCTCTGCTTGAGAGCAACAAGCCCATTTTCAATTTGAAACTTCATCTTCGGCCGCTGCAGGAAAAACCAGTGAAGCGTCTCTCTCACGGAACCCAAGCTGCGCTTGTACTGCTCCTCACCCGCCATGAAGTCGTAGTAGGCCGCCCCCTCTTTGATAAATTCCCTGATAATCATGTAATGCCCTACCAGACCCGGCCTGAGATTGTTGTCTTCAAACTTCTTCAGCCCACAAAGATAAAAGTAGACCGTTCCCTCGTAAAAGAAAAAGTAGAAACTACCAAGCAATTCACCGTTGCTGCGCAGACCAAACAATCGCACTTTTCCGGATGAAAAATTGGCCTCAATCAGTTTGCGATGAAAACCGACAAACTTCTGATTGTTAAAACCACTCTCGCTGCCCCACTTTTCCAGATGTAGCTCGCCGGCCTGCGCAAACAACTCCAGAGACTGCTCCACCGAGCTGGCCTCTTTGATAGCGAGATCACCCAGCGCCTCCAGTCCACGCAGCGAACGTCTAACTCGCCATCTCGTACTCTTCGAAAGAGAGGCAAGATAATCATCGTCGCTCGCGAACTGCGTGAGATCGACTCCCAGGCACGGAGACTGGTGATGCTCGACCGCGGGCAGTCCAGCCCGCTCGACCAGGCTCTCCCTATCCTCTGCAGAAAACCCGGCAAAAAAAACCTCATCCCAGTTAGGCGCCTCAGAGGAAAGAAATTCCCAGAAAGCCTGATGCACGCGCTCACGATACTCTCTATGCACCAGAAAGCCGTTGTACTCGACCCAGACCTGATCATCATCGGGATCACCCGTTTGATGAAGCCGTAGTACTCTGGACCTGAACACACCGCGCCTGTGATCAATGCGCGTAGAAAACAGCCCTATACCAATCAGGCTGCCGCAATCGAAAAATCGGTAAATCGCCAGATTTTCGGGCTCGAAAGAAACGAGCCAGCAAGAAATCCAGGGCCAGGATATAAAAAAAGAGTTGGCGGCCAGCGGCTCCAGCGCTTGCCAGTCCCGCTCCAGCTGGCAGAACTCCCGAGGGCAGTAAACGCTCGCCTCAACACGTAGCGAATTGCTGCGAGGGCCAGTCGAACGGGGTGGCAGCGTTTTCACAACTTAGTTGTTGAAAATAAGCCCCACTAGCTTCTCCTGGGGGATTTTTTCGATCGCGGAAGCAATTTGATCTTTGGTGGTACTTCCGGAGCTAACGACAAGCGCCGCGTAGTCGCAGACTTCAGACAGAATTCTCGCGTCTGCAGTATCACCTATAGCTGGGGAGTCAAGAACGATGTAACGATCGGAATAGCGCGTTTTTAACTCATCGACGAACTGCGCCATACGGTAGGAGGTGTAGTACTCAGGCCCAATTTCTGTCGCTGTCCCCGCCGGAATTAATCTCAGGCGCGGTATACCTGTCGCGTAAACCACCTGCTCGATGGAAATAGAGGGGTCTCGCAAAAAATCCGAGAAACCGAGGTCTGAACCCTCGGACAGATAACCCAGGCTGGGCGCATAAAGGTTGCAGTCCACAACCAGCGCTGTTTTGCGATGATCCAGTGCGATCGAGGCAGCCAGATTGGTGCTTACGAACGTTGAGCCGCTGCCTTCACAAACCGACGTCACCAGCAGGCAAAAGTTTTTCTTGCCCGCTTTCTGTATTAGCTTGGTTCTAATCTCTCTGAAAACGTTTAAGACCCGCTTGTCACGCATCTGCGGATGAATGATTTTCCTTCCGTCCAGATCGTCCTCTGCAAGCTTGTAGATTTCCGCCATGCGGCGAATCTGTTGCTGCGACAGTCTTTCCGAAGCCTCGTCGAGCACAATCAGGTTGTTACCCGAAGCATTACTCGAGGAGTGGTCTTGTTGATCTTCGTCTAAATCCATGGCCATGAATTACTTAAAAATTCTTCTACCTAAAAATAATAACGTAGGAAAACAGCAAACCCAGATAAATGGCTGCTGCCAGCGACGCAAAGAAAATATAAACGCGCGCATCTACCCGACTCAAACGCTGTTGCAAACTGGAGCTGTAGTGCGGAACCTCAGCAAGAATTGGGATATCGAACGAATCGCGCAATGTCGAAGAAAAGCGTATTCTCGGATCGAGCAAAACGTAAAGCACCGCCAGGCCGACCGGGAAAGCTACAGCTAGCACGCAGCCGATCGCTACAAAATGAATAAAGCGTAAACCGCTCGGAAGCAGCGGGAATTCTGGCGGCTCCTGTACCTTGTAGGTAACACCCTGGCCCTCGATATCCAGCGTCATCGACAGCCTCGCTTTCTCCTTTCGCTGCAGCAGATCCTCGTAGAGGCCTTTGGTAACATCGTAGTCTCGAGTCAGCTCTTTAAACTCGGCGTCGCGCGCGATAATTCTCTGGAGGCGCTGCCTTGATTCAGCCAGTCTGACTTTCAACGAATTCAAACGGCGCTGAATCGAATCTCGCTCAACAACGGCACTGGCCAGTGCGGTTCTCAGCTTATCGTAAACAGGATTTTCCACATCGTTTTTGTTGCTAACCGCCGGCGCGGGATCAATGCCGCTTGCCGAGGCTTCTCGCAGAGCGCTGATATGGTCTTTCATAGCGATAACGTCGGGGTGACTATCGGTGTAGGAAAGGCGCAGTTCATCGAGCTGCGCAACCGCCTGCGCGATTCGCTCATTGTAGCCGTCACTTCTCGCTTTGGCGGTGAGATAGCGATCCTCTTTGTCGACCTGACTTTGCAGCGAACCGGCACGCTCCCTCGCCTGCTCCAGATCGAGCTGAACGACCTCAATGTTCTGACGGATCTCCTCAATCGCGCTTTGAGCCTGTCCGGCGGTGCCGTCTAGATTCGACGCATTGAACGCCTTGAGCTTTTCGTCAGCGACGCGCAGCTGCTCCTCGTACGCCGCAGCCTGCTTCTCAATGAACTCAAAGGCCTGGCGGCTTTCACTGCGCTTGTTCTCGGAGCTCTCCTTCAAAAACAAATTGAGCAACGTCGTAACAATGCTGTAGGAGCGATCCGGATTGGGGTCTTTGTAGCTGATGGCGACATAGTCCTGGCTCAGACCACGCACATCGATCGCCTCGCGCAAGCTTTCAATCGCGACTGAACGTTCGGCAAGTCCGGCACCTTCTTTTACCAAACCCTCTTCCTGATCAACGATAGTCTCCAGTGCCTTCTGTGACAGCATGATGTCGCGCACACGCAGCAGCTGATCTGAAACCCGGGTTACCTGGGCCTGCCCTTCGAGGAGCGGACTGATAATATTTTGATAATCCGCGTACACAGTGGCCCGCGTTTCATACTTTTCCTGCCACGCAGCACCGAGGCCGAGAAAGGCAACGGCGATCGCAAACGCCGACAGGAGCGCTGCATAGCGAAAGCGCCACAGCTCTTTAACGACCGCGAGCGCTAGTTGATAGACGACAACAAAATCCAAAACAAACCCCTAGAAAGCTCTTTCAGGCACAGTCACCACATCTGAAGGACGCAGTGCGTAGTTCGTGGAAAGATCGCCTTTTACCAGGATATCTTTCAAGCGCAAACGGTATGCAATGCGCTCGCCTGCAGCGTTTTTACGGTGAAGTACACCTTTGTTACCCGAGGCAAATTCGTTTATACCGCCCGCAGCGAGAACCAGATCCAGAACCGTCATACCATCGCGATAGGCCATGGTTGTCGGGTTGTTTACCGCACCCGTCACCCGCACGCGGCGCTGAAAATCAGCGCTTGAGGGGTTCTCTACCGTCACCGCCACCTGTGGTGTGCGCACGAAGGTATTGAGCTTGTCGGCAATCTTCGCGGCAAGGTCCTCAGTGGTGTAGTCAGCCGCCTGTATGTCACCAATCAATGGCAGCGAGATCATCCCGTCCGGGCGCACCAGTGCTTTCACTGAGAGATCATCGTTTTTCCAGACGCTGACGCCAATCTGGTCACCAGCACCGATCTTGTACTGTGGAATCTGGTAATTTTCTTCCGGCGGCGCCTCGTCGAGCACGGTCTGTGTGCTGCCGCAGGCCACCAGTGCGAATAAAACGCAGCTAGCCAAAACCATCTTTAGCGCGCTGTTCACTCGCGTTACTTTACTTGTGTTCAATAATTTCATCGCTTTCGCTCCTTCAACTGTCATGGCTTCAGGACCACCCAAACATCTATAATGTTATTCAATTTACCGCACTCCTGTCCCCAGTAATATGACCTGAACTGTTTGCACCATTATCACCAGATCCAACACGAGACTTCGATTCTTGACGTAATACAGGTCGTAGCGCAACTTGTTCGCCGTATCCTCTTTGGATGCACCATAGGGATAGTTGAGCTGAGCCCAGCCCATTAGCCCCGGCTTGACCACATGCCGCTCGGCGTAAAAAGGCAGCTCTTCATCGAACCCACTCACGAACTCCGGGCGCTCAGGCCTTGGCCCTACGAAGCTCATATCGCCCTTAAGAACGTTATACAGCTGCGGCAGTTCGTCGATTCGGGTGTTGCGAATAAAATTACCGACTTTGGTAATACGCGAATCACCGACCTGCGCAAACTGCGCCTTACCACCTGCTTCTGCATCAACGCGCATACTGCGAAACTTCAGTATTTCAAACTCGGTGCCATTGAGACCCACTCGGGTTTGCCGATAGAGCACAGGCCGGCCCGTTTCCAGTAATATAGCGACCACGGCGAAAAGCATAAGTGGCCACAGGAACAGGCACAATATCAGGGCAATAGTCAGGTCGCTTGCGCGCTTGACCCAGTCCCACAGGCGGCTGGCACCGAAGCCGTTGCCAAACACCATCCAGCCCTGTTTCAGTTCGGTAAACTCCAGAATACCGAGTTCACGCTCGTAAATTCCGATCGCCTCATTGATCCTGGTCCCGGATACTTTGCAGTCGAAAAGCTCTTTAAGCGGTATCTGTACACCGTCTGAAGCACGCAGCCCATCCATCGCAACAACCACGTCATCGACGTCGTTTGCCTCGACAATATCTCTCAGCCGCGAGCGTGGCAGAACCAACTTTTCCAGATCGGGGTGCACATAACCGCCAACATCGACAAAGCCTACGATCTTAGCCGCCGATTCACGCTCTGCAAGCCGCTCCTTAAGCACGTTAGCGCGCTTACCCGCACCGACCACAAGGATTCGGGAGCGCATAGAGTCACGCTGCACGATTGCAAGAAAAATCAGTCGGATAATACTCACCAGCGTAAGGCCAGCGACCACCGCAATAGCAAGGATACCCCGCCCGATGAAAAGCGCGGGCAAGACGTAGTACAGTGCCGTCAGGGCGAGCACACCGAGCAAACAGTTGGCAACGATGGTACGAACCGCCATCGCGCCCAAGCCCTCTCTGAAGCCATTGCTGTAGACACCCATGGCAGAATTAGCCAGCGTCATGACCGTCGCAAAAATGACTGCGTTGAGCTCAAGAATGGTCCAGTCCAGCCACTGCATGGGCGCATCAAAGCGCAGTTGCACCGCAATGGGCACCGCAAGAAGCATCGCCAGCCACTCAATACAACCGAGCAGCAACAGAGGCGTTGGCATGTAGTGATTGAATAAGCGGATGTGCGACAAGCGAAGCGTCCTTTTTGTACAGAAAGTAACAGTATCAAACGGGGAAATCTGGCCCGAACTGGGCCCCTGCGCCAGCTATTACCACGCAGCGAGAGTGCTCAATGAACAAACTGTACGGGTGGCGCAGAACCCCGCTACGCCACTCAACTTAGGGAACCTGTGATCTATTCGCTGATGGCCGAGTTTGCGTCCTAATGGCAATGATCGTACCCACAGCACTCGCTGCGCTCACGGGGCAAGCTTCGAGGCGCGTCGCGAAGGTCGCATGCCGTAGCTATACGGCGAGCGGCGCAACGAAGCGAGCGTGCCATTAGGTGCAAACCCCCAATCCACAAAGAAAGGGGACAGGCTTTTGCGGTCCATCCGCTGCGTTGATCCGCTTGGAAAGGACTAGCCAGGGCCTGCCCCGCGAGCGGAGCGAGTGCTTTGGGTATTCCCTGCGCAAATCGTCTTGCGGAGTGAACCGTAAAAGTCTCTGTCTCGGCTGTCATGGAATAAATCAGAGGTTCCTTAACTTTACACGTCCTTTGAAGAATAGCACGCGAAGTCAAAATCACTTCGTAAAACACAGTCAAAAGGCCGCTACAAAATAAAAATCACCATCTCGTCACAGAATAGGACCGCCCAAATACGCTGGCAGGCTGGGGTGTTCGAATAAGATACGGTAAACTGCGCGCGCTTCAGCTCTCGAGCTCGAGCTAGAATGCAATGACTGTCTACTTTGCACCCACCAGCACGGACTACCATGATTTTAGATGCCGCCTCATTGACCATTGACCTTTCCAACACCCCGCTCAACCAGACGCTGTTAAGCCAGTTCGAGCAGCGCTGCGAGAGTGAAAACCTCGCTCAGGCAAGGCAGGATCTGTATCACGGAGCGGCGGTCAATACCTCGGAGAAGCGCGCAGCGCATCACACGGCACTGCGTGATCCGGCTGGTGATCACGAACACGCGGTCGAAGCGCGCAGAACAAAGGCGAGGGTTCTGGAACTGGCCGAGCAAATTCGCGCCGGCCACTGGCTCGGCGCGGATGGCGAGGCGATCAAAACCGTCGTCAACATCGGCATCGGAGGCTCGGATTTAGGGCCGCGCATGATCACCGCTGCCCTGGCCGCACCCAATGCCGGCCCCAGCGTTAAATTCATCGCCAACGTCGACCCCGCCGAGATGCGCGCCGTCCTCGCAGATTGCGAACCCGCAACCACGCTTTTCATCGTCGCCTCAAAATCTTTTGGCACGCTTGAAACCCTGGAAAATGGTCTGGCAGCGCGGCGCTGGCTGCTGACAAAGATCCACGAAAAAGATTTGGGTAAGCATTTGATCGCCGTTACCGCAAACGTCGAACGCGCCGTGGAATACGGCGTCGAGGCCGCAAATATCCTGCCTATGTGGGACTGGGTGGGCGGGCGCTTCTCACTCTGGTCAGCGATCGGCTTGCCGATTGCCATCGCCATTGGCAGTAAGGCCTACCAGCAGTTGCTGGATGGAGCGCATGCGATGGACCAACATTTCCTGCAAACGCCTGTGCAGCACAATGCACCGGTCCTGATGGGACTGCTTGAGGATTATTATCTGCGCGAGCTCGGCATTGGCAGCCTCGCGGTGCTGCCCTACAGCTACCAGCTGCGACTGGTGCCCGACTATCTGCAGCAGCTATGCATGGAGAGTAACGGCAAAAGTGTGACCAAGGGCGGTGAGCCGGTCAGTGGTTTGACCTGTCCTATCCTTTGGGGCAGCAGCGGCACCGTCGGGCAGCACTCTTTTCACCAACTGCTGCACCAGGGAACTCAACGCTTTGCGGTTGATTTCATTCTGCCGCTTAAAGCGTCACAACCATCCAGCAAGGACGATCAACGACAGCAGCATCTTGTTGCCAACTGCCTCGCCCAAAGCCAGGCGTTTACCGAGGGCAAAGATCTCGAGGCTGCAAGAGGTGAACTGTTAGCTCAGGGGATAGACCAGCAACAGGCGAATCAACTGGCACCACAAAAGGTTATCAGCGGCGGAAAACCAAATACGATTATTGGGATGGAAACTGTTAGTCCAGAGTCATTGGGCGCATTGCTCGCACTCTACGAGCATAAAACTTTTGTACAGAGTGTGCTGTGGGGAATTAACGCCTTCGATCAGTGGGGAGTAGAGCTCGGCAAGCAGCTTAGCGGCCCTATATTTACCGCAATCACCGGTGACGGAGAAACCGATCAGATCGCTAACGAGTCTGTTAGCCACTGGATTAGGGCTGCAAAGTCGAAATAGAAGCCGATTTACCGCAGGCTTCTGTTCGCCCGTAAATTACGCGCTCTCGATAATAGCGAGCAGCTCTTCTGTTTTTGACTGCATCAGCGCCGCATCTCCACGCGTCTCGACATTCAATCTTACAACGGGTTCGGTATTCGACATCCGTAAATTGAATCGCCACTCACCAAAGTCAAGACTCAAACCATCTGTCTCATCGAGCTCCTGCGCGCTCGCAGCATAGTCAGATTTTATTTTTGCAATCAGGGCGCCCGCATCACCGACCGTGCGATTAATCTCACCGCTGACCGGGTAGCGCGCAACGCGATCGGCGACAAGTCTGGAGAGCGGCTGCTCTTTAGTTTTAACCAGCTCGGCGATGAGCAACCAGGGTATCATGCCGCTATCGCAGTAGGCGAAATCGCGAAAGTAGTGATGCGCACTCATTTCTCCGCCATAAATCGCATTTTCACTACGCATACGCTCTTTGATAAAGGCGTGCCCGGTTTTTGTCATGACGGGAATTCCGCCTCGACTCGAAACAATATCTTCGGTATTCCAGGTCAATCGCGGATCGTGAACAATACGCTCTCCGGGTGACTTACTCAGAAATGCCTCAGCCAGCAGCCCTACTATGAAATAGCCCTCTACGAAGGTGCCGGTCTCATCGAACAAAAAGCATCGGTCAAAGTCTCCATCCCATGCAATCCCAAAATCTGCGCCGTGTTCTTTAACCGCCTGGGCCGTGCTATCGCGGTTTTCGACGAGCAGCGGGTTTGGTATCCCATTGGGAAAGTTACCATCGGGCTGATGGTTGATTTTGATAAATTCAACGGGCAAAAAAGGCTCAAGCGCATCGACGACCAGACCTGCGCCACCGTTGCCTGCATTGACAACGATCTTAAGTCCGTCAAGCTTCTCTGGATCAACATAAGACAGCAAGTGCTTGACGTACGCGGGTCTGCTGTCCAGCGGGGCGCGGCCACCTCTCTGTGCAGGCTCAGTAAACGCGGCACTCTGCGCCAGCGATTTAATGTCGAACAATCCGGTGTCGCCACTAATAGGACGACTTCCGGCTCGCACCAGCTTCATACCGTTATAGTCTTTAGGATTGTGGCTCGCAGTTACAATGATTCCGCCGTCAACATCGTTGTTAAACGAAGCGAAGTAGATTTCCTCGGTACCACCCAAACCAATATCGAGCACATCGGCGCCGGCATCGATTATACCCTGAGCAACTGCATCACTGAGTGCAGGGCTTGTCAGCCTAATATCGTAACCAAGGCAAACCTTACGCGCCTGCAAAAATTGCGCAAAGGCGCGACCAATTCGGTAGGCGATATCCTCGTTCAGCTCGTCCGGCACGCGGCCACGGATATCATAGGCCTTAAAACAGCTCAAATCCTGCGTCATAAACGACTTTTCCTAGCTCTTCTTATAGATATTCTGGTAGGTAAAATTGGTAGCCTCAATAAAGCCATCGATGCTGCCACAGTCAAAGCGTCTGCCCTTGAATTTGTAAGCCATCACACAGCCTTTCTTGGCCTGCGTCAGCAGTGCATCCGTAATCTGCACTTCGCCGTTGATACCCGGCTTGGTGTCGCGAATGATGTCAAAAATATCGGGCGTCAAAATATAGCGGCCGATAATTGCCAGGTTGCTCGGCGCATCCTCTCTTTTCGGCTTTTCAACCATATCGGTGACTCGGAATAAATCGTCTCGAATTGCATCACCGGCGATTACACCGAACTTCTCAATTTGATCATCGGGCACTTCCTGAATCGCGACGATGGTACAGCGAAATTGCTTGTACAGATCAACCATCTGGCTCAACACACCACTTGTCTCGCCGAAACAAAGATCGTCAGCCAGCACGACGCCAAACGGTTCGTCACCAATCAAGGTCTCGCCAGTCAAGATGGCGTTTCCCAGCCCCAGCATTTCTCGCTGTCGGGTGGTTGAAAACGTGCCCTTGTTAATGACATCCCTGATTCCGGTGAGCAGCTCTTCTTTGCCACTACCAGCAATCTCTTTTTCGAGCTCGTAGTTGGTATCGAAGTGATCGTTGATAGCGCGCTTACCTCGACCAGTGACGAAACCAATCTCGTGCAGCTCGGCCTCCAGCGCCTCTTCCACGCCATATTGCACCAACGGCTTGTTGACGACAGGAAGCATCTCTTTCGGCATTGACTTGGTTGCCGGCAGGAACCGGGTTCCATAGCCGGCGACAGGGAACAGACACTTTTTGATCATTTAGGAGTTTTCCTTTTCGTTGCGGCCATACACATCGTCGAATCTGACAATGTCGTCCTCACCGAGGTAGCTTCCCGATTGTACCTCAATCAACTCGAGCGGGATTTTGCCCGGATTTTCCAGACGATGTTTGTGACCGAGCGGTATGTAGGTTGACTGGTCTTCACACAGGGCAAAGACCTTATCTTCGCAGGTTACCTCGGCTGTACCCTGAACAACGATCCAGTGCTCCGCGCGATGATGGTGCATCTGCAGCGAGAGTTTCTGGCCCGGATTCACCACAATCTTCTTCACCTGAAAACGCTCGCTCAGGCAAATCGTTTCGTAGGACCCCCAGGGGCGATATACCACTTTATGCGTCGTTGATTCATCGCGGCCCTGTGCCTTGAGCGCTGAAACCACATCTTTGACATTTTGCACTTTGGATTTGTCGGCCACCAGTATCGCGTCGGCAGTCTCAACCACAACCGTATCACTGACGCCGAGGGTGGTAACCAGTCGACTCTCGCTGTGCACAAACGAGTCTTTGGTGTCGAGCATGGTGACATCGCCCTGCGCACGATTGCCGTCGGTGTCTTTGTCCATCTCATCCCAAAGACTGGACCATGATCCAATGTCACTCCAGGCCGCATCGAGCTCAACAACCGCCGAGTCTTGCGTGCGCTCCATGACGGCGTAGTCAATCGAGTCTTCCGGACATTGCGAGAAACTCGACTCGTCCAGGCACACGAAATCGAGATCCACGCGGGCCGATTCGACTGCGAGTCGACTGTTCTCAAGGATTTCTGGCGCAAATTTGCCGAGCTCGTCGGCATAGCGTCTTGCCTTGAAAACAAACATCCCGCTGTTCCACGAGTAGTCACCACTGGCCAGATACTGCTTCGCTGTTGCGAGATCGGGCTTCTCTTTGAACTCTGCGATACGGTTAGCCTGTGTGCCGGCCAGGGAATCGCCCTTTTTAATGTACCCGTAACCTGTTTCCGGATGCTTCGGAGCCACACCGAATGTGACTAGATGGCCGGCTTCAGCACTTTCTATCGCAGCGTTAATTGCAAGGGTCAGCGCAGGCACGTCTCCGACCAGGTGATCCGCGGGCAGTACTAGCAGCGTTGCATCGGGATCAGCCTGCAAGGCTTTAACCGCCGCGCAGGCGACCGCAGGCGCAGTGTTCTTTGCCACAGGTTCCAGCAGAATACAGCCATCCTCAATTCCAAGCTCATGCAGTTGCTGCGCAACCAGAAATCGGTTGTCCTGATTACAAACGACTATCGGCGCAGACAAATCCTGCAAACCTTGCAGACGCTGCAGTGTCTGCTGCAGCATGGAGAAGCCCGAACCCGTAAGATCCAGAAATTGTTTGGGATAACTCTTTCTCGACAGGGGCCACAATCGCGTGCCAGACCCGCCGCAGAGAATCACAGGATGAATCATTTGATCACCAAAAAGCCGAATGGCAGGAAATTCTGAAGAAATACTCGAGGAGCTTCTGAACTAAATCGTCGAAGATTCGAATGGAAGACCCTGCACTATTATGGACTTACCAAGATTAAAGTTGCTTTAAGAAAAGTTAGCACAAATCAAGGTTTCTGCACCGCACGACGGCAAAAGGACGCGTCAAATCACCGCAACTTGCCGCCAGCTCGCATAATGCTCGAAAACGGGACAAGACCTGCGCGGCAATGTAGCTCCCCGCGCCTGGCACATCGGGCAAATTAAACTCTGGCTAAAAGCCGATAAATCATTAGCTTGGCCTGAAAACAGCTTACCGCTACAATGCCCGACTGGTCTGATTGTAAAAGACTTTCACTCAATTGATGATGAACGCGCGGGAGTAACAGTTTCGACTGCGCAAGCTCGCCGACCGTCGTTCATCGCAACCTCAGGAAGTAGTTTTGACTAACGAAGCCAAAAAAGAGGCGATTATTCGCCCAAACGCCTTTAACAAAGAGCAGCTAATCGAGTGCGCAAAGGGCAATATGTTCGGGCCTGGCAATGCGCAGCTGCCCATTGACCAAATGCTGATGCTCGACAGAATCCTGCACATTTCGGATACCGGTGGAGACTTTGACAAAGGTTACATACACGCAGAACTGGATATTAATCCCGAGCTGTGGTTTTTCGGCTGCCACTTTATCGGCGATCCGGTCATGCCGGGCTGCCTTGGTCTGGATGCCATGTGGCAACTCGTCGGTTTCTTTCTGGGTTGGCGAGGGAATCCCGGCCGCGGCCGAGCGCTGGGCGCAGGCGAAATTAAATTTAGCGGCCAGGTACAACCTGAACACCAATGTGTCAGCTATGAAATTCACCTGAAGCGGGTCATCGAGCGTAAATTAGTAATGGGGATAGCCGACGGCACGATGAAGGTCGACGGAGAAGCCATCTACCACGCCAAAGATC
This sequence comes from uncultured Pseudomonadales bacterium, assembly GCA_964504585.1. Lineage (GTDB taxonomy): Bacteria > Pseudomonadota > Gammaproteobacteria > Pseudomonadales > UBA7434 > UBA7434. Next base: position 24,260 of record CAZDEW010000013.1, on the reverse strand, counting down.
TGCGTGTAGGGCTCTTCCAGCAAGATGCTGACAACGAAAGCAGCTGACATTATCAAAGCAAGCCGGACGCAGGCTTAAGCTAAAAGCTCTCTACAACTGGAACTTAATCTCAACAACTGGAATTTATTATGCGGCGTGCTGTTGTTACCGGAATTGGAATCGTGTCTTGCCTCGGCAGAGATCTCGATGAGGTTTCGAGCGCATTGAGAAACGGCGAATCCGGTATTCGTGTCGTGCCCGAATACCAAGAGGTCGGCATGCGAAGCCATATCGCCGGCAGCATAGAACTCGACCCTGCAGATTATATCGATCGCAAACTGCGGCGTTTCATGGGCTCGGCCGCCGCCTATGCACATATCGCGATGCAGGACGCAATCGCAGACGCCGGTCTCAGCGACGCGATGATTTCCAATCCAAAAACAGGAATCATCGCAGGCTCGGGTGGCGCCGCCTCTTCGAGTCAGGTCGAATCAGCGCAGATCCTCCTCGAAAAAGGCCTGCGAAGAGTCGGCCCCTACCGCGTGACGCAGACGATGGGAAGCACAGTGTCTGCATGCCTCGCGACAGCCTTTAAGATCAAAGGCGTCAACTATTCAATATCATCGGCCTGCTCAACCAGCGCACATTGTATCGGCAACGCGGTTGAACAAATCCAGTTAGGCAAGCAGGATATTGTATTTGCCGGGGGCGGAGAAGAAGAGCACTGGTCTCTCAGCTGCCTGTTCGATGCGATGGGGGCATTGAGCACGAAATACAACGACACGCCTCAGCGAGCCTCCCGCGCCTATGATGCGAACCGGGATGGCTTCGTCATCGCAGGCGGTGGCGGCATGCTCGTCGTGGAAGAATATGAACACGCCGTCGCCCGAGGGGCTCGCATTTATGCCGAAATAGTCGGCTACGGTGCCACCGCCGATGGGGCGGACATGGTTTCACCATCTGGCGAGGGTGCAGTTCGCTGTATGCAAAACGCCATTTCGGGGCTTGAGCAACCAATAGACTATGTGAACGCACATGGAACCAGCACGCCGGCAGGCGACATTGTCGAGCTCAAGGCAATGCAAGAGGTATTCGGCGCACAGCTTCCACCCGTAAGCTCAACAAAATCACTTTCCGGCCACTCCCTCGGCGCAGCAGGAGTGCAGGAAGCCATCTATACTCTGCTAATGATGCGCGACGGTTTCATCGCAGGTTCCGCCAATATCGAGGATCTGGATCCCGAGGCAGAAGGATTAACCGTCGCGCTGGCGAGCAAAGCACAGCCCATCAGTCAGGCCATGTCCAACAGCTTTGGCTTTGGAGGCACCAATGCAACGCTCGTATTTAAAAATATGGCTAATTAAGCGCCGGTTGTAAACACGACAACCCAGCGCTGGCCATTCACCTAACGTGTTGAATATGGAATACCGTTAGAACGATTACCGCGCAGGGTCACACTATGAAAAAGCAGCCACAGCAAGGCGCCAAAAAGAGCACAGGTTCTTTATCTAACAGCGCTTTAGCCCGCACTCCTACAGTCCTATCGGCTTTTTTTCTGTCACTGACTTCACAACTGATTCCACTACAAAGCATTGCGCTGGATTATGACGCAGAGATCTTGATCCAGACCGGCTATGAAAGTAATCCGAGCCTGGAAGAATCCGTAAATGAAGAGTCGGAGCAAGTTTCAAGAGCCGGGCTGATTTTAACGCTGGCCAATCAGCGAGACTGGTACAACTTTGAAAGCAGCTACGCGATCTTCCGCGAGGAATATGGCGACGACACGCTCACCGACCAGACCAACACCGTTGGCAGCACACAGCTAGACGTCGAACTGATTGAGGACCGGCTGGACTTTTTCAGCAGTCATCGCGTGGAACAGCAGCGCGAATCGATCGACGATTTGGATACCGCCGACAATCAAGAGACGATTACCACACTCGAGGGCGGGCTGAATTTCAAAATACCTGTCGGCAAGAAGGCTGGCGTCGACCTAAACGCGCAGGCCGAAGACATCAACATCGATGCATCTGAAAACGCTCAGACGCAACGCCCCGACTCCGAGTCCTACACCGGCGGCATCACATTTTCCTACTACCCAACGCGATCCAATAGCTTCAGTGCCAGCGTACAGCGGGTGGAAAGTCGGCGCGATGGATCCGACATTGATCAGGAGAGTACGCTCGCCTTTGTCGGTTACTCCCGCGTGTCGCGCGATTTTCGATATAACTTTCAAGTTGGCCAATCGCGCTTTACATTCGGTGATAGCAAGGACAATGGGCTATTTATCAGTGGCAGCGCCAGTTACTCAACTGACTCGCAGTCCATAGAGCTCTCGGTCGACCAACAGAATGCAAATACGGCCACCGGCATCATCAGTACTGATGGCGACCTGGATACTATCGCCGACAGCGGTCTGCAGGTTGACAGCGACTCACTGATTGACTCTAACAGTAACTCCGCAGTTGAAGTAACACGACTAACACTCGAGTACGGCAACAACATTTGCCCCCGCTGCGACCTCAATATCTTTTTTAGCCATGTTGATACAGATTTCGACGAAGAATTCACTGAAGATGCGGCAGATTTCACTGGGGATTCAGAGCTCGACATCACGGACAGAAAAGTCAATCTGGCGACACTGTCCTTTGATTACCGTCTTTCGCGAAACCTGAGCGCAATTTTTGACTATGAGTGGCAAAACACGTCTTTCAGCGGAGAAAACACTGTCGCTGATACCGATTTTGACGAGGACACACTCGCCCTGACGCTGCAGTGGGACGTTAACAATCGATTGCAGTTGCTCGCGGATGCCTCTCGCGAGGAGCGTCGCGCTGACGGCGGCGGTACCCGCACCAATGACAGCTTTACGATAGCAGTAAACTATCTCTTCCTGAGCAACTCACCGGACAAGGGCCGCCGCTCAACACGCTTCGATTTCTAGTCCAGGCAGTACAACTCAATAAGATCGCCTTGCTCAACCGTCGAACGCGGTTCAACAGCTGCGAGCGCATCGGCGAAATAAAGCGATGACAATACGCCTGAGGACTGATTGCAATACAGCGAGGCGACAGGCAGCCCGCAGCTAGTGGCTGGCTCGAGCGCCACACGCACAAACTCTTTGCGACCGCCTTTATTGCGATAGTCAAAACCTGCTTTGGCCCAGATAGAGGCATTGAGATGCTCTCTCGCGCCAGAAGCTTTCAGAAGCGCGGGGCGAACGAACAGAAAAAATGTCACAAAGCTCGAGACCGGATTGCCGGGCAATCCGAAAAAACGCGCAGAGCCAATGCTACCGAAGCCCAGCGGCTTACCGGGTTTTATTGCGACCTTCCACAATGCCAGCTCGCCTAGCGCCTGCACCTGATCACGCACATGATCTTCACCGCCGACAGACATACCACCTATCGTAATAATGAAATCCGCTTGTTGTGATGCCTGTTCCAGTGCTTCACGAATTGCCAAAGCGCTGTCTTCGATCACGCCAAAATCGAGCAGCTCAACACCAAGCGCCCGCAATTCAGTCGCCAGCATCGGATAGTTTGAATTGTAGATTTCGCCGTGCGCCAGCGGCGTTCCCGGCTCTTTGATCTCGCTACCAGTTGCGATCAGCGCAACTCTCATACGACGATAACAGCGCACACTAGTCTCACCCAGCGCGTGCAAGAGGCCCTTCGTGCGCGAATTAATCACTGCACCTGCATCGACAGCCAGACCGCCCTGTCTGAGATCATCGCCAGCGGGTCGAATATTGTTACCTGCAGCGACCTCACCACCCAAAACAACGCTGTGATCATCACGCCAATCGGCGTTCTCCTGAATAACAACGGTATCGGCACCCTCGGGGATCGGCGCGCCGGTAAAGATTCTCGCCACGGTGTCCGGCTCTAGCGGCTTAGGACAGTCACCGGCGGCGATGCGCTGGGAAACCGGAAAAGCCTTGCCTGGAAGGAAGCTTGAGGACGCCAGCGCGAAACCATCCATCGCGCTATTGGCAAACGGTGGCAAATTCATCCTCGCCTGCAGATCGACCGCCACAACCCTGCCCGCGCAGCTGTGAAGCGAGACATCCTCGGTTGCAGCAAGAGGATCCATCGAGTCCAGTATTCGAACCAGAGCATCCTCGTAGGCCAGCAAGTCACTCATCAAAAACTTGCCCTAGCCTGCAATCACATCGAGCACACCCGCAAAGTTACAGGGGCGATGACGGCTGTCGAGCTGCTCGACCAGGATTTTGTCCCAGGCAAGCCGGCAAGCACCGGTCGAGCCAGGCATCGCAAAAATGACTGTGCGGTTCGCGAAACCCGCTAGCGCCCGGGACTGTAGGGTTGAGGTACCAATATCGTGCAGGGAATAGTGGCGGAACAATTCGCCAAAACCCTCAATAGTTTTATCGAACAGAGGCGAAACGGCCTCCGGCGTTGAATCTCTGCCACTAAAACCTGTGCCACCGGTGATCAGTACCACCTGTACGGCAGGATCGACAATCCAGGCGGATAATCGAGCGCGGATCTGATAGATGTCGTCCTTAACGATGTCACGTGCTGCGATACGGTGCCCCGCTGTGACGGCAGAATCTTGCAGCAACTCACCCGAGCTATCGTTACTGGTGTCACGGGTATCTGACACGGTTAACACCGCAACGCCTAGCGGCTGGAACCCATCAACGGCCTTCATGGAGTTTCTCCATACAATTCAATAATTTAAGATGCCTCGAGGCGACATCCTGCGAATGCCACCCAAGGCTATGGAGGGCGCATTCTGCAACGAATTTGACCTATTGACAATTGGTAGTGAAATCTGAATAATCGCGCGCCTGTTTGAATTAGTGCTTTAGAGGAAATTACCTTGGCTAACTCGCCACAATCAAAGAAACGCGCCCGTCAGGCGGTCAAACGTCGCGCTCACACAGCGAGCTTGCGCTCAATGGTGAGAACCTACGTCAAGAAAGTGATCTCGGCGATCGCGTCTGGCGATGCTGAAGCGGCAAAGAAGGCCTACGCTGAGGCCGTGCCGGTGATCGATAGAATGGCCGACAAGGGCATCATTCACAAGAACAAGGCCGCGCGTCATAAGTCTCGTCTTAACGCGCAGGTTAAAGCACTCGCCTAAAGGCAGATCGACTGTGACGGCTGCTTGGCGCAGCTGCCACTATCTTATTACCCATTAAACAACCGTTGCCCTCTAAGTAAGCCAAAACAAATATAGCGAGCCCTGTTTTTAGTGATGAGACCAACGCCCACGCGGATAAGGTCGAACGCAAAACAGGAAACAAACGCTAAACAAAGAGCTTACGGGGCCAAAACACGGAGCACTCCATGTACGCAGTAATCAAAAGCGGTGGTAAACAGCACCGCGTCGTAGAAGGCGAACTTCTCAAAGTCGAAAAACTCGAAGTTGCGACTGGCGACTCGATTCAGTTTGACGAAATACTACTCATCGGCGAAGGCGAATCCGTCGAAATCGGCGCGCCCTACGTTGCCGGAAAGTCAGTAAGCGCAGAAGTGGTTCGCCACGGGCGTCACGACAAAGTCAATATCGTCAAATTCCGTCGCCGTAAGCACCATCGCAAGCAAATGGGCCACCGCCAGTGGTTCACCGAGATCAAGATTACCTCGGTTGGCTCGGGCAAACCCGCTGCCAAGAAAGCTGCGCCTAAAGCTGCGGCATCTTCAGGAGACGATTTAACGCGCATCTCCGGTGTAGGACCAGTTCTGGTGCAGAAGCTCAACGACGCTGGCGTCACCAGCTTCGCACAAATCGCCGCGTTCACTCAGGAAGACATCGAAAGAATTGATGCGCAGCTAAACTTTAAAGGCCGCATCGAGCGCGACAACTGGATTCAGCAGGCGAAAGATTTCCTGGCAGAAGGCTAACTACTCAAGAGCGGCGGCGCTATCACAGCGTTGCCCTGCATCGATTGATTTAGGAGACGATTATGGCTCACAAGAAAGCAGGCGGAAGTACCAAGAACGGACGCGATTCGGAAAGCAAACGACTCGGCGTCAAAAAATTTGGCGGCGAATCCGTAATCGCGGGCAACATCATCATTCGTCAGCGCGGTACCAAGGTACACCCTGGCGTGAACGTTGGCATCGGAAAAGACCACACGCTGTTCGCGACGGCCAATGGACAAGTTCAGTTCGAGACCAAAGGGCCAAAAAACCGCAAGGTTGTCAGTGTCGTCGAGGCACAGGCCTAGCGAACTGTCGCGAACCCAAATAAAGTCGCGAACCCGCATAAAAAAACCCGCCTCTTTGGCGGGTTTTTTTATGCGGGGCTTTTAATCCGGGCTGTTTTAATTTGAGCCATGTGGGCGGTGGCTTAGCGGCTTTCGCGCCAGCAGCACGCTACTGTTTACATCGTCAGTACTTTCTCGCCCCGCGCGATGCCAGCAACACCACTTCGGACCACTTCGATAATCTGAGCATCTTTGACCGCAGCTATAAACGCATCCAGCTTATCGCGAGTTCCTACCATCTGTATGGTATAGAGGCTGTTGTTCACGTCGACGATCTGACCACGAAAAATATCAGAGCTGCGCTTAATCTCCTCACGCATTGCACCAGAAGCACGAACCTTAATCAGCATCAGCTCACGTTCGATGTGAGCGCCCTCGGTCAAGTCGACCAGCTTTGCCACGTCAACCAGCTTGTTGAGCTGCTTGGTAATCTGCTCAATCGTGTCCTCATCACCTGTCGTCACAAGAGTAAGGCGCGAGAGAGACAGATCGTCGGTCGGAGCAACATTCAAGCTCTCAATATTGAAGCCGCGCTGGGAAAAAAGCCCTACAACGCGAGAGAGCGCACCGGGCTCGTTCTCCATCAACAGGGAGAGTATTCGCTGACCATCACTCATAGTTACTTTCCTGACCTAGGTTCTAACGCCTTTTGCGAGCCACATATCGTTCATCGCACCATCAGGCGCGATCTGCATCGGGTAAACATGTTCATGCGGATCAACATAGATATCCATGAATACGAGCTTGTCTTTCGACAGCTCGATGCCACGCTGCATCGCCTCGCGTAGCTCTGACTTCTCAGTCACCTTAATACCCACATGGCCATAGGCTTCCGCGAGCTTAACAAAATCGGGAAGCGAATCCTGATAAACCGACTGTGAATACCGTCCCTCATACTGCATATCTTGCCACTGCTTAACCATGCCCAGATAGCCGTTATTGAGATTGAGTATCAGGAAAGGTATGTCGTACTGCGTACATGTCGACATCTCCTGAATACACATCTGGATACTGCCCTCGCCTGTGATGCACGCAACAATATCGTCCGGATTGCCCAGCTTTGCACCCATCGCAGCAGGCAAACCAAAACCCATGGTCCCAAGACCACCGGAGTTGATCCACTGGCGGGGCTTATCAAAACGATAGTACTGCGCCGCAAACATCTGATGCTGGCCGACGTCAGAGGTTACGAAGGCTTTTCCATCCGTCAACTCATGTAGCAGTTCGACCACGCCCTGAGGTTTGATCAGGCCATTACCATCCTCGTAGCGATTGCTGTGGTAAAGACCATGCTCAGCACGCCAGCCATCTATTTTTTTCCACCAGTCTGCTATCGCAGCGGTATCGATCCTGTTTCCAATGCCGTCTTCGACTTCAATTCTCTTGATTTGAGAAAACATTTCATCGAGAACACTTTTGGCCGACCCAACGATAGGCACGTGCGCTTTAATCGTCTTGGAAATACTGGTCGGGTCGACATCAATATGGATTACCGTGGCGTCGGGGCAGAATTTCGACAGCGTGTTCGTCACGCGATCGTCAAAGCGGGCACCCACAGCCAGAATGAGGTCAGACTCGTGCATAGCATTATTGGCCTCGTAAGTGCCATGCATGCCGAGCATTCCAAGAAACTGGGGATCCGTACCAGGGAATGCACCCAGACCCATCAAGGTGTTAGTCACCGGAAAGTTAAGATGTTTAGCCAAGGCAGTGAGCGTCTCGCTGGCATTACCCTGAATAACGCCGCCACCGCTGTAGATAACCGGACGCTTGGCCTTTAGCAACAGCTCTACCGCTTTGCGAATCTGCCCTGCATGCCCCTTAACGGCTGGCGAGTATGAACGAATCTCAAAATCATCCGCAAAGTTGTAGGGTGCTTTGATCCACGGCGCAGTGATATCTTTTGGGATATCAACGACGACCGGACCCGGTCGGCCAGACTCGGCCAGATAGAAAGCCTTTTTGAGCGTCTGCGGAATGTCCTTAGTCTCTTTGACCAGAAAGCTGTGCTTTACGATGGGACGAGAAATACCCACCATATCCGTTTCCTGAAACGCATCTTCCCCGATCAGGTGGCTCTGTACCTGCCCGGAAATAACGACCATCGGAATCGAATCCATGTAAGCCGTTGCGATCCCGGTGATGGCGTTAGTTGCACCGGGGCCCGATGTGACCAGCACGACGCCGGTTTTTCCGGTCGAGCGCGTGTATCCATCCGCCGCGTGTGTCGCGGCCTGCTCATGACGAACCAGAATATGGGGGGTTGTCGCGGTTTTATGTAGCGCATCGTAGATGTGCAGAACGGCACCACCAGGATAACCAAAGATGAATTCAACACCCTGATCCTTGAGCACGCGCGCGACCATTTCTCCACCGGAGAGCATCTCGACATCGCCCTGCACTTCAGCGAGCGGTCTTGATTGAGTCGTTTCAGCTGCGTCGGTTTTACCCGACGGGGTTTTGTCTGTCTTTTGCATGCTCACATCCCGCGGCAATTAGGGGCCGCTCATCACTTGTCGAACTACCTTCTTTTTTCGATTCTGGTCTTTGGATCGCGCCTGCACTCGCAGCAATCCTTGAAAGCTGCCTGGCTGGCCTTTGCCGAAAACACAATCACTGGCGCTGATATCGCCCACATAAAAAAAAGGGCAGCGATTATAACCGCTAAGCTGGGCTCTCGCTCACTGAATTCCTACAGTACTTGGCTTATTTTTCAATAAGTTGCGCCATTCACCAGCATTCACGAAAAGCATAACTACCGCCCAGTCCTCAAATTGGCTCCCCGGAGGTACACAGCGATCCTTATTTGGCTATTATTTAACCTGTCTGGGTCGCTGTCAAACGCAAATACCCACAATGTACGGCCAATTTATCCGCCATAAAAGCGGTGAAATAGGCCGCCACGTTCAAGGTGCTTGCAGGCTGTCACAGCCTGAAACTGTGAGTCATACGCAAAACGCCAAAGCTGCGCTATTCTTTTACTGGGCGTGCTTAAAGCGAGCTCGACTTTCTGGAATCGAATTAAATTGTTATGCGCAAGACAATCATAGGCCTTTTTATCGCAGCTTTCGGCATACCGCTCGTTGCAAGTGCAGAGACTTACTTCAAGTGGAAAGACGAAAACGGGAACTGGGAGTACGGTGCTAATGCGCCGCACGGCGTTGCCGCCATCGAGGTTAATACCTATTCTGGCGCGAATTCTGGCGGTGGGGAGGTAGAATCGGAAAGCGTAGAAGCGGCCGACGCGGGAAGCTCTTCGGTGGATAAAGAGCTATGTGCCCGCGCGAAAGACAACCTTGACGCACTTAATAGTGGTGCGGTCATCCAGACCACCAACGAGCTTGGCGAGTCCGTTACACTTGGCGCAGCGGAAATCAAAGAAGAAAAAGACAAAGCCAGAGCGGCCATCAATCAGTACTGCCTGGGTTTTAGCTAACGCTAACCCGAATCACTGACCGACAGTCAACTCCCTGAGGCGATCTATCGCCTCTTCACGATTAGCCAGCTCACCGCGCAACAAGCGGTTCTCCTCAACCACCGTGTCTTTACCTCGGTCGGCTATTAATAGGCTTTTGACGGTAGACAAGACCAGCCTAGCCTCATGCTGTAAGGGGTCGTCCTGCGACATCGAAAGGCGTCCTGAAAGGGCCTTTTCTACTGTCGCTGCATCCTCGCGACTGTAATCGGGATTTTCCCGATCGAGCGCGAGATTGGCGAGGCCCCATAGCGCGAGCGCATCGACATGCAAACCATACTGGTTCGCCAGTATTTCCTCGTAGAGTTCTTTCGCGCCAGCAAATTCGCCGACGAAAGCCAACCTCGCTGCTTCATTGAGGGCGTTCACGGCATCACTTGCCATTCTGCCCACAACAACTTCTTTCTCGACTACTCGAATTTCGGGTTCACAAACCGCCACTGGCTCAAGCACGACGGGCTCACTGGGCGCGGGGCTGGTGCAAGCCTGCAACAGTAGCAGAGTGAAAATTATCGGCAAATGAAATCGAGGAGTCATATCTTGCTCTTTTTGAGCGGACTGAGACAACGGTCACGCAGCCAAAACGGCGCCAATGGGCAGCGAACGAAAGGTCGCCAGAGCCGCCCTAAACCTATACCGAATGACCTGGCCGCGATGGGATTTTTATTGCTCAGCACGGCAGCTCATATCCGCGTAATACAACACCTAGCACAAAGAATGCGGACACCACCTATAGTAGGTGCGGCTTGGCGGTATCATACACTGCAGCATACGATACGCCAACGGTTGAAAGGGAATACCTAGCAGCTAATTGTCAAAGCGCTATCTCTTGCGGGCTGTTTATCTTACAAGGACAAACGGCAGAGGGATTTCTACAATTTCTCTGCTACCGCATTAGCGCTTCGGCTTCATTGCAGGGAACAAAAGCACGTCGCGAATAGAAGGCGCATTTGTCAGCAGCATCGCCAGACGGTCAATGCCAATACCCTCGCCAGCTGTTGGCGGCAGCCCATACTCCAAGGCTGTCACGTAGTCCGCATCGTAATGCATCGCTTCGAGATCACCCGCGTCTTTTTCGGCAACCTGCTCCATGAAGCGCTCTGCCTGGTCTTCAGCATCGTTGAGCTCAGAAAAGCCGTTGGCAATCTCTCGCCCGGCTACAAAAAACTCGAAGCGATCGGTTACGAAAGCGTTATCGTCGTTGCGGCGCGCGAGAGGCGACACCTCGGTCGGGTACTCTGTAATGAAGGTCGGCTCGAACAATTGGTGCTCGACGGTTTTCTCAAAGATCTCGATTTGCAACTTGCCCAAGCCGTAACTGTCCTTAACCGGAATGCCCAGATCCTTGGCCACGGCTGCAGCGCCCACTCTCGAGTTTATGTCAGCCGCACTCACGTCCGGATTAAATTGCAGAATTGATTCGAATACCGTCATCCGGCGAAACGGCTTCGCAAAATCAAGCTCGTGCTCGCCGTATTCCAAACAGGTCCGACCACAAACTTTTTCCACCACATTTCGCAGCATGGATTCAGTCAAGTCCATCAGATCCTTGTAGTCCGCGTAGGCCTGATAGAACTCAAGCATGGTGAATTCCGGGTTATGCCGGGTTGAGAGCCCCTCGTTGCGGAAATTGCGGTTAATTTCAAACACACGCTCAAAGCCACCAACCACGAGCCGCTTCAGATAGAGCTCGGGGGCGATGCGCAGATACATGTCGATATCAAGTGCATTGTGATGGGTCACGAAAGGGCGAGCCGTTGCGCCGCCAGGAATCGCCTGCAGCATAGGCGTCTCGACCTCCATAAACTGCCGGGCGGTCAAAAACTCCCTGATTGCCGCAATGAGATTCGAGCGCATCACGAAAACCTCTCGAACATCCTCATTCATAATCAGATCAACGTATCGCTGACGATAGCGCAGCTCTGTATCGGCCAGACCGTGAAACTTGTCGGGCAGCGGGCGCAACGACTTGGTTAGTAATTTCGCCTCTTTGATATACACATATAAATCGCCTTTTCCGGATTTATGTACTGGCCCTCGAACACCGACGATATCACCGATATCCCACCCCTTAATCGCCGTCGCGAGAGTGTCAGGCAAGGATTTTTTATCGACGTAGAGCTGAATGCGTCCGGACACATCCTGCAAAACCAGAAAAGGGCCGCGTTTGGCCATGATTCGCCCGGCAACTGCAGCATGCCTATCGAGCTCCTCCAGTTCCGCCTTTTCTGCCTCGCCGAGTTCGCGCTGCAAGTCTGCTGCCAAGGCATCACGTCGAAAGTCGTTTGGAAAGGCTACGCCCTGCTCGCGCAAGCCATTAAGCTTTTCGCGTCGCTCTGCAACAAGCTTGTTCTCCTCTTCATTGGTGGCGCTGGTCACGCTATTTTCAGAGTTGTTTTCTGTCGACTCACTCATGCCTGTTCTCGCGGTATAAAAAATAGATTCGTATAGTCAGCTCAATCCAAACCTGACTTTAGGGATGCTTCGATAAACATATCTATATCACCGTCGAGCACCTTTTGACAGTTACTGGTTTGGACGTCGGTTCTCAAATCCTTGATTCGTTGATCATCGAGCACGTAGCTTCGAATCTGGCTGCCCCAGCCGATATCGGATTTGGTATCCTCTACCGCCTGCTTCTCATCGTTTAGCTTCTGAATTTCGAGTTCGTACAGCTTGGCCTTTAACATCTTCCACGCCTTGTCACGATTCTGATGCTGGGAACGCTCGCTTTGACATTGAGCCACAACACCGGTTGGTTCGTGCGTAAGCCTGACCGCAGAATCCGTCTTGTTGACGTGCTGACCGCCCGCCCCCGACGCTCTGTAGGTATCCGTCCTGACGTCGGCGGGATTAATTTCAATTTCGATGCTGTCGTCGACCTCAGGGGAGACAAACACCGAAGCGAATGAGGTATGGCGGCGATTGCCCGAATCAAACGGCGACTTGCGCACCAGTCGATGCACACCAGTCTCTGTGCGCAGCCAGCCAAAGGCATATTCGCCCAGAAAATGTATGGTAGCACTCTTGATGCCGGCCACATCGCCCGCTGACGCCTCGATCAGCTGGGTTTTAAAGCCTTTGCTTTCACCCCAGCGCAGATACATGCGCAAAAGCATTTCGGCCCAGTCCTGCGCCTCAGTACCTCCGCTTCCCGCCTGAATATCAAGAAAGGCATGGTTCATATCCATACGCCCCGAGAACATGCGACGAAACTCAAGCCCCGCAAGCTGCTGTTCAAGCGCTGCAATTTCCAACTCAACTTCGCTAACAGCTTCCGCATCGTCCTCCTCGACCGCCATCTGCAGCAGGTCGCCGGCATCATCGATACCCTGCGCCAACTCATCGATCGTTTTAACGACTGACTCCAGCAGCGACCGCTCCCGCCCAAGCTCCTGCGCGCGATCGGGGTCATCCCAGACGCTGGGCTCGGCAAGCTCTAATTCGACCTCCGCCAGCTGATCTTTTTTGCTGGCATAGTCAAAGGTACCCCCTAAGCAGCTCGACGCGCGCTGCCTGATCTTTGAGTGCAGTTATCTGGAGGTTTATCTCTAACATGGAGGGTCTCTTTGGTGCTTACTGTGAGCGATAACGGGCAAGTGCGTGCAGCTGTAGCTTTTCAATGTGCCGTGCTCGGCAAACGCGGCGCGAAGTATAGCCAAAAGCCGGCTAGCGTGCGACCGCGCGGCGGTGTGAGATGCCTCGAACATAAAGGCAATCCAAAAGCTCAGAATTCACTTGACTACCCACAGGCCACTGCCAGAATAACGACAAGACTTCTGCAACGACAATCAGGGGATTTTCCGACTCTATGCGCGTACTTACCAAAGACATTGATCAGGTCAAAAGCTTCAGCTGTGACACACTCATTCTGCCGCTTTATGAAGGCGCAAGGCTCAGCGGACTCGTGAAATCCGTCGATACCGCCTCAAAGGGAGTAATTCGATCGCTACTGGACAGCGGCGAGTTTGACGCCAAGTCCGGGAGCACGCTGCTGGTACCGGGATTGCAAACGCTCAAAGCCAGGCGAGTCGTGTTGTGGGGACTGGGGGATCGAGAGAAACTCACTCGCCAAACAGCGCTGAACGCAGCCTCGGCACTCGCTAACCGCTGCAAGTCCCTGCCGGGGAAACACATCGCGCTCGCCGCCGAATTAAAAAACAGCCGCGCGGTGCCCGCGACATGGTTGCTACAGACTATCGCGGCGCAGGTCGTACGCAGCGGTTACCACTATAGCCAGACCAAACCGTCTGCCGAAAAAAAGGGCCCCGCTGCAGAGAAGCTTACGGTGCTCAATCCTGCCAGCCCAGAGCTGAAAAGAGCGGCCAAGCGCGGTCAGGCTATCGGAGATGGCATTAACCGTGCGCGCCATCTGGGCGATCTGCCAGGCAATATCTGCACACCCAGGTATCTCTCTGGCGAGGCGCGTAAACTCGGCAGGAAGTACGACAAGATTAGTAGCAAAGTACTGGGCGAAAAAGCCATGCGCGAGCTCGGCATGGGGTCGCTTCTTTCGGTAGGCCATGGCAGCGACGAAGAATCGCAGCTGATTATTATGGAGTATCGCGGCGCAGCCAAAAGCGAGCGCCCGCACGTACTGCTGGGCAAGGGCATTACCTTCGACACGGGTGGTATTAGCCTCAAGCCGGGTGCAAAAATGGACGAAATGAAGTTCGATATGTGTGGCGCGGCCAGTGTTGTCGGCACCATGCAGGCACTCGCCGAAATGAACCTCAAGATAAACGTGACCGGCGTCATAGCAGCTGCAGAAAACATGCCCTCAAGCCGCGCCACCAAACCCGGCGATGTCGTCACCAGCATGTCCGGCAAAACTATCGAAATTCTCAATACCGATGCCGAAGGACGACTCGTGCTTTGTGACGCCCTGACCTATATCGAGCGCTTTAAGCCACAAAGCGTTGTCGATATGGCAACGCTGACGGGCGCCTGCATCGTGGCACTCGGGCACCACGCGAGCGGGTTAATGAGTAATAATGACGAGCTGGCAGACAGGCTGCTAAGGGCCGGTGAACAAAGTGGCGACCGAGCCTGGCGACTACCTCTCTGGGAGGAGTACCACAAGCAGCTGCGCTCCCCTTTTGCAGACCTGGCCAATATTGGCGCAGGCGGTGCCGGCACCATAACTGCCGCCTGTTTTCTGAGCCAGTTTGCCGAGAGCTATCCGTGGGCGCATCTCGATATTGCGGGCACAGCCTGGAATCAGGGCGGCGGCAAAGGCGCTAGCGGGCGTCCGGTCAGCTTGCTTTGCCAATACTTGATGGATCTCAGTTAAGCATTTAAGCCCATCGTGACTAAAATCGATTTCTATATTGCACCGGAAAAGGCGCAAGAATCCACTGCGGCGAGCCATCACGTGGTTGCATGTCGCATCATTGAAAAAGCTGTCCGCCGCGATATGTCTGTCTACCTGCACGTCGAGGATGAACAGGAAGCGGTGACGATGGACGACCTGCTGTGGACTTTCAGACCCAACGCGTTCATTCCGCATGAACGCAGGGATGCCAGCAGCATCGAAAAAGCAGACGATCGCATTGTTCTAATTGGACACGGCGAGCCCGGAAACTGCCGGCCAGATCTCCTGGTCAACCTCTCTAGCAGACTACCAACCTTCTTCGCCAGATATTTGCGCCTCGCCGAAATCGTTAGCAGTGAAAACGGCGCCAAAATCAAATCAAGAGAACGCTGGAAGCACTACAAAGAAAGAGGCTATCCGCTGGCCGTGCACAACCTTTAAAACCTCAAAGAGCCAACACTCTTAGCATTCGATACGATACCGTAGATGGAAAAAACATTTGACCCCAGCGCAATAGAGAAGCACTGGTATAAGCAATGGGAAGATAACGACTACTTCGCGGCTGAACCTGGGCCCGAAGCCGGTGAGCCCTATTGCATCATGATTCCGCCGCCCAATGTGACCGGCAGTTTACACATGGGGCACGCCTTCCAGCACACGATCATGGACGCGCTCATACGCTTTCAGCGCATGCGCGGCAAGAATACGCTCTGGCAAGTAGGCACTGATCATGCCGGGATCGCGACCCAGATGGTCGTTGAGCGAAAACTCGCAGCAGAGAGCAATCAAAGCAAGGAAGACCTTGGCCGTGACGCATTCATCGACAAGGTATGGGAGTGGAAGGCAGAGTCCGGCGGCACCATCACCCAACAGATGCGCAGGCTCGGCAATAGCGTCGACTGGACCACTGAACGCTTCACCATGGATCCAGGTTTCACCAGTGCTGTGCAAGAGGCCTTTATCCGGCTCTACAAAGAGGGCCTGCTCTATCGCGGTAAGCGCCTTGTCAACTGGGATCCAAAGCTGAAAACAGCGATTTCAGATATCGAAGTTGAGAACCGCGAAAGCCAGGGCAAGATGTGGGAACTGCGCTACCCCCTTGCGGATGGCGCGCGCACGCAGGATGGAAACGATTATATTGTGGTGGCGACGACACGCCCTGAAACCATGCTGGGAGATACCGGCGTTGCCGTTAATCCACAAGACCCTAGGTTCAAGCATCTGATTGGCAGCAAGGTCAAGCTTCCACTCGTCAACCGACTCATTCCCATCATCGGCGATGAGCACGCGGATATGGAAAAAGGCACGGGCTGCGTGAAGATCACACCGGCACATGACTTCAATGACTATGCCGTGGGCCAGCGACACCAATTGGCCATGATCAATGTCCTCGATTTCAGCGGGTTCATTCGACAGCAAGCCGAAATTTTTGACCATCAGGGCCGCGAAAGCGATTGCTATAGCGCCGACCTGCCTGGCGAATTTGCAGGGATGGAACGATTTGCTGCGCGCAAGGCGATAGTCGCCGAGATGGAGAATCTCGGATTACTAGAGGCGATCAAAGACCACCAGCTCTCGGTACCCTATGGCGACCGTGGCGGCGTCGTGATTGAGCCCATGCTCACCAGCCAGTGGTATGTTGACGCCAAGACTTTAGCCGGACCTGCAATCAAAGCGGTCGAAGATGGCGATGTGTCTTTCGTGCCGCAGCAATATGAAAACATGTACTTTGCCTGGATGCGCGATATTCAGGACTGGTGTGTCTCGAGACAGTTATGGTGGGGGCATCGAATACCTGCCTGGTATGACAGCGAGGGCAAGGTATACGTTGGCAAGAGCGAAGAGGCAGTGCGAGAGGAGTTCGGCTTAGCGGATGAGTTAGCCTTGCAGCAAGACGAAGATGTACTCGATACCTGGTTCAGCTCAGGCTTATGGACCTTTGGCACACTTGGATGGCCAGAGAATACCGAACGCTTAAAGCAATTTCATCCAAGCTCAACGCTGGTCACCGGCTTTGACATTATCTTCTTCTGGGTAGCAAGAATGATGATGCTCTCCATGCACTTTATGCAAGATGAGGATGGCAAAGCACAGATTCCCTTTAAAACGATCTACATGACAGGCCTGATCCGCGACGAGCAGGGGCAAAAAATGTCGAAATCGAAGGGCAATGTCATCGACCCCCTCGACATGATCGACGGCATCTCGCTCGAGGCGCTACTTGAAAAGCGCACGAGCAATATGATGCAGCCTCAGCTCATGGAAAAAATCAAAAAGCGCACGGAAAAAGAATTCCCGACAGGTATTGCTGCACACGGCACCGATGCGCTGCGCTTTACGCTGACTTCTCTGGCAACAACCGGTCGTGATATCAACTGGGACATGTCTCGCCTTGAGGGCTACCGCAACTTCTGCAACAAACTCTGGAACGCAGCTCGTTATGTTCTGATGAATGTCGAGGGCCATGACTGCGGGCAGCAAGGGGATGAGCTCGAGCTTTCCTTAGCCGACCGATGGATACAGAGTCGCTTGCAGCGCACCACTCAGGACATGATCAGCCACTTTGAGAACTTTCGATTCGACCTCGCAAGCCAAGCCCTGTACGAGTTTATATGGAACGAGTACTGCGACTGGTATCTTGAGCTTTCAAAGCCTATTTTGCAGAGTGACGACTCTACCCCTGCAGCATTGAGAGGAACACGGCACACCCTGATTCGGGTTCTGGAAAACATTTTGCGCCTGGCACATCCAATCATGCCCTTCATCAGTGAAGAAATCTGGCAGTCGGTATATCGGCTCGCAGGCATAGCGCCAGAAAAACCAACAATCATGCTGCAATCCTATCCTGAGCCTAGTAACAGCGAGGTTGATCAGGGCGCAGAGGAAACGGTTGAATGGATTAAGGCCATCGTTGTCGCGATACGCACTATCCGCGGCGAACTGAATATCTCGCCGGGCAAGCCTTTGCCACTGATTATCGCCAATGCTAGCGATGCAGAACGCCAGCGTTTTGACCAATCTACTGCGACCCTGCTCGCGCTCGGAAGGATCGAGTCAGTCAGCTGGAACGAGACGGGCGAACTGCCGCCGTGTGCGACGCAACTGGTTGGCGATCTATCAATCATGGTGCCGCTGGCGGGGCTCATCGATGTTGACGCAGAACTTGCGCGCCTTGAAAAAGAGCTCGGCAAACTCGATAAGGATATCGCTCGGCTTTCGGGTAAGCTGAGCAATGAAAAATTTGTTGCCAATGCGCCAGAAGCTGTCGTTAATCAGGAGAAGGAGAAACTCAAAAATCAGGAAGATGCGAGGCTTCGCCTGATTGAGCAACAGACATCACTCAAGAATCTGTAGTTAGCGCGCTGACCCATCAGCCCCGCAGGCAATACGCCGCAAGTAAAAAAGGCACCCGAGGGTGCCCTTTTTTGTTTTGTCCGACCAAAAACCATTGACACAGAACGGTCCGCGGAATTAGTATTCTCTCCGAGCACTCTTTCAAGGTTCCCCACCTTTTTTGTTCTCTCGAAAATTTAGCTCGCACAAAAAAGCTAACAAATTTTAAAATTTGCCCCTGGAAAAACTGACTGAAACGCCATTTAGGCGTAGGCACTGTGCCGCCTTCAGAGAAGTGACAAGCCAACCTTGTAATTCATCTATCAGATCGCTCGCATTCTTCGAACGACTAATTTGCACATGGATAACAGGGGAAAATGATGTACAACAAAAAACTAAGATGCTTTGTCAACGCCAGCCTGCTTGGTTCTGCAGTACTTTTAACGCAACCGGCAATCGCCGCCGTTACAATAACAGATCAGGACAGCTCAATCAGGTCCAGCGGAACGGTCTCTTCGAATACACGAACAGAAAGCTGGTCCGTTGAAGAAAGAAATGCTAACAATTTGCTGGCATTTAATCAGACCATTAACGAATCACGTGCGGCAGGAACCAATACCGCGAATGCAACTGCCTCAATCAACTCTATCGTTTCGACCACTATGCTATCGGCAAGCGGAAGCGCATCATCGAGTGCGACAAACAACGAAACCAGCAACTCATTCTCCAGACCGCGCGCAGATGCGAGATCGGAGTTCTCTGTCACGTTTGAACTTGACATTGCGACCGCATTTGAACTCGATGGGGCGCTTTCCTATCTAGGCGAACGCTTTAATGGCGGCATTACTGCAAATCTACGTAACGGTAGTGGCTTCTCTGGAACAACTTTCAATCTCTCCTTTGGCGATTCAAGCGCAGATAGCGGCTTCACACAGAACATCGACCTGTCTGGCACCTTGGACGCTGGAATCTACACGTTTTCTGTCCAAGCCACTAGCAGCTCGGACGCCTTTCGCACTAACGACCTCGAAAGCAGTTCTGCAAACTACAATCTAAGCCTGAAATTCGGCAACTGGGACTCGTCGGTGACAACAGCGGTTCCACTCCCTGCGTCAGGCTGGTTATTCGCGATGGGGCTTGCTGCGATTCGGTACCGACAGCGAATCGGCCTTAGATCCAAACAAACAGGTTAAGGGGAAAACCCGCCATAAAGAAAAAAGGCGCCTCGCATTACTTCAGGCGCCTTTTTTCGACTTCCAAGATTCAGGTAAATCAGTCCATTTTATCCACCCACCTGCCCGCCATTTTCCCGGCTGCCTCGCGACCGCCGAGTCCAAAAGCGAGAGCCACGGCCACGGCCACAGCACCAAAAGTGAATGCGAAGGCCATATGTACAATATTGTCAGCAAGCCCCATTGCTTTGAGCCCCATTGCCAGCACGAGGCCCAGAATCGCGAACCGCGCAATGTTGGCGAGCGTCTGGTTTTCGCCATTTTCCGCCAACTTGGCCTGCGCCAGATTCGCCAGAAAGTTACCCACCAGCAAGATCACAGCACCCAGCACCACACCGCCACCAAACTGCAGTAACTGGGCAAAAATCGAGGAAATCAAAGCGATGTCCAGCTTCTCAACAGCCGCAGTCGTCGCGGTTAACATGATAAAGAACATCACCACTGCACCGATGAACCCCGTGGGTGAACGCTCCTGATTAAAGAATCCATCCACACCAAGTTTTTGCGGCAGTGCGTCTATATTCATACCCTCTAGCAAACCGGTAAGCATATAGACAATAAACTTTCCAAGCGCGTAGGCGACCAACAGTATCAAGCCAGCAGCAACAATATTCGGCACTGCCGCCATGAAGTCGGTAATCATAGCGATAGCCGGTTCGGATACCGATTTGATATTCAGAAACTGAAACCCGGCTACCGTTATGGGCAGCAACACGCCACCAAAGACGAAGGCGCCCAGAAACTTCGACGCCTTGAAATCCTCGTTAAACCCTCGCTCCTCTAAACGCTTGTCTAGCTGATTGGCAGCAAGTGAAACCACACTCGAGGCAAGCTTGGCAACAACCCAACCGGCATAGAAAATGATGCCTGCGCCGATGATGTTCGGTAGCGCGCCGACAAACTGGTCAACCAGATTCTTAAGCGGATCAAGCACAGCGGTTATTCCCATACGCTCAAGCACGAGCAAAAGAACCATCAGCAGCACGACATAATAGCTAAGCGAGGCTAGCGAGGAAGCAAAGTCCACATCGTTACCTGACTCGGCTAGTCTGGCCTTCAAGCCACTCTTGTTGACAAGGGCAGCCACGGTACTTCGCACTAGCCTGGCGGCGAATACGCCCACCACTAACAGCAACAGCGTTACCAAAACGGAAGGCAGTTGCTCACCCAGGCCACCTAGCAGCGGAGCAACGAACTCTTCCATGCGATTACCCGCGTTATTTATCGTATCGTTCATAGTTATACCCTCGATTCCTGTTTGTGCCGCAAGACCCGCCAACGCCAGAGCAATGGACGCGTCAAACGACCCTTGGAAGATATCGGTTTCAACCGACTTTCCGGGATGTGTAGACCACCGATCACCCAATAACGACTGACCGACCTGAAACAAGGGTGCATCGATACGAGAGAAATAGCAAAATGCTGAGGTAAAATAGTGTAAGCATCCAACTGAAATTATTTGTAAAATGAATCGATCCATCGCTCTCTGCAAGCGAGCTTTCATTTAGATCAAGAGGCATAGCTATAAATAAAAACCTGTACAGCTTAATAATACCGTTAGCGTTACTTCTTTCGGCCTGCCACGATTCATCGCCAGTACAAACCGCTCCCTCCCCCAAAGGCAGCGTTCAACTTAACTATGAGATCAAAGGTTTACTCCCGCACCGAACCGACGCTTTCACGCAGGGGCTGATCTTTTACAGTGGGCACTTATACGAATCGACCGGCCGCTATGGCAAATCCAGCCTGTCAAAAATAGCGCCGGGCGGCCGAGCGATCGAGCGGGAGACTAAACTACCGGACCAGTATTTCGGTGAGGGTCTGGCCAAGGTTGGCAACGAACTCGTTCAGTTAACCTGGAAATCCGGCAGTGTCTTTCGCTATGACATCGAAAGCCTCGAACAAACCGGCCAAAACCGGATTGCCGGCGAAGGCTGGGGGCTTACGTTTGACGGTGAGCACCTCATCAATAGCGATGGCAGCGAGAACCTGTACTTCCGCAATCCCCAGAGCCTTGCGATAGAAAAGACAATTTCCGTAAACCACCTCGGTCGCGCAATCAAGAAAATCAACGAGATGGAAATGGTAGAGGGCCTGATAGCGGCCAATGTCTTTCAGACGTCACACATCATTTTTATCGACCCAGCGAATGGCGAGGTGACTGCCAGGCTGGATTTGCGCGCCTTGGTAGACCGTGAAAAAGGTCTTGGAGGGGTTGATGTCCTCAACGGGATCGCCTATGACCCAGAGGAACGTATACTCTATATCACCGGTAAACTGTGGCACCATATCTACCAGTTAGAACTCACCTCCGCGCTGCCCGCAATTGGCGGCAAATAGCCCCCTCAGGACGCCTGATTCTCTGGTCAAGCGCTAAATTCCATATTTTCAGCGATCGAAGTTGTCAGTGTTCGCGTATAATGCTCGGCCACTTCGCGACAACCCAGGAACACCCTCAGATTACGCTTAGATTACGTCTGGATTAAGGCAATGCTTACCGAGTACGCGACACTTTTAATCGGCGCGATATTTATTAACAACTTTGTTCTGGTTCAGTTTCTGGGACTGTGCCCGTTTATGGGCGTCTCGAATAAGCTGGAAACGGCCATTGGCATGTCCGCCGCAACGACCTTCGTACTGACGCTGGCTTCGGTTGTGAGTTACCTGACCTACTCCTACATTTTGCAGCCGTTGGGGCTCAGCTATCTGCGCACACTGGCCTTTATTCTTGTCATCGCCGTCGTCGTACAGTTTACGGAAATGGTGGTTCACAAGACTAGCCCGCTTCTTTACAAGGTGCTTGGGATTTTCCTGCCTCTCATCACCACAAACTGCGCTGTACTGGGCGTAGCGCTGCTCAATCTTAATAAGCAGCACGATTTTCTTCAGTCAGCGGTTTACGGATTCGGAGCGGCAATAGGGTTCTCGCTTGTACTAGTCGCCTTCTCCGCCATGCGCGAGCGACTCGCAGTTGCCAATGTGCCGGCACCATTTAAAGGTTCTGCAATCGGCATGGTAACGGCGGGACTGATGTCACTGGCTTTCATGGGATTTGCCGGCCTGGTCTAGGCCCTGCGCAAATTATTTTGATGATCGATACGCTGATCAATAACCCGTTTTTTCTGGCGCTGCTAGCGCTCTGCGCATTGGGCTGCATATTTGGCGCGCTATTGGGATTCGGCGCCGTACGCTTTAAAGTCGATGGCGATCCGATCGTCGACCAGATCAATGCAATCCTGCCGCAGACCCAGTGTGGCCAGTGTGGATATCCAGGTTGTAAGCCCTATGCAGAGGCCATCGCCAACGGTGATGCGATAAACAAATGCCCTCCAGGCGGCGAAGCAGGTATTCACGCGCTCGCCGATCTACTGGACGTGGAGCCCATCGCGCTGGACGACGAGCACGGCGTTGAGGATGTCACCAAAGTCGCGTTCATACGTGAAGCTGAATGCATAGGCTGCACCAAGTGCATTCAGGCCTGCCCGGTCGATGCCATTTTGGGCGCAGCTAAACATATGCATACGGTCATTGTCAGCGAATGCACAGGCTGCGACCTTTGCGTTGAGCCCTGCCCTGTCGACTGCATCGACATGCTGCCGGTTGATCAAGGTCCACGTAGCTGGTCCTGGTCACTGCCAGATCCACAGCAATACGATCCCAACCTGATCGCCAGCGACAGACAAAACCCGCAGGACGAGGTGGCATAGGCCAAAAACGCATGCGGAAAATCTGGGACATTCACGGCGGTATCCACCCGCCAGAAAATAAACATCAGTCGCTAAACAACAAAATCGTCGCGGCCGGCACACCGCCTGAACTGGTGTTGCCGCTGTCACAGCATATTGGCAACCCCGCCATACCCTGCGTGATTGTCGGCGAGCAGGTGTTAAAAGGGCAGCGCATTGCGAATGCCGAAGGATTTGTCAGCGTCCCTGTACACGCACCTAGCTCAGGTAAAATCATTGCCATCGAAGACAGGGATATTCCACACGCCTCGGGCATGCAGGATACCTGCATCGTTATCCAAACCGACGGCAGGGACGCATGGATTGAGCGAACACCCAATCCGCAATGGGATACTCTGGAGGAACAGCAGCTCATTCACATCATTCGGGATGCCGGCATCTCGGGTATGGGTGGGGCAGGCTTCCCATCGGCAGTCAAGCTCAGCCCTCCTCCGACTAGTGATATCGACACGCTCATTATCAACGGAACTGAGTGCGAACCTTATATTACGGCCGACCACGCTTTACTGCGTGAACGTGCAGATCGACTTGCCGAAGGCATCGCGATCTTGTGCAAGCTGATCAATCCCGAGCAAATAATCGTTGGTATCGAAGATAACAAGCTCGACGTTGTTGAGGGCGTAAAAAAAGCGCTGGATGCTATCGATTACTCCAGCCTTGGCCGCCCCGAACCCGGCGCAAACGAGGCTCGCCAAGCCAGTGTCGAAGTCGTTACCTTTCCAACCAAATACCCGTCAGGTGGCGAAAAGCAGTTAATTGAGATTCTCACTGGCAAGCAGGTACCGCAGGGTGGACTGCCCGCTGATCTTGGCATCGTCTGCCACAACCCGGGCACCGCTATTGCTGTCCGCGACGCTGTCATTGATGGCACTCCTCTAATCGAACGCATTACAACACTCACTGGAGATGCAATTGCGAACAAAGGCAATATCGATGTGCT
>CAZDEW010000012.1:44705-50604 GCA_964504585.1 uncultured Pseudomonadales bacterium | reverse complement strand
GCCCCCACTCCCTACAATCGGCCTGCAGCACAGACGCTTGCACAGACAGGCTTTCGTCGGCGATAACTGCGTAGCTTGGACGGTAGTCTTTTATCTGCTGAGCGAGCGTCTCGATATCACGATTAGCAGACAGTGCATGCACTGCAAACTGCTGTTGATTGTCGGCAATAACCGACAGCGTGTTTTGCCCAATCGAACCGGTACTGCCAAGAATGGCAACGCGGCTGAATTCGCTATTCAGTACTTTACTGCTCGTCTGCATAGAAGAATCCCGACGGGAGCTCATCACCATCGGCCATAAAAAACCAACTCAATTACTCAAAAGCGTACCGGACGCTCACCAATCCAGTAGCAACACGATGAAGGCAAAAACGGGTAGTGCCGATAGCATACCGTCGATCCTGTCCAGAACCCCGCCATGACCGGGCAGAATGGCCCCGCTATCTTTCACCCCGGCGACTCGCTTCAACATACTCAGAGAAAGATCTCCAATTGCGGACAAGGACGAGACCAGTGCAATAACAATCACCACCTCGAAAACCGATGCTCTTGCGAAAAGTGATCCAGCGAACAGCTGTAAAACCAATAGCCCAAGCAGCGAAGCCGCCATCAATCCACCAAAAAAACCCTCCCAGGTCTTACCCGGGCTCACATTAATCGCCAATTTGTGACGTCCAAAACGCCGTCCGGCAAAATAGGCACCGATATCCGAGAAGGCCACAAGCGCGATAACAAATACAATCCAGGCAGTTGCATAACTATGCTCGCGCAAATAAATAAGGCCAACCCAGGCCTGAGCGAAGATGATCAAGCCCAGCAGCACCTTTAGCCAGGACTGATTCCAGATAGTCTGGATGCGGGGGAAACACAGGACCGCAAACAGAGAAGCCAGCCATATTGGTATGGTGAGCAAAAGTACGCTGCGCTCCCATGACGCCTGCTCGGCAAGATTGGCGCTGTTAGCCCAAAACAAATAGGCAACAAAACCGAGAGCGACGATAGCAACGTAGAGCCCGCGACTAGCGTTAGCCCGCATGGAACACAGCGCCGACCATTCCCACGCCGCCAGCAACAGCGCCACGCCGCAAAAGCCATAGAAATAAAGCGTGTTTGGATTTAGCAGGACAAAGAGAAAGGACAGTGCCAACACTACCCCGGTAACAATCCTTGCCTTAAGCATGATTTCGACCGGAGCCCTGAACAGCAGCCACCTGCTCTGAGGTGCAGCCAAAGCGACGTTCACGTGCTCCGTAGGAGGCTATCGCTTGCGAAAAATCTTCTTTTGCAAAATCGGGCCAGAGCTTCTCGGTAAAATAGAATTCCGAATAGGAGAACTGCCACAGCATAAAGTTACTCACCCGATACTCGCCTCCGGTTCGTATGCAGAGGTCGGGCTCAGGCAAATCTGCTATTTGCAAAGCGTTAGCGATTGCCTCTTCCGAAATCTCCGGGATCCGATCCATGCTGCGGCCATCAGCTGAGGTCGCTTCGGCAACAATCGCTTCGACGGCCTGACAGATATCCCAGCGACCTCCGTAGTCGACCGCTAACACGAGTACTCTGCCGGGATTGCGGTAGGTCAATTGCTCCGCCCAGTCCATGCGATCACAGAGGGACTGCTCCAGCCGATCGCGCCTGCCTATAAAACGAATCCGCACCCCGCGCTTGTGAAGCTCGGTCACCTCGGTATTCAGGTACTCCTTGAACAGCGACATCAACTCAGTGACCTCGCGCTGCGGGCGCGCCCAGTTTTCACTGCTGAAAGCAAACAGTGTTAGTACGTCAACCCCGTGATGGTCGCAGCTATCGAGCACCGACCGAATCGTTTCAACACCCGCTTTATGACCGCTAATCCCGGCCATGGGGTGCTTCTTCGCCCATCGATTATTGCCGTCCATAATAATCGCGACGTGCCTGGGCACAGCCGAATCGTTTTGCCGGGAGCGAGAAACCTGCGCAGGCGAATATTCATCCCTAGAAACGCTAGAAGCTGCCACTGTTGTCAGAGAACCCGACTGACCTGCGCGCAATTGCTTGGCAGCGCCGCCTAATGCACCGAGATCCGCCTGGATTAGGGATTGGACTGCTGCTGCGTTTTCGGGGGTTGTGCGCGGCGCGACAGAGATATCGGGCCGTGTCGAGGCGAAGAAAGTCCTACTGCGGCGCAACATAAAAGCAATGTTAGCTATGAGGACTTTAAATGACATCAGCGGCTGTTTATTAAAAAATCTTTAAATGCCTTTTCGCAAAAACCCGATACCCGCACTCGGGCAGTGGTTACTGACTACGCATCGGTTTGGCTCTGAATCACCATACCGGGCTGCGCACCTAGATTTCCATCAAATCAACTTCTTTAGCCTTGAGCGCCTGATCGATCTTGGCGACATAGGAATCCGTCAGCTTTTGAATGTCGTCCTGGGCTTTGCGCTCTTCATCTTCCGTAATCTCCTTTGCCTTCTGCAGATCCTTCACGTCTGCGATCACATCGCGCCGAATGTTGCGCACCGAAATACGGGCGGTTTCGGCTTCGGCTCTGGCCTGCTTGATAAAGCCTTTTCTCGTTTCTTCGGTGAGCGGCGGCATTGGTACCCTGATCACAGTGCCTGCGGTTGCAGGGTTGAGTCCAAGATCGGATTTCATGATCGCTTTCTCGACCTCGGGCACCATAGCCTTCTCCCAGGGCGTGACGGTAAGCGTGCGACCATCTTCAATGTTGACGTTGGCAACTTGCGACAGCGGCGTTTCTGATCCGTAATAATCGACGCGCACTCCCTCCAGGATACTGGGGTGGGCACGCCCTGTTCTGATCTTGTTAAATGCAGTGCCGAGTGCATCCACACTTTTTTGCATGCGCTCACTGGCGTCGTCTTGATATTCAGCTAACAAAGCTGCACTCCTTATTCTGAAAAATTGTGCTTAGCAAAAATTGCGCTCATGCTGTGATGGGCGCCCATCAGGCTCAGCGTCTCAACGACGGCCAACCACAGGCGCGACTCGCTGTAACACCTTGGTTATAAACGAGAATCCGTTAAACCTCTATTGTATCAACGTCCCCTCATCACCGCCCACTACAATATTTACCAGTGCTCCCGCACGATCCATTTCAAACACCCGCACCGGCATGGCGTGATCGCGCACAAGGCAGATCGCGGTCAGATCCATGACGCCAAGCTTCTGGTCCAGAACCTCATCAAAGGTCAGGCTGTCAAACTTGACGGCATCGGGGTTTTTAACCGGATCCTTGTTGTAGACGCCGTCAACCTTGGTCGCCTTGAGCATCAGATCCGCATCGATTTCTATGGCACGCAGTGCCGCAGCAGAATCCGTCGTGAAGAATGGGTTACCGGTACCTGCTGAAAAAATAACCACATCACCCTGCTCTAAACAGCGCACCGCAGAGCGCCGGTCGTAGCGATCGACAACGCCGCTCATCGGAATCGCGGACATGGCCGTTGTCGCGATATTTGACCGCTCTAGCGCATCGCGCATCGCCAGCGCATTCATTGTTGTCGCCAGCATGCCCATGTAGTCGCCCGTAACACGATCCAGCCCTGCTTCACTCAGCTCTGCACCGCGGAACAGATTACCACCGCCAATAACCAGTCCGACCTGCACACCAATGCCGACGAGTTGACCGATCTCCAGCGCCATCTTATTCAGTACGTCGGGGTTAATGCCGAACTGACTCGAACCCTGCAGAGCCTCCCCGCTTAATTTGAGGAGAATACGTTTATACTTGAGCTCGTTTTTACCACTTGGCATTTCTGGCCTCCTTCAATCAGCTTGAAAAAGATATCGGCAGGCGATACCCGCAAATTTAGATAATAAAAAGGGGCCGTTAAGCCCCTTTTTATTAGCGAAACGCTAGCTACTCTGTTGGACCTGCGCCGCAACCTCCGCGGCAAAGTCAACTTCCTCTTTCTCGATACCGTCCCCAACTTCATAACGCACGAAGCCGTTGATATCGGCACCGCCAGCTTTAATCAGCTGCCCGACTTTCTGATCAGGATCTTTCACAAACGCCTGCTCGACGAGGCTGCTCTCGGCGATAAACTTACGCACGCGACCCTCAACCATTTTTTCAACAATTTCAGGCGGCTTGCCGCTCTCGGCTGCCTGTGCAACGTAGATTGCCTTTTCCTTTTCCAGTACATCCGCAGGCATCTGTTCTGGCTTTGCGACGGCAGGATTGACCGCTGCGACATGCATAGCCACATCTTTTGCGATCTCTTGCTCACCACCGGTAAGACTCACCAAAACAGCGATTTTACCGTTGCTGTGCACATAGCCACCCACGTTGGCGCCCTCAACAATCTCGATTCGGCGAACTGAGATATTCTCGCCAATTTTCTGCACCAGCGCCTCTCGCTTGTTCTCAAGATCGCCAGCCATTAACGCGGCCACGTCTGTCTGCTTGGCGGCAAACGCAGCATCGACAACGGCGCCTACGAATGCCAGAAAGTTCTCATCGCGAGCAACAAAATCGGTCTCACTGTTTATTTCAACAAGCACACCGTATGAAGCATCGTCGGCGATCTTCATTGCCACCGCACCATCTGCAGCGGTACGCCCGGCTTTCTTTGCAGCCTTCATGCCGCTAGATTTGCGCAGGGCTTCAATTGCCGCCTCGATGTCGCCTTCCGCTTCGGCAAGCGCTTTCTTACATTCCATCATACCCAGGCCAGTCCGCTCCCTGAGTTCTTTTACCATGGATGCCTTAATTTCGGCCATTCCAATATCCTCTATCTAAAAGATCAAACAAATTGCTTAGTGCGAAGCCCACGGCTCGCGCAGGCTCCGCCGTAAAACCGGGAGAATTAAGACTCCGCAGCGCCTGCTTCTTCGACGTATTCGTCCTTGGCAACAGGCTCACTGCCCGCAGCCGCCAAACAGGTATCGGCAACGGCACTGACGTAGAGTTTTATCGCTCGGATGGAGTCGTCATTACCAGGGATAACGTAGTCAACGCCATCAGGATCGCTGTTAGAGTCGACAACACCGATCACGGGAATTCCGAGTTTGTTGGCTTCGGTAATCGCAATGCGCTCGTAGTCGACGTCGACAACAAACAGCGCGTCGGGCAAACCGCCCATATCCTTGATACCACCGATGCTTTTCTCGAGCTTTTCTTTCATTCTCGTACGCATCAGCGCTTCTTTTTTGGTGAGCTTTTCGAAAGTACCGTCGCTTTCCTGAGCTTCCAGATCACGATAGCGCTTGATGGATGCACGGATCGTTTTATAGTTGGTCAACATGCCGCCGAGCCAACGATGGCTAACAAAAGGCATATTGCAGCGCTCGGCATGCTCTTTAACAAGACTACTTGCAGCTCGCTTGGTGCCGACAAACAAGATTTTATTCTTGCTCTTGGCCAGACGCTCAACAAAGCCCAATGCCTCGTCAAAAGCAGGCACGGTCTTTTCGAGATTGATGATGTGGATTTTGTTTCTGGCACCAAAAATGAAGGGCGCCATTTTAGGATTCCAGTGACGGCTTTGATGGCCGAAATGGGCGCCAGCCTGAAGCAGCTCGCGCATACTAACGGAGTTAGACATATTCATTACCTGTATTCGGGTTGTTAATCCACGCACCTTGACTACCCAACCCCGCGTCAATGCCTGAGCTTCTTTAAGCAACTCACGCGATGACAATCCAGGGCACCCTGAGTGTCGAAACAGTGCGTTTCTAGTTTCAGTTATCGAGTCTTCGGCGAAGACTCTATTTCGGCCAGATGAAACAAAATTTCCGCCATCTGGCCACAGGCGTTCGGCAAACAGCCGCCCAACGCGGCGCGCTTTATACCACAAAGTCTAGACAGGAAAAAGCCCAACAAATGGGCCGCGAAAGATCGGGGCCGCCGCGCGCCGCGGCTAAAGTAGGGGCTCGGGGTCAAGCTCGA
>CAZDEW010000012.1:0-44695 GCA_964504585.1 uncultured Pseudomonadales bacterium | reverse complement strand
TTCTTGCTACGACGCATAGCCTCCATCAAGCGCACCTCGCCGATGGGAAGCCCACATTCTGCGGCCACCTGCTCCAGCTCGACGCCCTGTTCGAGCAGACCCGAAGCCTTGATAATTGCCTCTTCCGAGTTCATATCCACCGGCATCGCCGTGGCCAGCTCACTCAGGGCAGCCACCTCGGTTTTCATGTCGGCGACTCGATTGCCTAACCCCTGAGAGACATCGTCGACAATCGCCAGCTCATTAGAAAGCTTCTTGATAGAATCTTCTAACTCACTAATTTTAATTACATTTCCCCGATTTTTAACCAATGCCATCAAGCCTAGCACAGCCCCAACCAGGGCCACTGCCAGCGCGAGCCAGCCAATCATATGCTCCATCTCTGTTCTCCAGTAGAACCGGTAAGCGTTTGACGCCCTCATCACTCAACGCAGAGCAATCGGGCGACAAACCAACAATTGAAGTTTAACTATCGCAGCGCTAATGCTCCAGTTTCAGCTGCCGCGCCAGGCGGCTACGCTGCATTTGCTGCACATCCACCAGTACGGGCTCATCCAGCGCCTCTCCTAGCCTGATCGAACCGCAACGCCCCACAAGCCCCTCCCTGACCCACCTCGGCAGCGACTCGGTAACGACCGGGGATAACGCAGTAATAACCGACAGATCCAGCTCGAATGCACCCTCTATCGAATCCACGCAAAGCGCACAGCTGGCCAAGTTCGCCCGGTCTTGCTGCGGACCACAGAGCCCAAGATACACGAGATGTTTGACGCTTTGTTCATCCTCACGCTGTGAGCTTACTGACGGGCTTGTTGACGGGTTTAGTGGCGGGTTTAGCAGATAGACATCCGCATGCCTATCAGTCTCAGGGTCCATGTGACTCGCAACATCCGAACTGCCAAGCCGGTCTTGATCCTGCTCTAGAAGCGCCAACAGCTCGGCCGCCCTACCCGCTATTGGCTCCTGCTGCGAGACATCATCGACCACCTCGCGCTCCGTGGCGATGGTCATGACATCAGGGCTTGGCGAAGACACAAAGGTATCTTCCGCGCGTGAATCTTGCAGAGCGTCGTTCAGGCCATTCCTAACTACCGAAACGACCTGTTTGTCAGGTACCGCAATCAGCAACGCCCCTACTCGCAAACCCAGCCACAACGCAGTGGAATCACCTGTCACCGCCCCGGGCGCGACCAGACTTTTTCTAAGCTGAGCGCCGGCCAGCCGCTTCAGGAAACGGCTTTCTCGCGGGGAGAGTCGATCTGGTTTCGGTGTGAGGGCTTCGTCCGGGGACGAAGCGATGGAGCTAGACCTTTTCGCGGAGCTTTCGGAAGGCTCACCCAGCAGCTGGGAAAAATAGTGTTCAAGCGAATCTTGCGACGACAAACCATCTTCACACAACTGGGGCATCACTTACTCGTGAAGACGTCAACAAAAGCACTCAATCTTAGGCTCTGGCGAGATTTTGAGCCTTATCTGACTCGAGAACTTCAGCAAGAAATTGCTTGTAAGCGCGAACGGCACGGGAATCTGGAGAGAACACCGAGGGAACAACGCCATTGCGGCTCGCATCGCGAAGCCTGGTGTCAACCGGAATCGCCGAGCGCCAGACCTGGGTCGGGTAGTAGCGGCGGAGGCTGTGCAAGGACGAGACACTTGCCTGCGTGCGGCGATCAAACATAGTGGGTAAGACGTTAACCTTGAGAGCCTGCGGCCTTGCTTTTTGAATCATCTCGATGGTCCGAGTCATGCGCTCCAAACCCTTCAACGAGAGAAACTCTGTCTGCACGGGAATAATCAAACGCTCGCAAGCGGCTAGCGCATTGATCATCAACACACCCAGCACGGGCGGGCAGTCCAGCAGCACATAGTCAACGTCGCCGGCTATTTCCGCCAGTGCGCGATCGACACGGAGACCCATGCCCTCTTTGCCCGTCATCTGGCGCTCAACCGTGGCCAAAGCCGGGGCAGTTGGCAGTAGGTTTAAGCCGGATACGTCGGTGGCCACACAGAGGTCCCAGATATCTTCTCCGGAGAGTGCGGACTCAGTAACGAAGAGTTCGTAGCAGGACTTGGTGATTTTATCGAGATCGTGGCCAAAATAGCTGGTCAGGGAACCGTGGGGGTCGAGATCGATCAGCAGAACACGCTTGCCACGCTCCGCTAGCAAGCCGCCAAGCGCAACGGCGGTCGTCGTTTTGCCAACGCCCCCTTTTTGGTTTGCTACTGTCCAGACCTGCATCAGCATCTCCAGTTGATGACTTATTATTGGCTTTCCGAGCGACGCAAGCTGCACGATTGCGACTGCCAGAGGCGACTATTTCTCTAGAAAGGACTTTAATGTACACCCATAGGTAGTTTCACCCATCGCGAGTTCAACTGCAAGGGAAATAAGGAAAGTGGTTACGCGAGGAGCGGCCGCCAGAGAGAGAAGAGAGAGCGGCGCTGAATGCCGGAGACTTGAAGAACTATTGTGGTGCGGTTAACTCTGCTTGCGCTGAGGGTGCGGACGCCAGCTCGGTTGTATCTTGCTCTTCCTGCGCAGGTAAGCTGATGGACTTACCCAATAAACCATTGAGCCAATCACTGGCGGCAGCCTCAGTTTGGGTATCGAGGCCGCGCACGTTAACGCCTTCCGGCAGTGGCTCACGGTACTCGTAGCTAAATAGTCTTTTGGGCTTATCGCTCAGCTGTTCGCGATAGACATCAGAACGGAACGCCGTATGTGGTGAAACGCTGATCACGATGCGTCTATTTTGCGCTCTCCCCTCCTCGGTCGTATTCGTCGCGATCGGCTGGTACTCACCATACCCGACCGCCGAGAGTCGACCAGGATCGATACCGAGATCCACCAGACGCTTAACCACAGCAGTTGCCCGAGCGATAGAGAGCTCCCAGTTAGAGGGAAACGCACCGCCAGCCAACGGCGTATTATCGGTAAACCCCTCAACCCTAATCACTTTGCGATGCGAGGATAACTGCTCGGCCACACCGGCTATAACAGACTCCGCTTCGCCGCTGAGCTGAGCTCCCGCGGGTTGAAAAAGAACCTCTGAGGGTAATTCGATTTGCAGCCAGTGCTCTGTACCCTGGCGCTCTTCGCTTTCGTTGGATGGCAAGGCTTCATACCGTTTTTGCTCGACGTCCTCGACCTGCACAAATTTTTGCGGCACGTCAAAATCAGAATCGCCAGGGTTGTCCTGCAGGGCATTACCTGCAAGATCGATTGGACTGGGTGAAAAGGAACGCTGCGGCTCGCCGTCATTGAGCAAGGGATCCAGAACTTCCGGCGAGTTAAACGCTTGATCAAAGGTTTCTGACAGCACGCGAAAATAGTCGTCCGAAACCTGCGAAAGCGAATACATCACGACAAAAAACGCCATCAACAAGGTCATGAAGTCTGCGTAAGACACTAACCAGCGACTGTTGTCGGCACCAGCCTCTTCGCCAGCGCTCGCGGCGAGCCCACCAAGCCTCTGCCCGGGATTTTGGCGCAAGCGATTGCTGCTCGATATTTTCTGTGGCGATTGCATGGACTTTCCTACGCCGCCTGAGAGAAACCGTCGAGCTTTTCTTTGATAGCATGGGTGTTCTCGCCGTCGGCAATGCTGATCAAGCCCTCCATCACCATCTCCTGCAGGAAGCTCTTCTCCTCGGCATACGCTTTGATTTTATTGGCACAGGGAATCAGAAATAAATTGGCTATACCAACACCGTAAATCGTCGCCACAAAGGCGACCGCAATGCCACTGCCCAGCGAGCTCGGATCCTGAAGATTATCCATAACGTGTATCAAGCCGAGCACGGCGCCGATAATGCCTATCGTAGGTGCATAGCCGCCCATCGATTCGTAGACATGCGCTGCCTGACGATTGCGTTGCGCCTGGCTGACAATCTCTACCTCGAGCAACTGCCTGACCTGAATTGGCTCAAAGCCATCTGCAACGAGAGTCAGTCCTTTTTTGACAAAAGGGTCGGACTCTTTCGCGATCAATTTTTCTAGCCCCATCAAGCCTTCGCGACGTGCAATCTGCGACCACTGCAAAAGCTTCTTGTTGTAGTGCGAGAAATCGTAGTTGGGAGGCTGGTAGATCCACCGGAAACGGCGGATGGCAAGTTGCAGGGTTTGCTTTGGCGTCTGCAGCACAACTGCGCCAAGCGTGCCACCAATCACAATCATGGCGGCGGGGAGATTTAAAAGGCCTGTCCATTGACCACCTTCCAGGAAGTTACCGCCTAGAATAGCCGCCACACCGACCAGCACACCAAGAATACTTAAAAAATCCATTTACCTTTGCTAATCCCTTTAGCTAAGCGTGTAAAACAGTGATGCTGATTAGAAGACCACAGGCCGTCGGCGCATCCA
The DNA here is from genome assembly GCA_964504585.1 of uncultured Pseudomonadales bacterium. Classification (GTDB taxonomy): domain Bacteria; phylum Pseudomonadota; class Gammaproteobacteria; order Pseudomonadales; family UBA7434; genus UBA7434. The sequence goes on along the minus strand of CAZDEW010000012.1, from coordinate 40,332 downwards.
CAAATAAACCGTCAACTCCGATCGTGCCTGCTGGCGGAGTAAGCCAACCGTAAGCCTGTGCGTCGTGTAGCACGCATCGACTCGTAATCGTCATCCAGTAATTGATTCAAATTCAGCGCCGCGAGAATCTCATTCGCGACGCCGCCGTCATCTTCGCTTTCAACTAGCTCCAGATGGACGACGTTGCCCTCGCTTTTCCCGACCTTTGGCACGCGATTGATAAGCAACTGCGCTCGCTCGACAAGCGCTGCCGCCTCGGACAGCTGCATGCGGCACAAACCTACCACAGGCTCGACGTCACCTGCAGCGCCCGCCGGAGCGGACAAACTCGCATTCGACAGAACCGCAATACAGCGCTCCGCTCGCGCCAGCGAAAGTCGCAGCTCGCCACGGTCAGATAATTCGCGCGAGCCATCCCAACGCGCTAACGCCGAGACCATAAACTCCAGCTCTCGCGCCAGCTCAATCTCTATGCGATCGAACCGCTTGGCCTGACTCAAACCCACTGAATCGCTCATAGTTACCTACGTCAAAAACGAGACGGGCCCTTGGTCATCGAACACGCTGTGCTGATCACCACCCGGCTACTTCCAAAACTCGCTATCGGATAAGTATAGAGTTTCAACAGTCGGCGCTCGCGGCGGCGACGTGATCAAGTTCACAACCGCCAGTTTGAGCGCGAAAAAACAAGTCCCTCTGGAGCGAGGCGTAAGAAATTCAGTGAGCAACTGAAGCATCAAGCACTCTTATGCGACGTTTCTTCAGATTTTTGATGTATCGCTTTCGCCTGTGCAACTGAGCTTTGAAAACGCATTGCAACGATACTTTTTGGGTTGGAGGGGGGAGGCAAGTTCAACGGGAGGTTTTAGTGCGGCAAACACCGAGAAGTTGAAGCCATTATCGCCTGCGATGTCTCCGGGGGCTGGCGGGAGCGCTCAATATCGAGAGGAAGATAAGTGAAATAGAAGAAACGCACCTAGCGCTTGAGGCCACTAGCGACTAGCGGGCCATGATCGCCCGCAGCTTGAGCGCTGCCTGGCTGTGCAACTGGCTCACTCTGGATTCGCTAACCCCGAGCACCTCGCCAATTTCTCGCAAATTGAGCTCTTCAAAGTAGTAGAGGTTTAACAGCAGCTGGTCGCGCTCTGCGAGCTGCTTGATTGCCGCGATTAGACGCTCCTTTAGATTATCTCGCTCAGCCAACAGCTCAGGGTTGTCGGAATCATCTTCGACAAACTCGCCGCGCTCTGCGCCTCCAAACTCTCCCACCGGCTCGTCCAGACTCACCAGCTTGGTGCTCAAGGCATGCCTGGCCATCTGGCGAAACTCATCCAGCGTCACTTCCATCGCCTCGGCCATCTCTTCAACCGTTGGCGCGCGACCCAGCTGGACCTCCAGCTTATTGTGTACCGTCGTCATTTTGCGCGAAGCGCGATGCACCGATCTCGGCGACCAGTCCCCGCGGCGCATCTCATCCAGCATGGCACCTTTGATCCTGATACCGGCAAAGGTTTCAAAGCTCGCCCCCTTACCCGTCTGATAATTGCGCGCAGCCTCAAGCAGGCCCTCTATACCCGCCTGCATCAGATCATCGAGCAAGACACTGTCGGGAAGTCGAGCGTGGAGATGAAGGGCTATGCGCTTGACGAGCGGGGCATGCTTTTCGACGAGCTCACTGGTGGAACTCGTCTGCCTATCAGTTTCTATGTAAGCCTGATGCGTGCTCAAAAAAAGTAACCTGATTCAAGACCTTGCGGAGATTCAGACCGAGACTTTAGCGCTTCTGGCGTCGAATGGGAAGAACAAAAGCGCACTAAATTTGAACACGGCCGAGGTGTCGCCCGTTGAAAAAAACGGACATTTGCCTAACTAGACCGAACAGGCGCGGATCAGCTGAACTCTGGCTCCGTGCTCACGCGCATAGCGACCAGCTGCTCAACAAAGAACTGCAAATAGCCGCTGGGACCCTCAGGGCGCGGCCAGTCCAGAAGGTCGCTGTGCAGTTTGACAAAGGCTTTAGAGACTTTACTTCCAGGGAATACTTCGGTGACCGCCTCCTGTTTTTTAACCGCCTGACGCAGCGCATCGTCGTAGGGTATCGCGCCGGCATAGCGCAAATTGACATCGAGAAACCTGTCGGTCACCGCTACCAGACGCTTAAACAAGGCTCTACCCTCTGCCTCGCTTCGGGTCTGGTTGGCCAGCACGCGAAAACCATCCACGTTGTACTGCACTCTCAGGACCTTAATCAGGGCATAGGCGTCAGTAATCGACGAAGGTTCATCGCACACCACAACCACGACTTCCTGCGCGGCGCGAACAAAATTAACGACGGAATCGGATATACCTGCGGCGGTGTCGATCACTAACAGGTCGACAGAATCTGCCAGATCACTAAACGCGGCAATGAGCCCCGCGTGCTCCTGTTCGCTAAGCTTGACCATCGACTGTGTGCCCGAAGTCGCGGGTATGATCTTAATGCCTGCCGGGCCAGTAAGAATAATATCCTCCAGCTGGCATTCGCCCTTGAGCACTGCTTCCAGATTGCGCTTCGGCTTTAATCCCAGCAGCACATCGACATTGGCCAGCCCCAGATCGGCGTCGAGTAACAGCACCCGCTGCCCGCTCTTGGCCGCCGAAATCGCCAGATTGATCGATACATTGGTTTTTCCAACACCACCTTTACCGCCGGTAACCGCAATCACCCGCGTTAAATGATCTTTCGTGTTCGAGTTGGCAACCATTAAATTATCCAGACAAACTGGCGGTTAATTGCGCCAGTAAAAATCCTAATCCGCAAAAACTGTCTATCAGACCACTGACTATTGAACCCACCGCTCGCGAAACCCATGTTTATGAAACTATTGCTTATGCAACCAATACTTATGAAACAAAAGGAGCGACCGCACTGCGGTGCATCAGTCTATTCTGGCTCAAGCGGCTCATTAAATCAGCTTTTGAAAGCGTTTGTATAGCATCGGGCAGAAGCGCACGATTGACGAACCCGATGATCGGCAACCTCTTTTCGATCAACAGGCTAATAAACTGCCCCAGTAAACCATTGTGGTCGTCGGCCTCGGACAGCAAGCAACAAAACGTATTGTCAGAGCGCCAATGATCAATCAATCCCCGAGTCCACGCAATGTCTGCCTCAGAGCTCAAAGACAGGAGTTCGCGATGGTTAAGATTCAAGTCTCTCAACACAGCGAGACCATTGACCACGCCGCGTTCATTATCACTGTCGATCGTCGAGTATCCGACATCGACAAAAATATGTGTGTAATTCGATAGCGCCGCCAAACTATCGCCCAGGCGCGAGGCCTCGGTGCTGATAACTTTTATACCTGTCAGCAATTCAAAGCGACTAAAAATTTCGTGCTCCTCATCAAGAGTAAGCACGACACAACGGGCGTCGGACTGGGTCGTTGCCACGCGCAGCACTAACTTTGCGAGCGTCGCCGACTGCTGCGCCACGCGACCGCCTGTCACTGCATAGACCCCCTCGCCGAACTGAGGTTGCTCAATAACAGGCAGCATACCGCTAAACACCTGCAAAATAGTTTCTATCGAGACTGCCTGATGAGGCCTGTCAACCTGCCGCAGCACTGCCTTGATCACCGAAAGCGATACGTCCATCGCGTACAGCTCTCGCGCCGCCTCTATGCCCTGCGCCGAAAGCAGAAGCTCTCGCTCTTCGTCGAAGACCTGCTGCTGTTGCTGCAGCTGCTGTTGCAGCGAGCTGATTTGCTGCCGCGTCTCGGCCATAAATGCATGGAGCACCTCCTGCTCGCCCAAAGGGAGATCAGAATCTGCAGCATGGGGAGCGTCCGGCATTGTTACTGCACTAGGCGCACCCTCATCCATCTGATAGGCATCTACCGCATCCTCGCGGCTACTGTTATCGAGCTCATCGTCCTGCATCCAGTCATCTTCGAGCAGGGTTGAAACCAGCTGCTCTTCGCTCAGCGCATGCAGTTCAGGCTCTGGGCTTTCGCTTTGCAAGAAAGACTGGGCCATGTCATCGGTCGGCGAGCGCTCATCCTGATCAGCGTTTTGCTCATTGGCATATATGGCTGCGAGCGATACGGTTGGTAGATGCTCGACATTAGACCCGGCGTTTCTTATCGTAGGCTTTTGCTCGTCATTGCGGTCACGCCGGCTCACCGGATTCTCAGCAGCACTTGCCTGTCGTCCAGCGCGACGCTGGCGTCGACGCGCCGATCGTCGTTGCGTTAGATTTCTGTAGTTGGCTTCTTCAGCTGCTGCGATACCATAAACCTCTACACCGCCCTGGACATTTTTGCTGGTCAACAGCATCGCATCATTACCGAGTGCGCGCGCGAGCTTGCGCATTGCCTCGGCCATGGTCGGCGCAAAGAAACGTCTCGCCGAACTCAATTCATTTTCTAATTCACTTACAGCCACAACTTCTTCACCAGATCGTCCACAGGTATATTCCAAAACCTGTTATCTTAAAAAACCACTTAGGGCACCGACATGCATAAAGCCCAAATAACCAAATAAATAGAGGCCACTTAACTGAAGGGCTACTTGACTGAAGATCTACTTGAGCGATCCTTCAATCGTAATCTGCTTATCATCCGGGATTTCGTTGTACGATAACACATGTAGCATATGCCCGCAGTAGCGCGCCATTTTCGATAAAAACGGTCTCAGCGTAGCTGGGACCAGCAATACCGCCGGCACGCCCCGCTGCTCCTTATCAGTCGCAAAATCTTCCATCGCCCGCTGCAATTTATTGGCCAAACCGGGCTCCAGCGTCAGGTCCTCGCTCTGCGGTGAGGCGGCGCTAGTCAAGAGCTGCTCCATATTCGCATCGAGTGTCGTAACTGCCAGATTTTTATCCGCACCATAGATTTCCTGCACAATACTCCGGCGCAGCGCAACGCGCACCGATTCGGTCAGCCGCGAGGCCGATTGGGCGAGTGCGGAGTTGGCCACAATCGACTCTGCTATCGTGCGGAAGTCCCGTATCGGGATACCATCTTTCAGCAATTCCCTGAGGACTTTGATGAGCATACCCATCGGCACCGTCTCCGGGGTTAAGGCGTCGGCAAGTTTGGGCGCATAGGAGCCCAGACGCTCTACCATTTGCTGAGCCTCTTCGTGCCCCAGAAACTCATCGATATGCTTCATCAATAATTGGTTTAGGTGGGTTGCTACCACCGTACTCGCATCAACTACTGTGTACCCCAGCGACTGGGCCTGATCTTTCTGCGCTGCATCAACCCAGAGCGCCTCGAGACCAAACGCGGGATCACGCGTCTCGACGCCTTCGACCCTGCCGAAAACCTGACCTGGATTAATGGCGAGGCTCTGCTCAGGTCGCACTTCCGATTCACCGACAACCACGCCGTTGATCGCGATTCGATATTCATGGGGCTGCAACTCGAGGTTGTCGCGGATATGCACGGCCGGTATCAGAAAACCAATATCCTGCGACAATTTTTTGCGAATACCTTTTATCCTTGAAAGTAGTTCACCCGTCTGGTTTTTATCCACCATGGGAATCAGGCGATAACCGACTTCCAGACCAATCAGGTCGACGGGCGTCACGTCATCCCAACCGAGCTCGGCCTGCTCCGGCTGTTCTAACTGCTGGGCCTGCTGCTGTTGCTCCAACTCGCGCGCCTCGGCCTCACTCTTTTCCTGAGCTTGACGGGCAACCCACCAGGCCATCGCTCCGCATCCCGCGGCCAAGGACAGAAAGGCAACGTGCGGCATTCCGGGTATAACGCCCATAATGGTAAGAATCGCCGCGGCAACCGCCAACGCTTTGGGCGAGTCAAACATCTGCTGGAAAACCTGGTCGCGCACGTCGCTCTCACTGCTCACGCGCGTAACCATGATGGCAGCGGAAGTCGAAAGCAGCAGCGAGGGTATTTGCGCAACCAGACCATCGCCTATCGTGAGCAACGTGTAGACCTCTACCGCACGATTGAATTCGAGATCGTGCTGCGCCATTCCAATAGCCAGACCACCGAGAATATTGATGATCAAAATCAGAATGCCGGCGATTGCATCACCCCTGACGAACTTGCTGGCGCCATCCATCGAACCGTAGAAATCCGCTTCACGCGCAACTTCTTCACGCCGCCGCTTGGCCTCTTCCTGATCGAGTATTCCCGCATTTAAATCGGCATCAATCGCCATTTGCTTGCCGGGCATCGCATCGAGTGTAAAGCGCGCGCTCACCTCGGAAATCCGTCCAGCTCCGCGCGTAACCACCACAAAATTGATAATCATCAAGATCAGGAACACCACCAGACCGACAGCGTAGTTCCCGCCAATCACAACTTCGCCAAAAGCCTCGATAACCTTGCCAGCGGCATCGCCGCCCTGGTGCCCCTCAAGCAGAACCACGCGCGTCGAGGCCACGTTCAGGGCCAGACGCAGCAACGTAGCGATCAGCAGCATAGTGGGAAAAACCGCGAATTCCAGAGGGCGCAGGGAATAGATCGCGACGAGAAGAATGACGATGGAAAGCGCGATATTGAAAGAGAAAAAGGTATCCAGTAAGAAAGGCGGCACCGGCAGGATCATCATGCCCAGCAGCGCAAGCAGCAGGAAAGGAACGCCCATATTCCCCTGCGCCGCACGACTGAACTGACTGAAACTTTGCTCTGCCAAAGCAACTAACTCCTGGTACTGGCTCGTCTTATTAAATGGTCTTGAACCTGTCGGCCCGGCGCATAGCCCTGCCCTGCGCTCGCCCCGTCGAAATGTCGCCACCATCGCGGCGATAGGGTCTCGGCCTGACAACAATTGTCCCCAACCGTGCCAGCATCGTCAAATATTTGACGCACGCAAGCCGGATTCAGGTCATAGGAAAGGAAGGAGCAAGAAACGCGCCGACGATCGACGCTCAGGCCAAATTCAGTGACGGCCCAACGGCGCGGGATGGACGGTTAACCCGGGCTGGTGTCGGGCTTGCCCTCAGCGTCAAACAGCATGTCCTCAGGCAAATCCAGACGGCTTGAAAGCGATCGCAGCTCCGCCCCGGTCGGCTCGAAGCGATCACGACTGCGCTGGCGAATCTGATGGATAAACGCCAGTACCTGTGCAACCGCGAGGTAGAGCTTTTCTGGAATTTCCTGATCCACTTCCGTGGTGTAGAACAGTGCCCGCGCAAGCTGCTCGCTGCGCACCGAAGGCACGCTGTGGTGCTCGGCCACTTCGCGGATTTTTAGCGCGATTTGGTCAACACCCTTGGCAACCACCACCGGCGCGCCCGACGCCGAGGCCGAAGCGAGATCTCCGCTACCGTAGCGCAGTGCGACGGCGAAATGTTCGGGGTTGGTGATCACAACATCGGCTTCTGGAACTGCCGCCATCATGCGGGCGGTGGATAGCTGGTGCTGGATCTGGCGAATGCGATTTTTGACTTCGGGGCGACCCTCTGTGTCCTTGAACTCATCGCGCACCTGCTGGCGGGTCATTCGCAGGTTCTTTTTGTGCTCGAACTGTTGAAAGGGCACGTCTATCGCAGCGATCAGTATTGTGACCGCAGCCATCGCAAGCGAAGACCACAAAATAATGGACGTGGCATGTACCAACGCCGGTCGCAGCGACTCTTTGCCTAACGCGAGTAGCTGATCCTGAAAAAACGCCAGAACCGCCACAGCAACAATCGCCACCAGCAGAAACTTTGCAATCGCCTTGAACAACTCGACCAGCGATTTGACCGAGAACATTCGTTTCAAACCCTCAAGCGGGTTGATTCGATCGAGTCTGGGCGTCATCGGCTTTGCAGACCAAAGCCAACCACCCTGCGCCAGATTTGCGATGACCGCCATGATGAACATAACCAGCAGTAGTATGCTGACTAAAAAGAGCACTGAAAGCACAGATTCATTCAAGTGATCGAACATCAGCGAACTGTCCATCGCTGACTCGCGCTCGAAGTCCAGGTTGAACTGCATCAGCTTGCCTAGCGCAGCGGCCAGCTGGCTGCCGACTGCCCACAAACCCAGGCAACCGCCCATTAAAATAAGCGTTGTCGCCAACTCTCTGGAGCGTGCAATCTGCCCCTCATCTCTGGCCTTTTCCAGCCGTTTGGGCGTCGCCTCTTCAGTTTTTTCCTGACCTTCTTCTTCGGCCATTAACGATCTCTCTCAAGCACCTCGTCTTGCTGATCCAGACACCAGCGAAAGGCCTTGTCACCATAATTAAAAGCGATCTCTACCGCGCGCAGCTGCAGATTAGTCGCAGCGACCCGGACCGCCATAGATTCGTCACTCTTATCCGCTCGTGCAAGGCTCGCGCCACTAATATCATCCTCGGGAGCATTCTGCGCGAATCCAAAACGGCGATCGCCCAGAACCGGCAGTCCCAGCGCTGCAAGATGGCTGCGAATCTGATGCTTGCGGCCGGTTTCAATTTCAATGCAAAATTCGGACACGGCGTTTGAGAATTCTTCCGGTAGCGCGCGGCAAGGCTCGGGGTTCAGCCATTGTTGAGGCCGCACGACCGAAACAATCCTGCTCAATGCTTGCTTGCCATCGACAGGCGAGTCGATCACATGAGGCAGCGTAAGCGCCGGATCGCCCGCGACCTGCGCACGATAACGCTTATAAACCTTGCGCTCGGCAAATAAAGCAGCCAGCTCCGACGCAGCTTTCTTGTTGTGCGCGACTAGAATCAGACCGCTGGTCCAGCTATCCAGACGATGCAAGAGTTGCGTCGCACGCCCCGACAAATGTTTTTCTACCACCCTGAGCAAACAGAGATGATCCCCCCAGTAGCTGCCAGAAACACGCATACCAGCCGGTTTGTCCCACACGCTAAAGTCCCGCATGTCCTCAATCAGGACAGGGGTGAGTGGCTGCTGCTCAAGCAGCGCGGCATCGTAGTACAGTGAAACCAGCGCCCCGCTGCGCACCTTGCTATCCGAGCGCCGCAAGCGTCTTGGCCTTGAGCGTTCGCCCTGCGCTTTCGCTTCTTCCAGCCAAACCGCCCCCGCTGTCATCGCCCGCTTGAGCTGTGATCTGGACAATCCGGAATGCACTGAAAGCTGCTCAAGCCAGTGGCAATCGCCAGTGACCTCCACCTTACATTCTAACTTGTCGTCCCCCACTCCAACCCCATTGTTCAAGGCAACACTCAAACGACCGGCCACGCGCATAAAGACCGATACAGGCCCAATTTACGCCTAATTCGCAACTATTCAACCCGCAATTGAACTGCTAGACTTCCGCGCCTCAGATTGACTGATCCCGGCGTCACGCGGATCGTCCCGGAACTGTAGAAGCTGTGATCGACGTACAGCAACGGTGAAAGAAAAATGCCCAAACAGACGCAGAAACCTCGCCTTTTCGGCATTAAAAATTGTGACAGCGTCAAAAAAGCGCGCAAGTGGCTGGAAAGCAATGGCGTAGACTTCGACTATCACGACTTTCGAGACGACGGTCTCGCCGCCTCAACGCTCGAGGAGTGGTTAGCCATCGGCGTATCCAGTTCGCTCATCAACAAACGCAGCACCACCTGGAAGCAGATGAGTGCAGACCTAAAGTCCTCACTCGAGGCAATGCTCGATGAAGCCGATGGCAAACTCACGCCGACTGGCAGCAACAAAAAGCTGCTCATTAAAACGCTGCAGGAGCACCCGACGTTAATCAAACGCCCGGTCGTACACTGGCCATCAAACGCCGGCAGCGTGAGCATGGGCTTCAAAGCCGAACAATTTAGCGAATACCTCAAGCAATAGGCGTTGTTTTAGCGATACGTTGTCTTAGCGATGTTGTAGCTTCGTCTTTCCATACTCAACCACTAGCCATACTCAACCATAAGCTATATCAACCACTAGCCCTATCAAACCCATATTAGGAAATCATTCATGACAGTTTTTGCAAGTGCTTTAGGGATCGCCTCCACGAATGCCAATGGCGATATGATTGAAGTCTTTTACCAAAAACCCCTTTTTAAACCGTCAGCGGAAATTGCAGCCATTTTCGGTGAATACGCAGAGGCAGGTCAGCCGACACTGCTGGGCAATCAGGAACTGCAGCAATTGGCAAATGCACTGCGCGAGGTATCAAGCGAGCAAAGCGAGCTGGCCGACGCGCTCACGCAAAGCGCACGGCCCATTGTACTCATCCACCTTCTCGCAGATGAGGCACCCAGCAGCGTTGCCGAAGCCTATTTAAAACTGCACTTGCTCTCGCACAGACTGGTCAAACCGCATGAAATCAACCTCTCGGGCATTTTCGCTAGCCTGCCGAATCTTGCCTGGACCAATGTGGGTGCGGTCGATCTTGAGGATATCAGCCAGCGACACAGCGATGCGCGTGCCAGAGGCGACTGGTTGAGCGTTAAAAGCATCGACAAGTTTCCACCCATGGCCGATTACGTTGTCCCCGAGGGCGTGCGCATTGCCGACACTGCCAGAGTACGGCTCGGTGCCTACGTCGGCAAGGGCACGACTATCATGCACGAAGGCTTTATCAACTTTAATGCGGGTACGGCTGGCACCAGCATGATCGAGGGCAGGATTTCAGCTGGCGTGTTCGTCGGAGAGGGTTCCGACCTCGGTGGCGGCAGCTCAACCATGGGCACGCTGTCAGGCGGCGGCGATGTGGTCATTTCAGTCGGCGAGAATTGTTTGATCGGCGCCAATGCGGGCACCGGTATTGCACTGGGTGACCGATGCATCATCGAAGCCGGTCTCTACATCACAGCGGGTACCAAGGTACAGCTACTCGATGAAAACGGCGCACCCGCGCAAGAGATCAAAGCACGGGAGCTGAGCGGACAATCCGATCTACTCTTTCGGCGCAATTCCATTAGCGGCACCATCGAGTGCAAAACCAATAAAACGGTCGTTGAACTCAACGAAGCGCTGCACGCCAACAACTAGTGCTGTAGCCACACACTCCGCGCCCTGAACCCACTGCGAGAATTCCTGCTATGAAGCTGAAAAACTATATGTCAGCCAAGATCCACAATGCAACGGTGACTCGATCGGACCTGCACTATATTGGCAGTATCACGATCGACAAGAAGCTGCTTGAACTGACGGGCATGGAAAAAAACGAGCGCGTGCTGGTCGTGAACAACACCTCTGGCTCGCGACTCGAGACCTATATTATTGAAGGCGAGTATGGCAAGGGCGATATTGAAATGAACGGCGCTGCCGCGCACCTGATCCACCCGGGCGACGAGGTTATTATTATGGCCTTTACTCTCGCAACCGAAGCGTTTGAGCCGACAACCATACTCGTCGACGACAACAATCAGTTTGTCCGCTACCTCAATGATGGCCAGGGCAAAACGGTTCTGGACGACTAGTCTTACTCACCAACCTCCTCTAAAGAAGTGGTGATCAGAAGTTTGGGGTCAGAGTAAAAACTCCGAGCAGTCAACCGTTCATAGATTCATACAAACCGTTTTTACTCTGACCCCAAACTCCTGCCGGAAGCCAAAAAAAAAGGGGCCTATAGAGGCCCCTGAGTTTTGATTGAGAGTGCGGAACAATCAAATAAATTGTAGTCCGGCTACTAGAACGTGAGCTGGAAACGTGCTCGCCACTCTTCGCCTTCATCATCGTTGGTTTCAGATTCACCATCGGTGTAGTTCAGGCCGAGCTTAACAGCGTTAGTCACGTACCAGTTGACGCCTACACCGTAAGAGGTCGCATCATCCGTTCCAAGCTCGATGTCACCGTAGTCACCGTCGCCATCTTCGTAGCGGAAGACCAGCTCAACAGCACCACAATCGCCCGTTGGCTTAATGCGCTTAAATTTACCGCCTTTGTACGGGCGCGACTCGCCAGTTAGCACATAACCAAGCTGGACATAGTAGCCATCGGCATCATCAGCATCATCTGCTTCATAATCAAAGAACTCTGCCTGTGCGTGGAAAGCACCCGCGGTACCGGCAACCTCGATTCCGTTAACCCTGATACCACCTTCCATGCCGCGGTGTGCAGCACCGAGGTGAAGAACCGTATCACCGTCATTAATTGGCGCATAAGTCACACGAGCTGCATAGCCAAAGTCCTCAAGGTTTGGATCACTTTCGCTATCTTCTCCATAGGCAGCAACTGCGTAAGTGAAATCATTTTTCTTGCCTGACACGACAACGCCATCCGCACGACCTACAACGTATCGCTCAGTAAGCGCTGAGCGCTCCAGCATTGAAATGTCCTTGGAGCTGGTCAATTCCTCCAGACCAAAAGGAATCTTCTGGCGACCTACGGTTACGGCTTTACCTTCGAACCCTTTATAACGGATGTAAAGATCTTCCGGGCCACCGCCATCAACATTGAACTGAGACTTATATGACCAGTTCTCACCTACGTCGCCTTTGACGAACAGCCGTCCCCTACGCAGATCAAACTGGTCCTCATCTGCCTCTCCATTAAGCTCGGCACGGTTATAGTCATACATTATTCGACCACCTAGCTGGATCGAATAGTTTTTGTCAGCGGTCCAAACCTTTAGACCTCCTTTGGTCTTGATGACAAGATCTGCACCATCAGACGTTACCGTACCCGCAGTAGCAACTGGCGACTGCATGGCTGCAACCAAAACCGCCATGGAAAGCGCGCTTAATTTTTTCATGGAAACCCTCACATAATTAATCTTTTCAAATTTTTGCTGCAGCACTCGCCTCGGTGAACCGAACATCAGTGGCTGTACAATCCGACTAAACCGGCAAAACTCACCAGATCGGTGCAACAGCTGCAACGCGGTCGCAGTTTGCGAACTTTTCATGACACTAATGTGACAAATTTGAGGGGAACTTGGGAATTGTGACATTTGCATGTCACTTCGGTGACAGCCCGGGACTGGGCAGTAACAGAAGCGCACAAAAAAACGCCGAATAAATCGGCGTTTTTTTGTGCAAAGGAACCCAGATTAACCGAATCGACCCGTTATATAGTCTTCGGTTAGCTTATGCGACGGGTTGGTGAAGATATTGTCAGTCTTACCGACTTCGACCAGATAGCCCAGGTGGAAATAAGCGGTGCGGTGGGAAACCCTTGCGGCCTGCTGCATAGAGTGGGTGACGATCGCGATGGTGAAGTTCTGGCTGAGCTCATCGATGAGCTCCTCGATTTTTGCGGTGGCGATCGGATCCAGCGCCGAACACGGCTCATCCATCAAAATGACCTCAGGACTGACCGCGATCGTTCTCGCGATACAAAGACGCTGCTGCTGGCCACCCGATAAACCGGTGCCTGGTTGATCGAGCCTGTCTTTGACCTCGTCCCACAAACCCGCTTTCGCCAGACTCGACTCGACTATTTCATCGAGATCGTATTTGTTGGTCGCTAGACCGTGGATACGAGGGCCGTAGGAGACATTGTCATAGATAGACTTGGGGAAAGGGTTGGGTTTCTGAAAAACCATTCCCACGCGAGCGCGCAGCGGCACGATATCCATCCCGGAGTGATAAATATCCTCACCGTCGAGACAGATGCTTCCTTCGACATTACAAATATCGATCGTATCGTTCATACGATTCAGACAGCGCAGGAACGTCGATTTCCCGCAACCAGACGGGCCAATCATGGCGATAACTTCGTTTCTCGCGATATCGATATTGACATCAAAGATCGCCTGCTTGTCGCCATAAAACACGTTGACGCCGCGCATGGACATTTTGGGATCATCAATAACGTAATCGCCAACAGTTTCTTTGTAGTCAGCGCTACTCTCGACCATTGGCTCACCCGCTGAGGTCGGCTCGCCTAACAAGGTGCTCACATCGGACTCCTTTAGATTGACATGTCTTTTATCGGACGGCTCTCTACCGGGCGCCATCTCGAAAAGGCCAGACTTTACATCGGTCAGGCCACCGCTTTCAGCAGCCGCCTTCCGGTTTTTTTGTTCTGGTTGAATTAACGTTTCACTCATCACGCATTGCCTAAAGCCCGCCTACCAACGGCGCTCGAAGCGTCGACGGAGCAACACCGCGAGAGCATTCATCGCTACCAGAAACGCTAACAGTACCATGATGGCAGCTGAAGTGCGCTCAACAAAGGCGCGCTCAGGGCTATCTGACCATAAGAATATCTGCACGGGCAGCACGGTGGATGGGTCCATAAACCCTGCGGGGATATCCACCACAAAAGCGACCATACCGATCATCAGCAGCGGCGCGGTCTCGCCAAGCGCCTGTGCCATACCAATGATCGCACCGGTCAACATACCGGGCATTGCCAGCGGCAGCACGTGATCGAAGATAACCTGCATCCGAGAGGCGCCCAGACCCAGAGCCGCCTCTCGAATAGACGGTGGCACAGCTTTGAGGGCCGCACGACTGGAAATAATAATCGTTGGCAGTGTCATCAGCGACAGAACAACACCGCCCACCAGCGGAATAGACCGCGGCATGCCGAATAGATTCAAAAACACCGCCAGACCGAGCAAGCCAAAAACAATCGAGGGCACTGCCGCCAGGTTGTTAATGTTGACTTCGATGAGGTCCGTGAAACGATTTTTGGGCGCAAACTCCTCCAGATACACAGCAGCTGCAACTGCAATCGGGAAAGACAGACACAGTGTAACCAGCATCGTAAGCAATGATCCGATAATCGCGCCGCGGATACCTGCCTGCTCGGGCTCGCGCGAATCACCGGCAGTAAAGAGAATCTTATTGAAACGCTTTTCGAGCTGACCGCTGTCGCGCAGGGACTCGATCAGAGTAATGGTTTTGTCTTTGATTCGGCGTTCATTCTCCGGCAGCTGCGGATCAACTTTGCCCTTCATGTAAACATCAACATCGTCATCGGCCGGCAGCCAGATGCGATGGGTCGCGCCAATGAGACTTCGGTCTTCCTGAATCAGCTGCATCAACTGGTAATCAGCACCCGGGCTGATCAATTTGTAGATTTCCTTCTTGTCACGGCGGCTGGTCATTTGCGGGAACTGCTCGCGCAGCGCCTTGCGTATCGGGCTGAGACAATCCAGCCCTTTGAGTGCATCCTCTGCCTCTAGATCAGTGTCTGCAGGCAAATCCAGCGACTCGAGCGAGAGGTCGATATCGAGCGCCATATAGGTTTGAAAAAATGCCGTGCGCCCATCACCGACAATGGTAAACAGCAAAAACACCAGCGCAGCTACGCCGGCCAGCACAGAGCTTAGTCCCATGCGGCGGAAACGTCGCTCCTTTGCGTAGCGACGATCGAGGTTGCGTCGCACGATGTCAATTGCAGGCTCTTTCATCGTTCAATGGTTCCTGAGAGCTGACGAGGAAAACCAAACCCTGATCGCGGAGAATAAACTAGTCATACTGCTCCCGATATTTACGCACGACATACAGCGCAATCACGTTTAACACCAGCGTCGTCACAAACAGCATCAGTCCCAGTGCAAATGCCGCTAGCGTTTTGGGTGAATCGAATTCCTGATCCCCCACCAATAGAGTGACAATCTGCACCGTTACGGTAGTGACAGCCTCAAAGGGATTAACAGTTAAATTGGCTGAGAGCCCGGCCGCCATCACAACAATCATGGTTTCACCGATCGCTCGCGATACCGCCAGCAATATGCCACCAACAATACCCGGCAAAGCAGCGGGAATGACGACTTTTTTGATCGTCTCGGATTGCGTCGCGCCAAGACCAAGACTGCCATCGCGCAGTGACTGCGGCACGGCGTTGATCACATCGTCTGATAGTGAAGAGACGAATGGAATAATCATCACACCCATAACAATACCAGCGGCGAGCGCGCTCTCCGAAGCAATACTGAGCCCAAAATTGGCACCCAGATCACGCAGCATGGGAGCAACTGTAATCGCGGCAAAAAAACCGTATACGACCGTAGGAATACCGGCAAGTATTTCCAACACAGGCTTGGCCACCGCGCGGAATCGAGGTGTCGCGTACTCAGACAGATAAATGGCCGACATCAGACCCAACGGCACTGCTGTGACCATAGCGATCGCGGTAATTAACAGCGTACCGACAAACAAGGGCACGGCTCCGAAAGCGCCGGTAGAGCCTACCTGACCTTCGCGAATTGAGATTTGCGGGCTCCACTGCGTCCCAAAAATGAATTCGAATATGGATACCGATTCAAAAAAGCGGATGGATTCAAAGACGACCGAGAAAACGATGCCCACCGTTGTCAGAATCGCCAGGCTGGCGCAGGCAAGCAATCCCCACATCACAACCCGTTCAAAGCTGGCGCGCACATTGGCCTGTGCGGCAAAGCGGAACCAGCCGACAGCAAAGCCTCCAACGACCAGCAGGGCTGTGAGACTGAGCATCAAGCGCTGACTCACCGAATTCAATTGCAGCCAGTAGTCGGCAACAGGTCGCAAGGCCTCGGCATTCGACGTCGCAAAGTCACCTTCGGTGAGTCGCAGGACCTCCGTGTAAATCAGTGCTTTACCAAGTTCTGGTTCACTGCGAAACGGCTCTGGAAGCGCGTCCATAACCATCGCTTTGATGACAGCACCGTCGAAGATTGTCCACAGTAGCAAGAGCAGCAGCGCAGGCAGCACCGTGAGAATGGCCAGCCATGAACCGTGATAAAAAGGCAGGGAGTGGGTACGAGAACCGGTAGTCGCGGAATAGCTGAGCGCGCGGCGCTGCCCTGCATAGAACGCAAAACCGATAGCCAGGATTGTCAGGACAAACAGAGTACTAGACTGCATACTAAAATTGTTGAACCCAGTTACCGGGATTTTGCACTGCTCTGGGAGAGCGATAATCCAGCGTTGAAAAGGCGGCCCATTTTTGTTGGCACAAGAAAAAGGGCGGTGCCCAAGCGCCGCCCTTTATACCCTCTGCCAGCGATGAATGCCAGCCCAATTGGGGGATAAATTGTGCTCTTCTAGTAGCGTTTAGAGCTCGGTAAGAACTTCCAACGCATTGACAGACGCACCTATCGCAGCTCGCTTCTCACTATCGAGTGGAATCATCCCTTTATCTGCCAGATAGCCCTCATCACCCCAGGTTGATTCCCTGGTGAATTCCGCCAGAAACTCCGCAATACCGGGAACAACACCGATGTGCGCTTTCTTGACATAGAAGTACAGCGGCCGCGACACGGCATAGTCACCGGATGCGATTGACTCGAAATCCGGCTCAAAACCGTCAACGATTGAGCCCTGCACTTTGTCCGAATTCTGATCAAGGAAGCTAAACCCGAACACACCAAAAGCAGCAGGGTTCGCATCAAGCTTATTCACGATCAGGTTGTCATTCTCACCGGCCTCAATGTAGGCACCATCTTCACGAATTGAATGACAGCGTGCTTTGTACGTCGGCTTGTCCTGCTTTTTGATGGCCTTCACCCACGGGAAAGTTTTACAACCGCCTTCCAGCGCCAGCTCAACGAATGCATCTCGGGTCCCCGAAGTCGGTGGTGGCCCCAAAACTTCGATATCCAGATCAGGCAGATCGGGATTAACGTCTTTCCAGGTCTTGTAAGGGTTAGGAATGAACGTTTCCGTGCCGTCAGGATTCGGGACATCTTTAGCCAATGCCAGATAGATATCTTTGCGTGACATTTCAAGCTGAGGCGACTTGCGCGAGTTAGCAAATGCGATGCCGTCATAGCCAATCAGGACTTCCACAATCTCGGTCACGCCATTCTCCTGACAGCGCGTGAACTCACCTTCCTTGATGCGACGCGATGCGTTGGTGATGTCCGGATGCGTAGCGCCAACACCGTTGCAGAACAACTTCATACCACCGCCCGAGCCAGTGGATTCAATCTTTGGGGTTTTAAAGTCGGACTTCTTCCCGAACTTCTCCGCAACCGATGTTGCGAAAGGATAAACCGTAGACGAACCGACAATTTCAATATAGTCGCGGCTCGCATTTACCTGCGATGCCATCACGAAAGCGGCAAGGGTTATCAAATGCTTTTTCATAGCGTATCTCGCTTTAATAAAATCGAACAGTTAAGTTGGATCAATTGAGTAGCAGAATCCGGGCTCGCCGGGGGATCTCCACAATCGAAGATTTCCGGTAAGCCAGAGCTTTACTACCCTACTCGCGGCGCAGTTTATGACAGCAATATGACAATATTGTGACAGCAAAAAAGTTGGCGGAAGAGGCATTTTTCTATATTTATCAGTCGCTTACGAACAGAAATAAAATAACGCCTAAGCTGCAAGCAGGGCTGCAACAAAAGATTAATCGGGAATAGTTTGGGAATGTAGAGGCCCAAGCAGACTGGATGGCCCCAGGAAAAACGACAACGCCCCTTCAACAGGGCTGGGGAAGGAGAACGTCCTTACTCGTGAACTTTTTTCGCCATCTTTTTGAGACCAATGTGTCTCACATCATCACCCTTGACCATGTAAATCACGTGCTCGGCAAGATTCCTCGCGTGATCACCGATTCTCTCCAGTGCGCGCAGCGACCACATGATGCTCATGACGCGGGAAATGCTGGTCGGATCTTCGATCATATACGTCATCATCTCGCGCAGCGCCGTGCCGTACTCAAGGTCGACCGACTTATCATTCTGCGCTACCAGTAACGCCAGCTCAATATCCTGCCGAACAAAGGCGTCTAAAGCCTGATGCAGCATCGAGGTTACCTGCTTGCCAATGTTGCGAATCTCGACATAGCCTCTCGGTGCTCTACCCTGCTCCGCAAGCGTAATCGCCTGACGTGCCATTTTGTCGGCTTCGTCGCCAATGCGCTCAAGGTCGGTCGTGGTTTTAATAATGGTGAGTACAAAACGAAGATCGCTTGCTGCAGGGTGCCGACGCGCCAGAATCAGCGCACAGTCTTCGTCGATTTCGACTTCCATATCGTTAATGCGCTCATCGTTTTCGATGACCTGCTCAGCGACCGCACTATCGACTTCCAATAAGGCATGCAGCGCGTCTCTGACCTGCTGTTCAACGAGCCCACCCATTTCGGTGAACTTTGACTTGACCGAGTCGAGTTCATTATCGAAGCGATTGGAAATATGGTTTGAGCCGCCGTCTACCAACATAGCTATTCATCCGCCTAACGAGCACACTTAACAGAAATAATTTTCTGTCTCATTTGTCCTTTGTAACTGTTCTGGAACAACAGTTATGTAGGAAAAGTTCTGCAAACAACGAACACCTTCACGGTTAGCTCAACTACGGCGTTCGAAATGATCCGCGAGAGAACTGAGGTTCATCCCACAGATTGTCGGTGCGAATCAAATTTAGCAGGACGTAAAAATTATAGAATAAAAAACTTGACTAACGCAGCAGCAGAGGAGCAAAAAGACAACTATAACCCTTATTTTCCGCAGAACTACGCAGCGGATTCCCTGCCCTCGATGAGGTAATCGCGGAAAACACAGCTAAACACGCTGCCTTTTCCTAGCTCGCTCTGAATGATTAGCCGAGCCTCATGTCTTGCCAGTACATGCTTAACAATCGCAAGCCCTAGCCCTGTGCCACCGGTCGTCGTCGCTCGACTCTGATCGACCCGATAAAAGCGCTCCGTTAGACGGGGGATATGTACAGGTTCAATGCCAACGCCATTGTCGGTAAAGGAAACGTAGAGCTCTGATCCTCGGATATGGATTCTGACATCAATCTGGGCAGCCTCGTCGGTGTACTTAATCGCATTCTGCACAAGGTTTTCAAAAGCGCTGCGCAGTTCAGCGTATATACCGTTGACGCTTACCACAGGCTGCAGGCTTTGGTTTGATTCCGGCGTAGCGTCCAGAGCATCCTGCGTTTGCACTGGATCGTCCAGGTCATTTAAAAGCTGGAACTGCTTACTGGGCGCAGAGATTCTGGCCTCCGATAAAATAGACTCGACCAGCGATATCAAATTAACAGCTTGCTCGTCTCTCTCGGCTGGCACCGTTTCCAGTCGCGATAACCAGAGTAGATCCGTGACCATGCTATCAATGCGCCCACTTTGTACTAACATCTTGTCCATGGTCTGCCCCCAAATGGGCGGCAGGTTTTCCGAGCTGGACTTAAGCATATCGAGATAGCCCGTTATCACCGTCAGCGGCGTGCGCAGTTCGTGCGAAACGTTGGCAATAAAGTCCTGCCGCATGAGTTCCAGGCGCACTCGCTCACTGGCATCGCGAATAAAAAACAGCGTGTCGTCGCGTCGGTATCTCGTCGCGCGCACTTCCAGATGAATATCGGAGTTAATCGGAGAGGACAGTAACAGTGGCTGCGAAAATTCACCAGATTCGTAAAACTGAATGAACCTTGGGGAGCGAAAAAGGCTGGTGAGCTGCCTGCCTGCGTCTCGTTCGAGATCAATGCCAGCGAGCGCAACGGCGTTCTGATTGGACCAGATAATATAGCCGTCGGAGTCTATGACGATAACCGCACTGTCCAGCGCCTGAAACGAGTCGCGGAAAAAATCTACATCGGCGCGAAGTTGCTCCTGCTGTAGATTCAGCTGACGGATCAGCTTCGTTATCGGATACTGGATCGCCGACCAGAAATAATTGGCATCGCGCATGTGCTGGTCTGCGCCCTTTTCCACCCATCGCAAAAATCGACGATAGGGCCGAACCAGCCAAACGAGAAAAAACAGCAGTCCAATAATTGCCAGCTCAACGGGGCGATCAAATTCACGGCCCAACAGCCAACCAAGGCCGCCGACGATTGCCGCTCTAAATAAAGTTTGAATTACAACCGTAGACATAACGACGAAAAAGCAGCAGACCAACCATTATTGACTCGACCAACAACCCGCCCTGTTATATTTTTTCAAGGCCTGACACCGATTACCCTGCATCACTACGTAGAATAAAAGGGTGAAACCCTGCTGGACGTCGATGACAGTGGTAGTGCCTGTCGAACCTGAAAAGCGGGGCCCACATGGATCGAGGGCGACGGGAACTATACCAGCTTTCAGGTCGGTGAGATACGCTGAGAAAAACGGTAGCCCGTGCCCCTGACCGTCTGAATATAGCGGCCGTAGTCAACATCAGATGTTGGCCTCAAGGCTTTGCGCAAGCGGCGGATGTGGACGTCGACCGTTCTTTCTTCGACGTAGACGTTACTGCCCCAGACCTGATCGAGCAGCTGCCCTCTGGAATATGCTCGCTCGGGGTGGGACATAAAAAACTTTAGCAGTCGGTACTCGGTTGGACCCATTTCGATGAGCTGCTCGCCGATAAATACCCGATGGCCGACCGGGTCGAGAATCAGCCCCTCGCACTCTAGCGTCTCTCCATCGCTATGGCTGTCAGAGCGCCTCAAAACCGCGTTTATTCGCGATATCAGCTCCTTCGGCCTGAAGGGCTTATTGATATAGTCATCCGCACCGGCATCCAGACCATTAACCGCACTATGCTCTTCAGTTTTGGCGGTAAGCATAATCACCGGGATTTCCTTGAGGGAATCATCGCGCTTCAAACGCCTGAGCAATTCAAGGCCGCTGACCTCCGGCATCATCCAGTCAAGCAGGATCAGATCGGGCCGCTCATCCACGATCAGCGGCATCGCTTCGCTTGCGGAACCTGCTTCGACGCACTGATTGCCTTCGAGCTCCAGCGCCATGCGAAGCATCTCCCGGATTGCGGGCTCATCATCAACGACTAGAATCTTGCTAAAACTCATGGGTGTATTGCTATGCAAGGATTGACCAGTAAACCCTTGACGACCAGGGGCTGAAAACGCCATGACAGTATAAAGCTTTGCCTGAGTTAAGGGTGAATTGTCATGCCTATCAGCAGTTTGCTGCATTAAAAAGGCACAACGACGCTCGCGCAGGCTCCGACCCGCTGCCGTAACAGGGATCGGAGACACACAACTGAGAAATACTTTATTGCGACTATGTGACAGTTAGATTAAAGCAGATGACGAAAAGCGGCCTTGCGTTAATGAAAACGTATCAAAAAAGGCCATCAGCAATGAATATCGGCGAAGACTGGGCTGCAGCTCGCTATGGTGATCACAACAATGCTCACAATAGCGCTCACAACAGCGCTCAAAATAGCACTCGCATTGTGGAGCGACTATCAGGGCGACAAATGGAACCCAGAACTAGAGCCGCTCTGAGCAGTATTACAGCAATAATCAATCGCAGCTGCTGAAACGACTGGATTGAGCGCATCAGAAACCAGCGCGTGTCAAACGTACTCCAGCACTTTAACGCTATTGGTTGATCCGCCCTCACCGGCAAGATCACCACAGGTGATGGCCACGCGCTGACCGCTGCGCAACTCGCCTCGGTCGGCTATGAGCTGCATCGTCTCGCGCCACACGTTGCCCTCGCACTGGGTGACGTCGAAATAGATTGGGATTACGCCTCGATAGAGCGCCATGCGGCGACACGACAGTAAGTGGCGCGATATGCCATAGATCGGCAGGCCCGAGCTGACCCTCGATGCGAGCAGCGGAGTGGTACCCGACTCAGTTAGGCAGATAATCGCCGATATGCCCTCTATGTGGTTGGCCGCGTACATCGTCGACATCGCGATGCACTCGTCCACGGAGGAAAATCGTTGCCCAACGCGATAGTTGCCGATATTCATGGAGTGGTGGCGCTCAGCTCCAAGCGCAGTCTCTGCCATGACACTCACAACGCGCGCCGGGAAAGCACCGGTCGCAGTCTCTGCAGACAGCATCACTGCGTCAGTTCCATCGAGTACGGCATTCGCCACATCGAAAACTTCGGCGCGCGTCGGCACAGGTTCGGTGATCATCGATTCCATCATCTGCGTGGCCGTTATCACCGGCTTATTCATCGCCCGCGTGTGCTGAATGATCTTCTTCTGCACACCGACCAGCTGGGGGTCGCCAATTTCCACGCCCAAGTCCCCACGCGCCACCATGATACCGTCAGACGCCGCGATCAGACTGTCGAGCGCCTCATCGCTGGCAACCACTTCCGCTCTTTCGATTTTGGTAATGATCTGGGCTTGCGAATCGTTGGCCGCAAGCACCCGCTTCACAGGGTCCAGATCTTCTGCAGCCAGCGGAAAGGAAACCGCGACATACTCAAGGTTTTTGGAAACAATAAAATCGAGATCCTCGAGATCTTTTTCGGTAATGGCGTCTGCGGCGAGACCACCGCCAAGACGGTTAATCCCCTTGCGCGAGGTCAACTTGCCGCCCTGTATGACGGTGCAGTGAACATCCTCCTCGACTACACGATCAACGCAGAGTCTGATTCTTCCATCGTCCAGGAGCAGAACATCACCGGACTTCACCGAACTCGGCAGAGGCTTGTAAAACACCGGTATACGAGCGTTAGGTATATCCGCTGTCTCTTCATTTGTGGTGAGGTAGAGGATGTCGCCCTCGCTCAGATCGAGCGCAGCTTCGCCAACATCGCCTATCCGGATCTTTGGTCCCTGCAAATCGCCAAGAATACCGACGTGGCGATTACGCTTGCTCGCCTCTGCCCTGATTGAGCGGATATTCTCACCGTGCTGCTCATGGCTTCCATGAGAAAAGTTGAGGCGGAAAATATTGACACCACTGTCAATGAGTTCGCCAATGACTTCCGGCGTCGATGACGCTGGCCCGAGTGTGGCAACGATTTTGGTTCGTCTTCTAGGTCTTAGATTAGGGATTGCCATCAAATTTTACCGTTATGAAAAAATCTTGTTCCGAGGCTAGAAAGTATCTAGCCCTGAAACTTTTTAGGGAGGGCGCCGTTTAAAGAAGCACCGTTCAGAAAATATGTAAACTAGCAAAGTCACACGAAGCCGACTCTAGCTCGAGCGCAGCAAAGAAAACCAGAGCATCAGGTTTTCCGCATTTTAATATATTAATCGGCTGCCATCTGCTGGTGATGAGTGCGATAAGTGCACACGTAACACCTTAGGCAGCATCGGCCGAGCGACGCGAATATGCCACCAGTGCTCAAAACACCTAAGAGCAAAGATCGCTAGTACGCCAAGATTGAAATTGACTGGGATTATAGCGGTCGTAAAAATCTGACGCCCAGACGACACGACAGAGACGAGGCTTTTAAGCGATGAACGCGTTCAAGCGTGCTGCAAGACAGGCACTATTTGCGCTTATCCTGCATATCATCAAGCATTTTGGCAATTTGATTGATTTTCTGCCCCCATTGAGAGCTGGAATAGCCGTCTTTTAGCTGGTCGCGAATTTCATCGATCCGATTATCCAACTCCTCAACGCGCTGGCTGAAGATCTCGGTTGTATCATCTTGAACTCGCGTACCACGGTCGACTAGGCTGTCGAAAAGCTGCTGTCCATTTTCAAGCAGTTCGTCACCGCGCTGTTGAATTTTGTCACGGCTAAGTCCATAAGCGCCTAGTCCGGCAAGCCAAATCTTTTTTACCAGAACATCATCGGCATCCCGTGTGGCAGCGGAAGCTTTCTTTCTGGCTTTGCGCTTTACGGGCGCGCGTTTTGCCTTTGGCTTTGACGTCTCTTTCTTACTGGCTGCCTTGGTCGACTTTTTCTTTACCCCTGCCACGGTAAGCACCTCACTGGTCTACACGAATAAAAGTATTTTCTCGACTGAAGAAGTGATTAAGACCCGAGATACTTGACACAGGCATTCTCAATCTCCGATTCAATCATCGGCTTAAACGCCTTTGTCATCAGCCCGAGTTTGATCACGATTTCAATTTCGGTCTCACTTGTCTTTAAGGTACCCTCGGCACCCATCGTTTTATACCGAAGGTGATCCGGGCCTCGAGTAATTGTGCCACCAAGACCCTGAACCAACTGCTCACCAAGCTGAGTCGCCAACTCATCACACTTGGCCTTGCCTAGCGTATGCTGCCTTCTTATTCGAATATCACTCATTTTTTATTGACGTCGTTGAAAAGTGTTTCAGCCGATGCAAGCACTAGATTTCTCTGCGCACTGTCAGAATGCATAAGGGCTGCCAAAAGTTTGTTCCGCGTCACGCTTTACTTTGCGATTCACTTCTTTCAATAAAGGGCATCAGCTGCATAAAAATATGCTCTTCAATACTACTTTCATACTCGTCATCGCGTCCGAGCAAACTGTCATACGCCTTAAGATTTAGCAGAGTAAATAAAATATTATTGGCAAGTATATCAGCGGCAACATCGGCGCGCTGGACTCTGGACTCGTTTAACAGCTGTGTTGAAATCCCCTTTAGAGCAGCGTGCAACTTCCTCAGCAAGCGAGCCAGCTGGGTTTTGATCTCTGGATAGCGATCGGCAAGCCCATAGAGGTCGTGCCCAATAAAGCGAAATTGCTGAAAGATATCGGAGACGAGACTGACGCGCATCAGCACTTCCCGAGCATCGCCAGAACTGGCGCCCAGTATTTCCTCAACGGCGAGAGCCGCGCGCGCGTGGAACTGCGCATAGAGCTCGATGACGATCTCTTCCTTGCCCTTGAAGTGATAGTACAGATTACCGGGCGAGATGTTCATCTCGTGAGCAATATCAACACTGGTCAACTGGCTTTCGCCTCGTTGATTGAGCAGCTCCAGCGCAATTTCAAGAATCAGGTCACGCGTTTTTATTTTCGCCATGAGTGCCTTTAATTTTGCAGCCTGTGTAAGCAGAGCGCATTACGCGACACGCTTGCAGCAATCAGTAGTTGAGCGGTTAGCGGCGTCACGACTCTGAATGACGACCAGAGCCCTGCAATTCACCCCGCCTCATGCCGCGAGTATACTCAATTGCCCTTCCCAGGTAAAAAGGCTGGTAAAACACAGGCAAAAAAAAGGCGGCCCGAAGGCCGCCGAACGCTATAAGTAATCTGTTCAGAAGAAGTCGATCGATCGAGACGACTTAGACCGCTTTCTTGAGGTCTGCGCTCAAGCTGTCGATGCGGCTGAAAATTTCCTTGACGCGACCGTTGACGTCAATTTTCTCTACAAACTCATCAACGCTTTTACGCGCGTCTGCGAAGGCATCTTCAATGGAATCACGCTGCTCTTTGATTGAAGATTCAGCGTCGCTTTGCAATTTCTCACCGCGGCTAACCAGATCTTTAAACAGCTTCTGGCTCTGCTCGTTAACTTTGTCGTAGCTTGATTTCAGCTCGTCATAAGACATGCCGTATGCGCCCAGACCTGCGAACCAGACTGACTTTGCCATTGACTCAGCTTTGCTCAGATCAACCAGTTTTGGCTCGGCTTTAACCGCTTTCTTGGTTTTAGCAGCTGTGCGCTTAACAGTGGTGGTGGTTTTCTTTACCGCGCGCTTCGCGGCAACTTTCTTTTTCGCAGGTGCTTTACGTGCGGTCTTTGCTTTCGTTGCAGCCATGATAATACTCCGAATACTTTTCCAGTTAAGGTCTACCCATTAGGGTCTACCAGTTAGTGTCTAGCCGAGCCCCCAATCGCGAGGCCTGATTGAGGCCAACTCGCGCTGCTCGATGGATTAGCTTGAGTGGGGACAGTCAATACAACCGTCTGATTCACTCGTCGGTGGAGGCCTGTTTACAACTGCAAAGCCGATCACCAGTCGAATCAAGTCGCTGGGCGGGAGAGATGAAGTAAGCCCGTCAGCGATGATCAAATAATAGGGTTGATGATTAGAATCCTCACCCTAATTAGAATGCTCGCTCTAAAAACGGTGGGAAAAGGGCGCAGGACTGGGCAATATGGGCCGAAAATGTGCAATAGTTGGCGTATCGTTGAAACACCGCGCGAAGGAAGCAGCAGGATACTGGGATAGTAAAGTGGACACCATTACCGTGACAAAAGCGGTTATCCGTTATAAGTCACACGTTATAAGGTATACGCTGTGCGTCAGGTGCCATAAGAAACGCAGCTGTTAAGTGCGCCGCTCCGGAGTAGATTCTGACTCAAGAAAACGCGCCAGTTCCGGATAGGCGTTAAACTCGGCTCTAAGATAAGCGATAAAAGTGAACACGCCCGTCAACTTACGCGCGA
This sequence comes from uncultured Pseudomonadales bacterium, assembly GCA_964504585.1. GTDB lineage: Bacteria > Pseudomonadota > Gammaproteobacteria > Pseudomonadales > UBA7434 > UBA7434. The sequence goes on along the minus strand of CAZDEW010000012.1, from coordinate 13,574 downwards.
ATAGACTAAAGTCGCTTGAGGGCATTTGAAAATGTTGGCTGGCAGCGTTCTTTGCCCCACGCTTGCCCACTCGCTGGATGAGTTCCGATTCGTGCCAGCGGTAATCTCCCTGTGCGTTCAAGCGCTCAACGGGTAATTGCTCCGCCGGACGCAACGGTTCCAACAGGTAGCGACAAAAGCGAACGAACAGATCGACTGCCTCCGCAGAAGCATCGGCTTTTAGCCAGCCAAGGCCTCGCAAACCGGCCTCTATCTCACCGTCATCATTCGCCAGGCCGCCGACGATAACTCGCTTGAGCTCACTGCGCTGAGTAGGTTCCAGTTCAAGCACAGAGCCAAAATCAATCAGACAAAGCGCCAGGCCAGGCTCTTGCTTCGACCCCAGAGAAACCAGGTAATTGCCAAAGTTTGGGTCTGTCTGCATCAGCCCCCAGTCAAATACCTCACGAAAAAACAGCGTCAACATGGCGAGCCCAAGGGCATTTCGAGACGCCAGCGGTAAATCCTTAATAGAAGCTTCTTTGACCGAGTTACCCGTGAAAAACTCCATCGCGATAATAGTTGGACGACAGTATTGACGATAGATCGTTGGTACCCGAATACTCGCTGTTGTTGTCGAGCTTCGATCACCCGCCTCATGCGACTGGTTTAACAGCGCTTTCATCGATTCGGTAATTGTCACCTCGCGCTGGTAATCCGCCTCCTGATGCAGCTGTGCGCGCATCGTCTCAAGCCATTCGTCCAGATCCCTCCCGACTTTGAGCCAGCGCGCGGCCTTCAACATACGCACGACACCGTCAAAATCGCTGTCGATAATACGCGGTAAATCAGGATATTGAATTTTGAGGCAAATCGTATCGCCGGTCGATTTGATGGTCGCACGATGAACCTGAGCGAGCGAAGCTGCCGCCACCGCTTCAGGCTCGACGTCAATTTCACGATAAGCATCACCAAGCGCTGCTGCCACTGTCGGCTCCAGCTCAGACCAGGGCACGGGCTGAGTTTTATCCTCTAACTCATGCAGCGCCTCGGTGAGCACGGGCGGCAGAAAGTGCTCGCCAAACATTGCTAACATCTGACCGATCTTGACGTAAGAGCCCTTGAGGCGCCCCAGCTTTTCGACAAAGAGCCGCGCCTCTCGCCGGGAAAAATCGCTGTCGCCCTCCTCGCCGGTAATTTTCTGGCGCACGCCATCCAGCGCCAGTGCACCACCTGCGCGCAAACCGGCGAGCGAGGCGGTAAAACTTCGCGCGAGCGACTGCTTGCGGATACTTGGCTTTTTCTCGGTCACGTCTCTTTTGTGGCTCAAGTTACTTTTGCGTTTCGGGCGATGGGGGTAAGTCGAGGTACGCTGGCGAGCGCAGCCAATATAAGCTGCGGATAAAACGTAGGCCCTACGTCAATGCTAACCCGGGGCCTCCGAGGTTCATGAAAGGCAAAATTATGACCGCTAAAGCCCGCTATTGTCGCCACGGAATCGGGTAAAATCCGCACGTTTGCGCTGCATTCAACACTGACCTTTTGGAGAACCTACCAACGCATGAATAAACTCGAGCAACTTAAGCAGTTTACTGACGTCGTCGCCGACACCGGTGATATCGAAGCCATTCGCCAGTACACCCCTATGGACGCGACGACCAATCCGTCCTTACTGCTGAATGCAGCGACGCTCCCTCACTATCAGTCGATTGTTGAAGAATCGCGCGCAACGGCGATAGCCGCGGGCGGCAATGCTGACACTGTGATTGCCAATGCCTGCGATCGACTGGCCGTCGCCATTGGCAAGGAGATCCTTTCGATCATTCCCGGGCGCGTTTCTACCGAAGTCGATGCCAGACTCTCCTTCGATACGGCAGCCACCATTGATAAAGCCAAACAGCTCATCGAACTCTACGCTGAGCAGGGGATTGGCAGTGAAAGAATTCTGATAAAAATCGCCTCCACCTGGGAGGGCATAGAAGCGGCCCGTCAGCTTGAGAAAGAAGGCATTCAATGCAACCTGACACTACTGTTTGGCTTTGGTCAGGCTGCCGCCTGCGCCGATGCCGGCGTATTTCTGATCTCGCCTTTTGTCGGCAGGATTCTGGACTGGTACAAGGCATCGACCGGTAAAGACAGCTACCCACCGCTGGAAGACCCCGGCGTACTCTCTGTCTCGCGCATCTATGACTACTACAAAAGCCACGGCTACAAAACTGTGGTAATGGGCGCGAGCTTCCGCAACCAGGGTGAAATCGAAGCGCTGGCAGGCTGTGATCGACTGACGATTAGCCCCGCCCTGCTCGACTCACTGGCTAGCGATAACGGGCAACTGGAGCGCCGCCTCCAGGATGGCGATAACCCCCGCGAAGCGCAGCCCGACTGCGGAGAATCCAGCTTCCGCTGGATGCTCAATGAAGATGCCATGGCTACTGAGAAACTGGCCGAGGGCATTCGCAAATTTGCAGCTGATCAGGTCAAGTTAGAGAAACTATTGAAGGACGGCTGAGTCTGATACCTTTAACGCGCATATTTTAGTAGCGTTCTTGCAGTCTGCCGTACTGGATTTACCACCGCTAAATGTGAGTCTTGGTTTAGCTTCCGTAGTTACGTGCTGCTAACGGTGACCGACACACGGTGAATACTTCCGTGTAGCTAACCGCCGCTTCCCTGCGGCGGAATGTCGGTCACCGCTAGCAGCACGCAACTTCGAGGACACTGCAAGTTATTCTTAACTCGCAATGATTCAACCCCACGTGCTTAGACGAAGGAAAAGTAAGCATCAATCGCCTTTAAGCACTAAGGCACAAGCAAGCCACAACAACTGCAGAGGATATTTTGCTAGATAGTCTTAAAAAACTTTTCGCGGAGAAAAAGGAAGATCAAAGCACGATAGGTCAACGTGATGCCGACCTCGCCTCCGTCGCGCTCATGATTCTTGTGAGCAACGCAGACCATCAAGTCGATCCGGTCGAAGTAGCGCGCATTCTTGATATTGCGAAGGAGACCTGCGATCTCAACGGCAGCGACGTAAAAGAATTTTTTAGCGAGGCCGAACTGCGCACCGAAGCGTCAGTTTCGCTGTATGAGTTCACCGAGGTAATCAATGCCTCGCTTGAAAAATCGGCCAAATACGAACTGGTGAAAAACCTCTGGCGCGTCGCCTATGCGGATAGCAAACTGGACCGCTATGAGGACAGCACCATCCGCAAGGTCGCTGAACTTATCTACGTATCGCACAGTGACTTTATCAAGGCCAAACATAGCGTTAGCGAGGAAGTATAAAAAGCCTTCGAGAGAGCCTAGCTCTAACAGGCTGCCAATAAAACGCCATCCCTTGGGCGCTGCCTTTTATGCGGAAAAATAAACTCGCCAACACCCCTCGAGAACTGTCGGCGAGTTTATTCTTTCAACCTATCGGTATTACCACTACCGAGAATCTGACGAGCTATTAAAGCCCGTCCATTAGACGCTCCGTATTCTTCACCGATCCCTAGAAAGTGGTCACAACGCTAAAAGCGAACCCGTCGATCTCGACGCCATCTTTATCGAGATAGTTCATATACTCCAGGTTTAGCACGACGTCATCGTTCGCCGTAATATCGGCACCGAGCCCGAAAGAGACATCGGTCTCGGACTCAGACTCACTGCCAAACCCAGAGGCAGACGCAGTAAGCTCTCCTCGAGTAAAACCGACGACCGCATAAGGGGAGAAGGTCTCAGAGACTGGAATGCCGCCACGAAGATAGGCGCCAAAAAAAGTATCTAACTCAAGATCAACGTCAATGCCGAGAATATCAACAGAATCATCACCTACGCCAAAACCAGCTCGAATTTCACCCGAAAAATTTTCATTGAATTGCGAGCCAATACGGCCATAGATCGCGGTTAGCGACAGATCCTCATCGACGCCTTCCTCGGAGTAATCGAGAAAGACAAAACCAAGACCACCATAAAATTGGTCTTCTGCCAATACCGGCACAACCAATGTGCACGCAAACCCCACCGCAATCATTGATTTAACTATTTTTTTTAGCATATCGTTTTCCTTTATCCATCATACAGTTTTAATTTTTGTTAAAGGAAGCCTTTCTGGCTTCTGACGGCATTGTAGAACAAAAAAAAGGGGCTCCCAACCGGGAGCCCCTTTTTATTTTCTACTCTTACGTAGCTTGTCTTACAGATCGAAAGACTTGCTTACGTCAAGAACGATGTAACCTGACGCAAAAGAGGTTTCAGTTGCGCCCAGAAGAGCCAGCGCATCTGGATCTACATCAAAGTCAAAAGCACGACCGATGGTTGCTGTTGCGTCAACGCCGCCGAAATCGCCAGAGTAGGAAATCTCAACACGCTTCCACTCGCTTTCACCGGCATCTGCATCGTCGAAGTCATCGTTGTCTACCATTCCTAGCAGAATGCCCCAAGGACCATTGCTGTAAGAAAGATCGATTACAGTGTAGTCTTGCTCGTCGACGTCTACGTCGTTAACACCAAGCGCGATGTCTATACCAAAGCCAGCTGTAGCTGCGCTAAGGTTGATTTCGTGTTGGAACGTAGAAGTATAGGTGTAGTCGAAACGTGAGTAACCTATGCCGTATGAGAAGCCGTCAGCTTCGCCAGCATAACCGAGGTAAGTATCGTACTCAAAACCGTCTTCGCCGTTAAGGGCGTTAGTGTTACCGCCTTGATCGTCGATTGCCCAAACGCCAGCGTAGAAGCCGTTGTTTTCGTAATCAACGCTTACCCAAGCGCCTGCATCACCGAGGGCTACACCACGGAAGTTGTAGTCAGAAACCGCACCGATTGTCAGTGAAGTACCTGCAAAAGAAGCGGCTGAAACAGTCGCCAGTGAAGCAGCCGCGATGGCCTTAGTCAAAGTTTTCATAGGATGCACTCCCAAGTTGTTTTTGATTACGCCATCTGTTGTCACTGATACTGCACCGAAAGTGAACGGTACGGGTTACCCGTGGAACCAAGCGTTTGAACGTTCAGAATGACAACCACAATGTGACGTGGTCGTCACTTAATGCGTGTCTAGGATGAAGATTAGCGGCGATACCATTGAATGCAGTAAGAAAAATTTACAAACAAGAAAAATGCCCAGAGTTATGCACCAATAAATCACCATTCGCGCACCACTTTGTAACAACCATACCGAAGTGTTAGTAAAAGCTAACATATGCCAAAACCGCGCTTAGCATCGGTTGTTTTTTATACGAATTACTAGTTAGAGTCACGTTTATAACCCTTTACTCAACATTCGGTAAGAGTCACCCCTGTTAGTTCGTACCATCGCCTCCCTCACTGTGCGATAATTGTGCGCTTGCGACGCTTCGGGCCTTTTTCTTGCAGTAGTCTCTAGCAATAGCTGCGTGAAACGGCTTCTTGCAATAGTCTCTGGCAGTAGTTTTCTGCAACAGCTTCTTGCAATAGTGGAAACACAATACCGGCTCTGCCGTTTAGTCCTTTTAGCAAAGCTTCGCGGGCTATTCGCGGACTAAACGTCCGATAGGGAATACTGTACGGAAGAAAGAACTGAACGACCTGAACGCAACTGAGTCTTTGGCATTCAGGCGCTTTAAGCACACAGTTGCGCTTCTCCTTATCCTGTCGCTTAGCCGTTGCATCGATACGTTGGTGCATGTCTTCGCGCGTAAAGCTGTTTGCCCGTAACGCTCGGTTTTAGTTTTCGCCACTACGCTGAAAAATCAAAACATTAGGAAAAGATTGTGGAAGACACAACGCCAATTTTAATTTTTGTACTGATCATCGCCTGCTTCTGGACGATTCAGGTGTACAACAAGTTCGTCAAATATCGCAATATGATTGAAGAGGGCTGGAGCATTATCGACGTAGCTCTGAAGCGGCGGGCGAACCTGATCCCCAAGCTGGTTGCTGCAGTTAGAGGCTATCAGGCGCACGAGGCTGAAGTCCTGGAGAACATCGCTCAACAGCGTACCGGTGCAAGCGATAGCGGCACCGAACATTCGTCGGGGGAGCGCGACAGCGTCGGTCACAGTGAAACCGAATTGTCACGTTCGCTGGGTAACTTATTGGCCGTCGCCGAAAGCAACCCGGATCTGAAAGCGAGCAGCAACTTTATTGATTTACAGAGCGCACTCAATCAGGTGGAGCAGGAGATTGCCGCGGCGCGCAACAAGTTCAACGCCAGAATTCGCGCGATGAACACGCTGGTAGAGCAATTCCCTAGCAACGTGATCGCGCATCTGTTTAAATTTCGACGCGAGCAATATTTTCAGATCGAACTGGCTACCGAGCGAGACGTCCCCGACACGCCGTGGGACGGAAAATAAAGCCAGAAAAACAAAGTCGCAAACCGAAGATCTAGCGCTGGCCATTTTTAAGGCCAAAACTTTTTAAAGCATAACGTAGTGAGAAAAAGGCATAGCAGTGAAACGAGTCGTCTTTAACCAAAAAGGAGGCGTGGGCAAATCCAGCATCACCTGTAATCTGGCCGCCATCAGCGCTGCCATGGGCTATCGCACGCTGGTCATCGATCTCGATGTCCAGGGCAATAGTTCAATGTATCTGGGCTTTGATATCCACGAAGAAAACGAAGAGTTCGCTGATCTGGCCGACGTCAATGTCGCCCAGCTGTACAAAAATTTATTTGGCCTCGGGCGCTCCATGCTTTTTGATGCGCGCGAGTGCATCATCGAAACACCGTTCGAAAATCTGGATCTGATGCCATCGAGCACCGAGCTCACCGCTATCGAATCAGAGATGTCAGCGCGTTTTAAACTTTACCAGTTGCGCAAGGCCCTCGATGACCTTTCGGCTCACTACGACCGGATCTATATTGATACGCCTCCAGCGTTTGGCTTTTATTCCAAGTCAGCGTTGATTGCGGCCGATCGAGTACTGGTGCCCTTTGACTGCGACGTTTTCGCGCAGCGCGCACTCTATAACGTGATGGAAAACCTGCAGGACCTGAAAGCGAAGCACAACAAAAACCTGAATATCGAAGGCGTCATCATTAACCAGTTTTACGGGCAATCGAAACTGCCTTCTGTACTGGTCAAGGAACTCAAGGAGTACAACATCCCGGTGCTCGATGCGTTCATATCCAACTCCATCAAAATGAAAATGTCGCATGCAACGCAAACGCCGCTTATTTATCTGGATCGCACGCACACCATCACGCAGCAGTTTGTGCGATTGTTTGAAATTATCGAAGGCGTAGAAGCCGCTGGTCTTCGCAAGGATGAGGCTATCAAAAAAGTCGATGAAGTCGCCGAGATGCTCGATGAACTGACGTTCGAAGTCTAGCGTCGCAAAATAATAACCACCCAGGGATCAGGAAAGGCCTCTCGTGTCAGGCAGTGCTACCGAAAATCCGTCGTTCGAGCCACAGGCTGCGCTTGAGATTCTACATCGAACGTTTGGCTTTCAGTCTTTTCGTGGGCAGCAGGGAGCGATTGTCGACACCCTCATGCAGGGCGATGATGCGATCGTTATCATGCCGACCGGCGCGGGCAAATCACTCTGCTATCAAATACCCTCGATCTGCCGTGTAGGCCTTGGCGTTGTCGTCTCCCCGCTGATTGCGCTCATGCAAGATCAGGTCGATGCAATGCTCCAGCTTGGTGTGCGCGCTGCATTTATTAACAGCAGCCAGTCGGCGAGCGAACAACATCAGATAGTCACTGCCTGTACGCAGGGCCAGCTCGATATCCTGTATATTGCCCCCGAACGTCTGGTCCAGCACGATACGATTAGCTGGCTTTCTCAATGTCAGCTAGCATTGTTCGCCATTGATGAAGCCCACTGCGTGTCTCAGTGGGGGCATGACTTTCGCAAAGACTATCTCAGGCTCGGCGAACTGGCAGAACACTTCAGAGGAGTACCCCGCGTCGCCCTAACCGCGACTGCTAATCCTGCGGTCCGCAACGAAATACGCAGCAATCTTGCGCTCGAGCATGCGCGGGAGTTTATCGGCGGATTCGATCGCCCGAATATTCGCTACGCAGCGCAGGAAAAAAACAATGAGCGCCGCCAGCTCATGCAGTTCCTTGAGCCATTTCGTGACGAGAGCGGCATTGTCTACTGCTTATCGCGAAAGCGCTGCGAGAGTATCGCCGACTTTCTTCGTGGCGAAGGCCACAATGCGCTGGTTTATCACGCCGGCTTGAGCAGTGAAGAGCGAGCCCGAGCTCAGTCGCGCTTTTTGCGCGAAGATTCAATCATCATGGTCGCGACCATCGCCTTTGGTATGGGAATAGACAAGCCGGATATACGCTTTGTCGCACATATGAATATACCCAAGTCGCTAGAGTCCTTTTATCAGGAGACAGGGCGCGCCGGCCGTGATGGCAATCCGGCAGAGGCGCTTTTACTATACGGTTATAACGACATTGTCCAACTGCGCAGTTTTATTGATAACAGCGACAGCGAAGAAAACTATAAACATAACGAGCGCCAAAAACTGGATACGTTACTGGGCTGGTGTGAAACAGCCCACTGCCGCCGCGGCCCCTTGCTAGCCTACTTCGGCGAGTCTATCGACGCAGGCTACCGCTGCGGCAATTGTGATAACTGCGCATCTCCTCCCACCATTGTCGACTTCACAAACTCTGCCCGTCAGCTCCTGTCGACTGTTTATCGAAGCGGGCAGCGTTTTGGGCTGGCACATAATATTGATATCTTGCGCGGACTCGAAACCGAAAAAATCAAAACACACTCGCATCATCGCTTGAGCACGTTTGGCATTGGCGCAGAGAATAGCGCAGCAAAATGGCGCTCCATTGCCAGAGCCCTGCTTTCACAGGGTTATATCGCCAATGACGCCAGCCGCTACGGCGCTGTTGTGTTACGCGAGCAATCTCGAGAGCTCCTTCGTGGGGAAACGCCGTTTACCATGCGAGAGCCTCCGGCCGATACAGGCACGGCGCAGAAAAAAACCAACACCAGGCGCAACGGTGTTGGCCAAAAAGATCGCGAGCTATGGGAGGCGCTGCGCGAATGCCGCAAGCAGCTCGCCGCGGATTTCAATATTCCCGGCTACATGATTTTTCATGATGCGACGCTAATGGAAATGATGGAAAGCAAGCCGCAGACTGATTCAGAGATGCTAAGCATCAACGGAGTGGGCGAAGCAAAACTAAAAAAGTTCGGACCAGCCTTTCTCGAAACCATCAAACAGCACAGTTAGGGTGAAAATGTGCCAGCGTGTAAGCATGATCGCTTGCCTTGGAAAAGCCCTCGCCCGGCCGCATCCCCTGAAGCTCGTTCCCGTGCAAAATTTCGTAGCTCGCGCGCTTACTGGCGGCCATTTCAGCAGAGACGATCCCATGCATTAACACGTGCAGCTTGCCACGGTGGTTATAGTCAAAGCGTTCTGACGCTGGCAGCTGATCGACCAAATTGACGTTACCAGCCAACAAAAAACGATTTACCGTCTCGCTCCCCGCTACATCATTGAAATCACCTGTCACGTAGTAGTCCTCGCCGCGTTGCCTGAGCTGACTTAAAGCCTCCTCGATACAATCAGCCTGGGCAATACGGGTTGACTCGCGATGATCAAAACCGGGATCGCGGGTGGCAAAAACGCTGTGTTGGTGTCGCTTGCTGGCGAGGTGCACGTTAATTACCGTCAGACAGCCAGCCATCTCACTGTCATCGGTACCCGAGCCGCTAACTGATGGCGATAAGCATCTGAATGTCGCCATGAGTGGTTTGCGGGAACCTTCGAAGGCCTCATGCTGCTCGCCGAGCCTGCACAGGCTGTTTGGCACTAACTCCACTCGCGATGGATCGTACAGGAAGCAACTTCGAATATTGCCGCCGGGTTGTCCGCCATCTGCGCCACTTTCAGGCGCTATGTCGGCCCAGGCATATGACGGCCCGCCGATGTCAACAATATGCTCAACCAGCACCTGAAGTGTATTTTCCGCCGAAACCAGCGCGGTTTGCTCGGCCCCGTCCCCGTCCTGGATTTCCTGTAGGGCTACCAGTGCTGGCGCATTCGCTTCAAACACCACCGCCCTCGCCAGCGAGGCGAACTGTCCGGAGCCAATGTCATCATCGATATCGCGCGACGGATTTTGCACTAACTCTGGCCGTTCTACTTTAGGGTCCAGATTAAAGCAGTTCATCGTCATCACCGACAGCGCTTGGCCATCGCGAGCACGACGTTCCCCGCCCGCAGGCGTATCAACTGCGTCTGAACCCTGATGTTTGCCGGTCGCAGCAGTCGCCGAGAACAGCGCATTTCGCTCGACCGCGAACTCTGTCGTGGTCACCATCTGATAAGCACCAGAGCGAAAATACAGCGGGCCCTGGATAGCGTCTTCAAGCCGGTCCCCGACGTCCGCCATTGGTGCTTCGTCGGTGCGCTGAGTGCGGAATGAAGGCAGCCAACAATCCATATCGGACACCGAAACCACAAGCCCTCCCCAGGCACCCCTCACAGCTGTAGGCAAGTAGTCGGCAATGGCATTGGGCTTATTCACCGCATCAGCAGGAAGCACCACATAATCGCCAAAGCTGTTGCTCGCCTGCAAAAATTCAGCGCCGGCCTCGATACGAAATAGCATGGACTCGTGTGCATTGAGAAAGCTTGCCAGTGACTGACGATTGGCAACAAGCATCGCCCAGTTGAGCACTATGGGCTCTGGAAGCGGTACGTCACGCTCAATAAGCTCCACCTCCTCAAAATGCAATTGCGTCACAGGCTTGTCAAACTGCTCGGGGCTTTTGACGTAGTCGACAACTTTAGCCTTGAGGCGCAGCTGTGTTCCGGTCGGCGGCATCTTACCCTTGTAAAACACGAATATTGCCTGCGAGCAGCCTCGCGCATCAGGGCTTTGGTAGTGTTCTGCTCGGGTCTCCTGAATAAAAAAACCGCGCCGCCCCCAACCGGTGACCACTCCCTCTGTCACTACCATTTGCTGAGCGTACGGAGACTCGGCGCCTGCTCCCTGAATCTTGTATATCGGTGTAATGGTCATAGAGGACTACGTTTATTTTTTAGCTAAAATGCCGGTTACCCATTCTTTTACATTGTCCCGGTGCTACATTGTCTCGCCGCCGCCAGCTCTGTTTTGCATTTTCAATGCCGCCGGGTCTGCGAGCGTGATGCAGGAACAATCCGGGAGTCGTTCAGCTGCGGATGATACAATACAGTCGATAGAATAGAGCAGAACCAATGCCTCTCTGGTGCTGTTACATCGATGCTGTTATGCCGAAGTAACTAAGCTCATCATATTCATTAGACGCAATCCTACAGCGCATCTAGCGCCTAGACACTATGAAACTCGAACTCGATCTCACGCAATTCAGACACAGCGGCGAAAAAGAATTCCGCATTGCCGATGCTGCAACCCAGCTGGCGCCGCTCTATAAGAACAAAAAAGACTATAAAAAACAGTTAAAAAGCTATCGCTCTGAAATCAATGCACTACAGAATACCATGTACGCGCATAATCGCTATGGCGCGCTGATCTTATTTCAGGCCATGGACGCAGCGGGTAAAGACAGCACAATAGAGCACGTCATGTCCGGCGTGAATCCCCATGGCGTCAAGGTCTTTGCCTTCAAGAAACCCTCCGACGAAGAGCTGGATCACTCCTTCCTATGGCGCACAAATCGGCGAATGCCTGCGCGAGGTATGATTCATATCTTCAATCGCTCTTACTACGAAGAAGTTTTGGTCGTTAAAGTACACGAGAAAATCGTGAAGGATTATCAGCGACTGCCCAAGATGCAAACCGAAGACATGGAGCAACTTTGGCAACAGCGGTATCAGGCAATTCGCAACATGGAAGATTATGAGCAGAACAACGGGATTAGAGTCCTGAAATTTTTTCTTAACGTATCAAAGGAAGAGCAGAAGAACCGCTTCCTCGCGCGGATTGATACCTCCGAAAAAAACTGGAAATTTTCATCGGCGGATATTGAGGAACGCGCTCATTGGGACAGTTATATGCAAGCTTACCAACAGGCAATTAACGCGACCGCCACCGAAGATAGCCCATGGTTTGTCATACCAGCCGACGACAAAAAGAACATGCGTCTAATCGTTTCGGCGATCGTACTTGAGGAGCTGGGCAAACTGGATATGCACTACCCCAAACTCGACCAGAAAAACCGGGCCAGACTAGCCGACTGTAAAGAAAAGCTGTTAAACGAATAAAGAGAATTCACGGAGAAAGTATGAGTTACTACCGATCTATCTGCGCAATCTGGGCCATTGGTTTTATCGCCTACGGACTCTATTGTGCACTGCAACCCGCAGCCGTTATGACACTGATCGGCTACGAGGCCCTCGGCGCTGATGCCCATACCGAGTTTCTCGCCATGTATGGCGGCGTACAAATCGCACTCGGCGCGTTCGGCCTGGCGGCGCTAAGAAACCAGCAGCTTTTACCCGCCTACATGCTCCTACTGAGCATCGTTTTTTTACTACTCGCTCTGGGGCGCGCGATCGGCTATGCCACCCTCGAAGGGCTTGGCGGCTACAGCTTAATCGCTATTATTTTCGAGACGGTGAGTTTTGTTATTTTTCTTTTTGCCTATCTACGTGTTGAGGCGAACGCCTAGCGGCGGCCAACTGGGCTAAGCGCCCAGCAGCATGCGGGGACTCGCCCCCGCGGGCGACTTATCTTTGATCGGCAAAGATAAGAGCAAAGCCGACAAGCGGAAGGCCGCTTGACCTGCTATTTCTATATTGCACTGCGTGTAAGCATCTTAGCACAGCTTGGCTACTTTCCTGTGAAGGGAGCCACATTGGTCAGCTGGGCTATGCGCCCAGCAAGATGCGGGGTCTCGCCCCCGCGGGCGACTTATCTTTGATCGGCAAAGATAAGAGCAAAGCCGACAAGCGGAAGGCCGCTTGACCGCCTATGTCTACATTCCACTGCGTAGAAACATCATAGTCACAGCTTCACTCCTTCAGGTTGGCAGAAGTCTCGCTGCGCTCGCTTCTGAGCTGCTAGGTGTTTATTTGCCTTCGGGCTGCGTTCGTAGAGAGATTGGTGTTGTGGTCTTTTTTCAGCTTTCAAACTGCCGAAGGCGGCCTGACTGTTAACGTGCGAGCGGCAGGACGCCTCGACCCGCTTCCGCCTGTGGCGGCAACCACAGCGGTCAGCTGGGCTATGCGCCCAGCAAGATGCGGGGTCTCGCCCCCGCGGGCGACTTATCTTTGATCGGCAAAGATAAGAGCAAAGCCGACAAGCGGAAGGCCGCTTGACCGCCTATGTCTACATTCCACTGCGTAGAAACATCATAGTCACAGCTTCACTCCTTCAGGTTGGCAGAAGTCTCGCTGCGCTCGCTTCTGAGCTGCTAGGTGTTTATTTGCCTTCGGGCTGCGTTCGTAGAGAGATTGGTGTTGTGGTCTTTTTTCAGCTTTCAAACTGCCGAAGGCGGCCTGACTGTTAACGTGCGAGCGGCAGGACGCCGCGAGAGCGAAGTGGCTACAAGGTGGGTAGCAGAGGCTTTCCTCGGTACAAATCAATGAAAAATTGTTGGGTTTGTTCTGTATAGCCGTAGCTTGTTATACTGCGCCCGCTGCGCGCTTGTAGCTCAACTGGATAGAGTATCGGGCTTCGAACCCGAGGGTTGCAGGTTCGAGT
>CAZDEW010000011.1:0-50618 GCA_964504585.1 uncultured Pseudomonadales bacterium | reverse complement strand
TAAACGCCTGTATGTTGGAGCTCTTGAGCACCGGTTACATGAGCAATCGCGGTCGGCAGATCGTCGCCAGCTGCCTGGTCAACGAATACCAGATCGACTGGCGCTATGGCGCTGCCTGGTTTGAGCATCATCTGATTGATTACGACGTCGGCTCCAACTGGGGCAACTGGCAGTACATCGCCGGCGTAGGCGTAGACCCTCGAGGTGGGCGTCATTTCGATATTGCCAAGCAACAGAACCGATATGATCCAGAGCAGGCATACATAAAACGCTGGCTGGGTCAGGATTATCTGCAGAATACGCCCAAACATAGCGACAGCGTTGACGCCGCTGACTGGCCAATTAGCTGATGTCCTCGCCGTCCACACTCAACAGCTCAGAATCCATCAATGTTCTTTGGTTCAAAAGAGACTTGAGGCTTAGCGATCACGAACCGCTCGCTGAAATCATCGAGGCTGGAAGGCCGACCGTACTACTCTACATATTCGAACCAGAACTTGAAGAGGACCCCCACTACGGCGATAGGCATTGGCGCTTCATTCAGGAGTCGCTAATCGACATGCAACGGCGACTCTCTGCCCACAAGCAGCAGCTTTCGATCTTTGCCGGTAGCGTGATCAAGGCGCTCGAGCTAATTCACTGCGAGCGGCCAATCGACACACTCTACAGCCATCAGGAAACCGGACTTGCCATCACTTACCGGCGCGATCTCGCCGTGAAAAAATGGTGTGATGAGCACGCAATACACTGGCGTGAATCCCCCAGCGGGGCCGTTCAACGCGGTATAGGCAATCGCAAGGGCTGGGATCGTGCGTGGCATGCGACCATGTCGTCACCGATCAGGCAAATCGACTTATCGCGACTCAGAAGCCTCACGCTTACTAAGCTACAGCTTGCCACAGATGCTGAAGCCACGGCCCGATGGGGCGAGAGGGCACCCGAATTCCAGAAAGGTGGAGAGAGCGAGGCTCACAGAACGCTAGACTCGTTTTTTACCGCACGCGGCAAGCAGTACATGCAGGGTATTTCGAAGCCACAGGCCAGCAGGCTCAGCTGCTCGAGGATGTCCCCCTATCTCGCCTGGGGCAACATCAGCCTGCGGCAGGTCGTGCAGGCGCTCCAATTACATAAAAATCGCTCCGGTTGGGAAAAAGCGATGAGTGGTTTTTCATCTCGCCTCCACTGGCACTGCCATTTCATCCAGAAGTTTGAAAGCGAGGATCGAATGGAGTTCGAGCCGCTTAACAGTGCTTACGAGGCTTTGGCCTATGATGAGGGGCAGGCTGCGCAAACAAAGGCAAAGGCCTGGCGCAATGGCGAGACAGGCTTCCCTCTCATTGATGCCTGCATGCTTTGCCTACACGAGACCGGCTACATTAACTTTCGCATGCGAGCGATGCTGGTCAGCTTTTACTGCCACCATCTGTTTCTCGACTGGCGAGGGTGTACACAACATCTCGCCAGACTGTTTCTTGACTTCGAACCGGGAATTCATTATCCGCAGATACAGATGCAGGCAGGCGTCGTTGGCACGCACACTATTCGAATCTACAACCCGGTAAAGCAGTCTAAAGAGCAAGACCCTGAAGGCCTGTTCATCAAAAAGTGGATCCCGGCGCTTAGCAACGTACCAGGCCATCTTGTGCACGAGCCCTGGGAACTATCGACCGCCGAACAAACACAATACAACGTATGCATCGGTAGAGACTACCCACATCCAATCGTGGATCTGGAGTCATCAGGGCGCCGCGCACGCGACGCTATGTGGGATTTCAAAGCAGACCCAGTGGTCAGGTCTGAGGCCAAACGAATCCTTGCCCGGCACGTGCGTCCCGGCAACGGTCGCCCCACGGCGAGCCGAAATCGCAAAAAACGCAATAAGCCTCGCGAGCAAAGCCCGGTAAATTTTGACTTGTTCGATTGATGAGTAGAACCAAGAAAACACAACTTCGTCGCTACACGAAATCCAACCTCCCCAGCAAGGATTGCGCTGCTTGTGGAAAACCGTTTAACTGGCGAAAAAAGTGGGAGAGCTGTTGGGCGGAGGTAAAGTACTGCTCAGAGCGTTGCCGCCGCAATCCTCGCAGCAAGACCGAGCACGTATAACTTGAAAGCTAACCCATGACAAAAGTAAACACTGTCAGACTGATACTTGGCGATCAGCTCAACGCTCAGCACTCATGGTTCGAGAAGGTCGACCCCGGGGTATGCTACTTGATCGCCGAGCTCCATCAGGAGCAACATTATGTTCGCCATCACGTTCAGAAAACCTGCGCTTTTCTCCATGCAATGGAGCAGTTCGCCAGTCAACTAGCAAACGCCGGCCATCAAGTTGTGTACCGTACACTCGATGACACTGAGGGACAATCGCTGGAGCAGCTGTTGGGTGAATTAATCCAAGAAACCAGAGCGCAGCGCTTCGAGTTTCAACACCCTGACGAGCAGAGGCTTGCCACACAGCTATCGAGCCTCGCGCAAACGCTGAGTATAGAAACCCGCGCCTATGATTCCGAGCATTTCATTGTTGCGAAAGATGAAATTGGAATCTACTTTACGCCCGATAAACATAATCGCATGGAGACGTTCTACCGAAAAATGCGCAAGCGGCTGCAAGTTCTCATGGATGACCAACAGCCCAGCGGCGGTAAGTGGAACTTTGATAGCAGCAATAGATCCTCATTTAAGAAAGACGATCTGACCGAGATACCCCAGCCACTGTGCTTCGCTAATGACGTAAGTCATATTCTCGCAAGAATTGAAAAACATGCCATACCGGTGTTTGGCAAAGCCGAAACCCAGCTGCTCTGGCCAACGACGCGCAAGCAGTCGCTTCAGCAGCTCGACTACTTCTGCGAAAACTGCCTGCCTTTGTTCGGCAAGTTTCAGGATGCAATGACTGAAAACAGCGCTCACAGCTGGAGCCTCTATCACTCAAGATTGAGCTTCAGCTTAAACGCCAAACTCATTTCACCACTCGAAGTTATTGAACGCTCGCTCAAGGCCTATAACAGGCGTGGAAGCGATATAAGCATTGAACAGATAGAGGGCTTTGTAAGGCAAATCATTGGATGGCGGGAGTACGTGCGCGGCGTGTACTGGGTAAACCAGCCACACTACAGTCGCAAAAACTTTTTCAATGCGAAAAGAAAGTTGCCCGCCTGGTACTGGACAGGTGATACCAAAATGAGCTGCCTAAGGGCCGCGGTTACACAGTCATTAGAGTACAGCTACGCTCACCACATACAGCGCCTCATGGTGACCGGCAACTTTGCACTGCTTGCGGGCATCGACCCTGAACAGGTTGAGGAGTGGTATCTTGGCATTTACATCGATGCGATTGAATGGGTGGAGCAGCCCAACACTCGAAGTATGACCCTATTCGCAGACGGAGGCTGGGTAGCAACAAAACCCTATGCCGCCAGTGGAAACTACATCAACAAAATGAGCGATCATTGCAAAGCATGCGTCTACTCGCCGAAGAAGAAAACAGAGAGCGACGCCTGCCCTTTGAATAGCCTCTACTGGAATTTTCTGGATCGCAACCGATCCAAACTGCAAAGCAACCCAAGAATGGCGTTCCCCTATAAGACTTTGCAGCGAATGTCAGAGGATCAAGTGAATGCGATTAATAATAAAGCGCGGGAACTGCTGAGCGTGGTCGATAGTCTTTAGGCAATTAGTGCAGCCCCTCTCCCATATTTGTGGCGATGCCGGCCTGAGTGAGTCTAGCCTTGAGGCCGCTGTCTTTCGTGGCGACCCAACGCGTGTAGAGCTGCAGGATATCCTGCGCGTCTACCGAATTCTCTTTTTCACAAACATCGGCGACCAGTTTCAGGGCGCTTGGGAATCGCTCCGATAGTTCCGCAAAAGCGTGATTCGCATTATCAAAGTTTTCCGCAAGATAGGCATAGGCACCACAGCCCATACCGATTAAATAGCGTTGGCTAATACCGCGGCGCGCGTAGTGTTCGCTATAGAGCGCACCCACAAAAAGCGCGGTGTCACCCAACTTTCGAAGCAGACAGCAACGCTCTTGATGTGAGCCGGCAAAGCTCGCATCCCGATACAGAAAGGCTAGCGTGGGAATCTGGAAGTGACCGTCACGGAAAACAAACAGCTGGCGCCTGTCGACGAAAGATGCGAGCATTTGGCCGACATACCAGAGCGTATCTTCATCAAAGCCATCGTCAAGCATCTGCGAATGTGCATGCAGTTTGCGGCTGAGGAACTCTTCGATCGACTGAACTGAAATTTGAGTTTTCATCGTCGCTGCAACCTTTTAGAGAGCATACTTTTACTGTATACCCTACTGTGGTTTTTTCAAACGCGACGATATTATTCTTAATAATCAGTAGCTTATTGATTGCCTGAGAAGGCTTGCACGGTACTAGCGTCGCCTCTTGCGCACACCGGAGCGAATTTTATATTGGCTGGGACAGTGGTCCCTGTATGCCAGATTAGGACGCTTATTACCGTGCTTGGTTATTCTTCCGCTTACCCGCTTTCGCCATGATCTAAAGCTTGCGGGTTTCAGATTGCTGCGCATAAGGCGTATGACGTGCTTTTCTGGTAAGCCGTATTGAGACATGATTGCCTCAAACGGCGTACGATCTTCCCAGGCCATTTCGATTACGCGGTCTACATCTTGCTGATCCACCAGCTAGCCCCCATTTTTTTAACAGGCGCGTTAAAGCGAAATACGCTCATTGTCACGGCTATGATCTGAAGCCAGCAAATAATAAACACTCGGCAAAACAAACAGCGTAAAGAAAGTACCAATAAGCATGCCGGCGACCAGAATGATGCCGATGCTATTGCGCGCCTCTGCACCAGCACCAGAAACCAGAACCAGCGGGAAATGCCCAATCACAGTCGCTCCTGTGGTCATTAGCACAGGTCGCAACCTCACTCCGGCACCTTCGATAATTGCCTGCAAACGGTCCCTGCCCTGCGCCTGCAAGTGGTTTGCAAACTCCACGACTAGAATACCGTTCTTTGACACCAGACCAACCAGCGTGATCAAACCGATTTGAGAGTAGATATTAATACTGGTCCAACCCAGGAAAGGAAAAATCAATGCGCCCGCCAATGCCAGTGGCACACAGCCCAACAACACGACCAGTGGGTCTCGAAGACTATTGAAAAGTACGGCCAGAACGAGAAAGACAATAGCTAACGCAAACGCGAGAGCACCAAACAGGGTATTGCCCTCCTGCCTGATTTGCCGCGATTCGCCTGCATAGTCTACAACATAGCCCGATGGCAAGATCTCCTCTGCAGCCTCCTCAAGCAGGCTTAAGCCCTGTTCTTTGGTATACGCAGGAATCACACCCGCAAAAATAGTAAATGCATTGCGTTGCTGAAACTTTGCCAGGGCTCTTGGGCCTACCTGCTCTTCAAATTTAGCCAGCGATGAGAAAGGCACGAGATCACCTGAGGGCGTCTGGATATGGATTTGCTCTATGGTTGCTATGTCGCCTCGTCCCTGTTCCTCTACCATGGGCACAACGCGATAGGCTTTACCGGAAAGGTTAAAACGGTTCACATAGTTTCCCGACAGAAAGAGCGCTAGTTGGTTACTCACATCTGCAACGGTCAGGCCAAGATCCGCAATTCGTTCACGATCCAACTCAAAGTGTGCCTGCGGCAGATCGACTTTCAGGTTGGTATCGGCAAACAAAAACATTTTACTGGCATAAGCAGCCTCAAGAAGCTGACGAGCATAGGGTTCCATCTCGGCAACCGGCACCGGCGCAGTAACCACCATCTCCACCGAGAATCGGCCCGCACTGGGCAAAGAGGGCGAAAGATTTGGAAAAGCCTTCATGCCCGGAATTTGAGAAAGCTGTGCGAACGCAGGAAATAACAGATCGAGCGGCGTTCCCGACCGCTCGCCAGGGTCAATAAAAAGCTGCCCACCAAAAGCGCCGGTGGGACTCAGTATTTGCCACATGAATTCACGCGCGTCAGGCAATCCATTCATTACACTCACCACATCGTGCATGTGATCATGGGTGTAATCGAGCGACGCTTCGGGCGGTGAGTCTGCTACCACAAAGATTGAGCTTTCATCTTCAATCGGAGCAAGCTCCTGCTGCGAGAACATAATAAAAGGAATGCTCAGCAGCGCAAACGCACTGCCGAAAACCAGCACCTGCGGTGTCATCGGTAGCGTTCTGGCTAGCAGCGCCTCGTAACATGTGCGCAAACGATCAAAGCGTAAATTGATTGCGCGCGTAAAGCGGCCCTCTTCACCTCTGCCCGGACAGGCGTACGCACTCATAATCGGGGACAGGGTCAGCGCAACTAGACCCGAAAGTAAAACAGCGACAGCCAGGGTAATCGCAAATTCCCGAATCAGGACACCGGTTAGCCCTGATAAAAAACCGATAGGCAGATAGACTGCTGCAAGGGTAACCGTCATACCTATGATTGGCATAAACAGCTGCCTTGAGCTTGCCAACGCTGCCTGTCGACGGCTATATCCCTCGCGCATAAATCTGGCAACGTTTTCGACAACAACAATGGCATCGTCAACCACCAGACCTACCGAGAGAACGATCGCCAGAACAGTCAGTAGATTAAAAGAGAAACCAATGGTCATCATCACTGCCATCGCGCCCAGCAGTGAGATCGGGATCGTAATCAGTGGAACCAGCGCCGTGCGTATAGAACCCATGAAAAACAGCACCACACAGCCGACTAACAGCACGGTCTCTGCAAGCGTAAAGAATATGCCACGCAGCGCATCCCGCATGTAGAGGGTTCCATCGTAGCCAATCTCGATGACAACGTCTTCAGGAAGCGTAGCGTTTATCTCATCAAGAACTTCGTAGAGGCGGTTACCGATTTCAATCTCATTGGCGCCCGGCACCCCCCACACCGCCAGAAACATCGTCTGGCGCTGACTGAGCCTCGCCATACCATAGCCTTCCACCTCGCCGAGCTCCACTCGGGCGATATCACCCAGCCTGATAACCGCACCTTCATCGCGGCTTACCACAAGCTCGCGAAAGTCGTCTTCCGTTTGCAGCGTTGCACTAGTCTGTAGTTCTATTCGCTGCAAGCTATTTTCAACCTGGCCGAGCGAAGCGATAACATTGTTAGATAAAAGCGCGTCACGAACCTCCTCCACGCCGATCCCGTAATGGTTAAGACGCAGCGGATCGAGCCATACGCGCATTGCCGGATCGCGGCCGCCTGAAGTCGAAACCCGCTGTACGCCTGGAATAGAGGTAAGCACGGGAACGACGTTGCGCTTCATGTAGTCTGTAATCTCCGCGCGTGAGTGCTGACCACCATTTGCATCGAGATAGAATATCGCATTAGCCGCATCCGAGCGTTCCACCTCGATAGCCGGATCTTCAGCGCCCGGTGGCAACTCGAAGCGAATCTGGCTCAGGCGCGCATTGAGTTCAGCTAGCGCGAGCGTGCTCGACTCATTCAGCTTTAGCCAAACTGTCACGACACTGGTGCCGGGCGTTGTCATTGACTCAATATAATCAACACCGGGTATGGTCGAGGCAGCCCGCTCAATGGGTTCGGTGACAAAACCTTGCACGGTATCGGCCGACGCACCAACATAAGGGGTTGTAATAATCAGGGAGGAACTTTCGATCCTGGGAAACTCAAGAACCGGCATATCCAGCGCGGCACGCAAGCCGAGTAACGCCAATGCCAACGAGATAACGACCGCGAGCACCGGCCTCTGAACGAAACGATCGAAGAAACTGGGGCTGTAGTCAGCTGCGGAATCAGCAGCAAGCTCTGGATCACCGGCCATAGTCGCTACTGACGCCCCTGCTCATCCGGTGATAACTCCGTTCGAGGCTGCGACGGCTCTTCCGTCCCGGCTACTTTACGTGAGGCGAGGTCTGTTCGATTCACTACGTTGACTAACAGCCCTTCACTCAGTTTAAAAGCGCCCAAGCCAGCGACCAGATCGCCTGGCGCAAGACCACCCTTCACGAAAACAGAGTCGCTGTCGTAGCTCGTAACGCTAAGCTGTCTTTGCCTTGCACGATATGACGCTGCCGCACCGTCCTCAGCTGCTTCAAGGACGTAAGCGTAGGCACCAAACTGACTTTTTCGCACTGCGGTTAACGGTAGTTCATAAACGTCTTCGTACGCACCGAGGGTGACTGTCACATTAACAACGGCACCCGCACTCAGTGCTTTGTCATCACCGGCTAGCAAGGCACGGTATGCACGCGTTCTCGACTCACTATCGATGCGCCCTTCAGCACGCTCAATACGGACGTTTCGGGGAGCATCAAGTAGTTGTTCGCTGGACACGACGATCTCATCGCCAGCCTCGACGATAGCTTTTTCCTGAGGCAACTCAAAATCAACCCAGTACATACCTTGAGTGCCGTTTAAGTCGGTAATTTGCGTATTGGCAGAAAGGAACTGCCCTATCTGTAGATTGTGGACGTCAGTTTTCGCTGCAAAAGGCGCTGCCAAGGTTTTCTTGGCTATCGCCGCTTCCAGCGCTGCAGCATTTGCAATCAAAACGTCTTTGTCAGCTCTGGCGATGTCGACATCATTTTTACTGGCCAGGTTCTTTTTTCGAAGATCAAGCGCCCGTTTGAGCTGCAGCTCGGCGAGTGCGAGCTGCGCACGGGTTGCACGAAGTTGCGCCGCCTCCTCCTCACTGTCAAGTTCAATCAGGATTTGGCCCTCAGCGACAATATCGCCGCCCTCAAAGTTAATCGCAGTGATTTTTCCGCCGACTTCATTGCGAAGCTGCAGATACTGGGTGGACCGCAACTCTCCAATGGTGGTGAATAAAATTGGCAGTGTCGAGGGCTGGGCCACCACTGCTGTCACTGACTCTGAGCGCTCTGGTAGTGATTCCGCAAAAGCAATAGCCGCACTGACCTGGCGATATTTGAGCAAGGCTAGTGCAGCGACGACGAGTAAAAAGATCAGCGCTGCCAATAGCCAACGCGAAGGCGAGTGATTAAATCCGAACGTGTTCTGAGCAGTTTCTTCTTGCATACCGGCAGCGTGGAGACGAGGCAAATCGGGGCTAAAAAATATGGCGTAGAGAGAGAGTCTTTGGATACGTCGCCAAGCCGGAAACAGACTAGGGACGCCCTTCGCTGACAGTTTAAAGCTTGAGCAGATATAAGCAACGAAAGTCAGCGACATTAACGTATTGAAACAATTGTCGATCCCGCTGACGAAGCGCTATACCTCCTCACAGTGCAAACGCGATAGCTGCCAGACAGTAAAGCGATAGAGGCAGCGATGATCTGCTATATTATTGTTATAGCGCAGTAAACTTCTAAGCAACGGTTTTACCTGCCTTCAGAGACCTTACGGTAGCATTACGATGAAAAAATTGATCGCAGCCATCCTCGGCACAGCAACGACTCTACATTGCGTGGCGGACGAGCCAAGCCCTCACGCGATATATCTTGCGGCCGAGTATCTTGCAGCGAGTATCGACGTCAAAGAAGGTGGTAGTGACTCCAGCAGCTCGCCGCAGGCATTTGGCATCAGGGTGGGACAACAGTACAGCGATTACTTTGCCATTGAGGTACTGGCCGCACTTGGCACCTCAGACGATGAAGTGTCCGGCGAAAACTTCGATATTGAGATGGAAGATCTCTATCAATTTTCGGTGATCGGCCTCTACCCACACTTCAACAGGCTAACACCCTACCTTCAGCTTGGTGTCGCCTATGTGAGCTATGAGGACAGTCGGGGACAAAAAAGTGATGGAACAGACGTCACCTATGCAGCAGGTGCACGGTTTTCGTTTTCTGATCACTGGGGCGCGAAACTAGAGTATCTTGTACTGCCTGAGGCCGAATACGATATGGCTCAGGGTAGTGTTGAGGGCGAGGCTGTTAACTTAGGCGTTTATTATCAGTTTAGTCTCGACTAGGCTTCAGCCCCTGCCACAATCGCTCACTGCAGAGCAACCTGATCTTTTAACAGGCCTGATGCCAATAGCAGCTCATAATAGTTTTGATAAATTTCTGCGTTGAGTCTATGCCGATTGCTCTGCGCATTGTATAAACGCTCTTCCACGTCGATCAACTCAATAATGTTGATATTGCCCTTCTCGAGGTTCTTGCGGTTTAAGCGCTGAAGCTCCTTATTGGCCTTGACCTCATCGCCGGCTGCCGCGAGTGTAATCTGATTGGCTGTCACCTGATTGTAAGCCCTCGATATTCGTCGCTTAACCTGCTTCTTGAGCATATCTTTCTCGTACTCAAGCTCGGTTAATCGCGCTTTCGCACCATCGCGCGCGAACTTTCGGTTAAATCCATCGAACAGCAGGTAGTTGACGTTAAATTTGGCTTCATGGGTATAGCGAGTATCGAGCTGCCCGCCCTCGTCGGCCAGAGTTTCGGAGCGTATTTCAAACTCAACGGTCGGCATTCGCTTGCCGTTTTCTGCGCGTATTCGATGACGAGCTGCAGTCTGGTTCGACTGATTGAGCATGATGTCGGCATTGCCCTGCATACCCTGCGTGACGTAGTCCTCCATGGGTAGCAGCGCAGTCGATTCAATTCTTAGCGGCTCTATTGCGATAAAGTCGTCAATTGGGCCAGTGAGAAACTCGAGATTACTGAACGCATCGTTCAGTGACGCTCTTACTTCGCCTGTCTCAGCTCTGGCGGAGGCCAGCCGGGAGCGAGCAAAATCAAGCTCTACTTTGCTGGCGGCACCAGCATCAAACATCGTCTCAAGTGTGTCTGTTAACGATTGCATCTCGACAACAAACTGTTGTGCATCGGTATTATCTCTCTGGAATCGCAGCACATCGGTGTAAGCCTCAACCAGATCTGAAACAATATCTTCTGCAACGATTCTGGTCTCCAAGGCAGAAGCATTGGTAACCTCTTCGCGGCGTCGAAGCTCGTATTTTGAAGTGCCTCCGTCGTAGAGAAGCTTAAGCAAGGACAGCGAAGAATTACGGCCGGGCGCAACATCGCGCGTAATGTTGGGGTCAATCGCCGAGGTGGAACTCGGATCGTTGTATTCGGGCCCATAGGTACCAGTGAACTCAAGACTTGGATAACGGTAGGCTCGAGCCTGTTTCATTGAAAAGTGCGCCTGCTGCTCACGCTGCAGCGCCATCATTATCTCAGGGTTCTTCTCGAGTGCCAGCCCTAGCATAAACATCAGCGAACGTTGGACTGCCGGCTCCCCAACTGCACTATCAGCTGCAACACCATTTGCAACAACCGCTGCAAGATCTGTTGCGTGGTCGTCAGCTAGCACGAGCGGCTGCATAAAAGCCGCCCACGACAGACTTAACAGTGACACAATGCGTTTCAGTTTCATCAGCTTTCTAGTCTCTTCCAGGGAGCGTTTAGTCGTGCGTTTTCAGGAACAGGCGGGCGTTTGCTATTGAATCTGTTTAAAGCGAAGCTGCGCCCAGCCATACTTGCCTTCTATCTGCTTCGGCTCTACAACACTGAAGTTAATTGAACTCGTCGGGAGATCTGTATCGAGCAGGATATTCCTCGCGTTCATCAAACGCGCAATGGCGACTTTACGCGTAATCGTCTCTAAGCCGGAGCGATGATTTTTGTCGGCCTCCATGACCAGCTCGACCGAGTCTGCTCCGTACTGGCTTAAAATGCCCTCAACAAACCGCGTCACCTGGGCCTTGGCCTCTTCATTCAGAGTAATCGCATTTTCATCGTAGAACACCGTTAGCTGCATCCCGTCTTCGGAAAAATCGACGTTTTGGGGTGTTTCCTGCTCGCTGAATCGAGTTTGATTCAACACCAGCTGCTCATTGAGGTCGGCCAACTGAATCTTTAACTCTTCGTTCTCCTGAGTCAAATGTATTTTGGCCATCAGTAGATCTTCGTACTCGTCGCGAGCCTCGTCAGGGCTGCTTTCATCAGCCACGCCCTCAAAATCATACTTACCTGTGTATGTGATTGTGTGAAAGAACAGCGCAGTCGCCGTCACCAGCACAAAGAACACAAACATAATGATGACCGCCGACAGTATATCGACAAATCCAGGCCAGGAATTAGCCTCTAATTCAGATTGTTCTTCAACGCTACTCAAAACTTATCAGCCTGCACCTGACTCAGAGTCACGCTTGTTCTCACCAAGCTCGCTTTCGATAGTATTGAGCAGTTGATCGACTTCACTCATGGCCGTCATAGTTTCAACACCCGAGAGTTTGTTCAGGAGCTGCTCAATCCGAGCCTGCTGCTCCTGTGATGTCGAGGAGCTTTTCATGAGCAACAGGGTGTCGTGCAGCTTTTCAATCGCTTCAATCTGCTCACGATGGCTGTCACTCTGGCTTTTTAGTACTGCCGTCATCTGCTCTGAAACGGCGTTAATCCGAGTGACCGGTTGTAGTGCAGTGCTTAGGCCTTTGAGTGTACTCACCGACTCATTGTGCTGCTTTGTCAGCTGGACATTGAGCTGCTGCAGTGAATTGATCACAGGCTTCTGCACAGTTTTAAAACCATCTAGCGAGGTTTGCATGGTTGAGACAGCCTCCTTGACGCGTGTTAGCGACTGCGAAACTTCCTGCCCATGCGCGTTGATCGCGGCCGGCAATACCTCTTTGACCGTTGATGAATAGCCCTGCATAAGCGCAGATGACTCTGCGGTGGATTTCGCCAGACCGTCGACCGCGTTATTCAGGCTTGAAAGGCGCTCAGCGACAGCTTCCTGCCCGCTAACAAGCTGACCGGTAAACTCCGTCGTTAACACCTCACTCAAACGCTGGCTGTTTTGATTGCTGGCTGCAATGGCCTGATCAAGATTCGCCAATGAGGCCTGCATCGAACTCTGTGCCTCGAGCATCTGTGCGGTTGTAGCAGCTGTCTGCCGGTTAGCCTCGATCGACTCAGACATCTCGGTCACCAACTCGCTGATTTTTCGGTGCGTGATTTGCGACGTCTGTACAAAACCGGCCAACCAGGCTTTAAGCTCATCTGAACCCGATACTTTCGGGCTGCGCGCAGCACTCTTCATGGCCTCGTTCGGCTGTGGAATATGCTCGTCTATCCAGCGACTAAATTTTTCGACAAACTGATCCTGCGCATTACCTGATAGCTGCTTAAACGTACCTACCATCAGAGAACCTGAAAGCCCAAAAAGCGAAGAACTGAAGGCCAGACCCATACCTTGAAGCGGAGCAGCGATACCGGCAATAAAGTTTGACATACCCCCCTCTTCACTGAGATTGGACATATCCGACATCGCGGCGCCCACGGCATCAATCGTCAGCAGCAGACCCCAGAATGTACCCAGCAGACCCAGCATAACCAATAAGCCGCCTAGAAAAGTCGCCTTACCGCGCGCGCTGTTCAGCCTTGACCCTAGCTTTGACTTGATAAGCCTCGCATCATTGTCCGAGACGTTGAGGTGGCCAAAGGTTCCGATATTCGCAACCAGCCCGGCCATGTTTTTGGTATCGAGAAAAGGGGCTCGACTAGTCAGCTCCTTGCGCAAACGCTGCATGGTGGATTCATCAAGCTTCTCATTATCAATGACATCGTCAAGCTCATTCAGATACTGTGCAGCTCGCCACAAAGTGATATTCAGGTAAATTGAAGACCCCACACCAATCAACAAGATACCGACGATAAGCCCATTCAACGGCACATTCGTTTTGAAGTTAATCGCCAGCTGATCGAACGACATAACCACGATCGAGGAAATAGCCAGTAGTGCGATGATGATCCCCGGCGTCACATAGGATAACAGCGAGTCATCGATTTTTCCGATCTGAGGTTGCGCCGAACTATCTGCCCGGCTCATCAGCTTTCCAATTGGTAGATTCATGATACCCACTTCACCTTTTAAGGTCTTTGATCTATACAGTCACACTACGCTTCGCGAAGCGCATTACCCTGAACATTAAACAACGGTTTTAGAAATGCCCTGAGAATAGAAATCTTCCCGGTCAAGATACTGACCTCCGCCGTCATACCCGGCCGCACAACACGCTGCTCATCGAGACGATCGCTGTCGAGCACGACGCGGACTTTGTAATACTCGTTATTCATGTTGTCGACAAAACTATCTGGGCTGATATAGACAAGCTCTCCTCCAATGCCACCGTACTGGGTGTAATCGTAGGCACCGATCTTGGTCATCGCTTTCAATTCTGGCCAAACCTTACCGCGGTCTGTCGTCGCGATTCTGCCTTCAACAATCAGGGTTTCGTTTTCCGGAACAATCTCTGCAAGTGGCGCACCCGGCTGACTCACACCACCCAGTGTGTGGATATGCAATTTCTTGACGATACCCTCAATCGGCGAGGTAATCGCCGAGCGAGTGACCTGATCGCTAAGAGCGGCGATCCTCTCATTCAAGGTATCCAGATTTAATTGCACTTCGTTTAACTCGGTCCCCAGATCCGACTGTCTTTTCTGACGGCTTTCCTCGAGCGTACTGGTAATCTCGGTATACTCAGCCTCAAGGATTGGCGCCTGATTCTTTGCGGTTTCCAGAGAGGTAATCAGACGACGCGCTTCAACCTTTGTATCCAGCATTGCTGCTTCTGAAATCGCCCCTGCTTCAAACAGTTCCTGCTTGATCCCCAACTGCTTGCTAACAACCTTGTATTCCTGCTTCAGGTTTTTGATGCGCACCACGAGGGCATTGATCTCGAGCCTCTTCTGATTTAACCGTTCCTCAATCCCTTTAACAGTTTCCTGAAACTGCTGTTTGTTGGCGTTAAACAAATCGATTTCCGAACGGGCCAGCTCGGGTGAGCCGCGCATAAACTCCGCAGGTATTTCCAGGCTCTCTTCCTGCGCAATTTCGGCGTTCAAGCGAATCTGCTTAAGCGTCAGGGACTGTCGCTGTATCTTGCTCTCACGGAGTTGGGTTTTCGCCTTGGTATTCGCGACCAGAAAGAGCGTATCGCCCGACGCGATACGCTGGCCCTCTTCGACCAGAATTTTTTCAACGATCCCGCCCTCTAGATGCTGAATAACTCGAGCATTACCCGCCGGCACAATTTTTCCGGTCGCCTTGATATGCTGGTCAATCTGCGAGAAGCCGGACCAGAGTAGAAAACAGAAGAACAGGGCTGCCAAAATAATCAGCGTCGGCTTGTACTTCCAGAAATCGTCTGTTTTCTCGAAAGCGCCGACAAATGCTTCTTGCTCAAGCTCAAGCTGGCGATAGCTTTCGATCCAACGTTTAATCTTTTCAATAATCATGATTAAACACTCAATCGCTTGAGTACATCCTGCGTCTGACCATTGGCCAGCAACTTGCCACTGTCAAGCAGGAGCAAACGGTCCACCAGAGGGAGCAGGGAACTACGATGGGTGATCATAATTAAGGTTCTACCCTTCAGATATTCACGCATCTGATTGCAGAAATGTTTTTCCAGTACTGAATCGAGACCGGTTGTCGGCTCATCCAGAATCAGTATTCTCGGGTCACGCACGATTGCTCTCGCTATAGAAATCGCCTGGCGCTGCCCACCCGACAAATTTCCACCCGATTCGTCAATGGGTGTGTCCAGCCCCATTCCGGTGTTGCGAAAGACTGCGTCAACACCCGAAACTCTGATTGCATGCATAAGCGCGGCTTCGCTTACGGCTTCGCAGCCCAGCAAAATATTGTCGCGAATAGTTCCCGATACAAAAAACGGCGTCTGCGGGATGATACCGATCGAGCAATTAAGTTCAGGGTAGGAGATCGACTTCTGATCACAATGCCCATAGAAAACGTTTCCGGAGAACTCGGTAAGCTCGCCAGCAATAATCGATGCCAAGGTACTCTTGCCTGCGCCAGAGGGGCCGATGATGCCGATGCATTCGCCGTGCTTAATTTCGAAGTTAATATTCTGCAGCGCAGGCTTACTCTGCCCGGGATACTGATAGCTGAGCGCTTCCACACTTATCGACCCGCTCAGCTCACCCTTAGCGGATACATCACCAGGCATATTGCTTTGCTGCGGCAGCTCA
Organism: uncultured Pseudomonadales bacterium; assembly: GCA_964504585.1. GTDB lineage: Bacteria > Pseudomonadota > Gammaproteobacteria > Pseudomonadales > UBA7434 > UBA7434. Next base: position 34,692 of record CAZDEW010000011.1, on the reverse strand, counting down.
AAAATACTATGTATAGCCTTGAGCACATCGCCTGACTGCCGCCATCGTCCGACAACTCCAGCGATATTCATGATTGGCGCTAGCGCACGCCCTGAGAGGATAGTGCATGCAATCAAGCCACCAATTGTCAGCGCACCGGATTGAATCTGGTAGACGCCCGCGACCACAACCAAAATGTGCACAACGTGCATCACACTCATTGAGGAGTTCTGAACCAGCGACATTAAAAACTGGTTGCGTCGCCCGGTTTCAGCCGCGCGACCAGAAAGGTACTGCCATTTGAAGAGCTGACCTCCGACCGCATTCAGAGATTTGATGCTGCGGGTGCCACTCAACAGCTCATAGAGGTGAGTAGATTTTTTCTGCATCGAAGAAAAGTAATCCGCCGTACTGCGATTAACCGGCAATTGCAGGGCAACGTTAAGCGCGACGATCACCACCGCGCCGACCAGAGGAACCATCATCACGACGGGTGATATCAAAAAAATCACCAACATAAAGAACAGGAAAAACGGCAGGTCGACCAAAGTTGGCACCAGCTTCGAGGCATAGAACTCGCGAATACCCTGTAGTTCCCTGAACAGGTTGCTGCGCTCGCCAACCGATAAATCCATGTGCTCGGCACGAACCAGCATCAGCTGCTCCATCAGTCTGGCGTCATATTCAGTCCCAACTTTTGAGGCAACACGCTCTAACACATAACTGCGCACGGTTTTTAAAAGGAAGTCGAAGAACAGTGCAATACAAACGCCAGCAGCCAGAACCGCAAGCGTTGCTTCGGCAAAATTAGGAATAACCGAGTCGTACACATTCAGCGTAAACAGAGGCAGCGCAATGACCGACAGATTAATAAATACGGTACACACCAGCACTTCAACAAAGCTGGGTGTAAACGTCAGAATGGGCCGCCAGAACCAGTCTATTTTTTTGTCATCGCGCATGTGCGCCGTGTTAACAGAACCGGACTCTTCTTTCGGACGGACAAAAATTGTGTCGCCAGAGAAATGCTCATTAAGCCATTCGATATCCGCTGGCTGATAGCTGTTGTCAACGGTGAGAAGCGTACCCTGCTCGGCACCATCGGGCCGAAAAACCATAGGATCTTCGTCGCCGTTCATGAGCAGTATTAGAGGGGTAGACGCAGACTTGAGATCTGCCGCGCGCAGCTTTTTAACCTCCACGGTAAAATCGAGGCGCTCGCCAATTTGCTCAATATCGTCGATGGTGAGCTTGCCGGGCTCTCTCGGTAGAAGCGTTAACAGGCCCTCAATGTCGGTGTGCTTACCGAAGAACGCAAGTACGCTGCGCAGGCAAAGCCCCAAGGGGTCATTACCATCGTCTAGAACGGAGGTGCCATAGGCACTGGCGAGCTTTAAGGTCATGAAAACACTGGCTAAAACGTGGGTGCGCAAAAACGCAGACTAGTCTTAGATCAGCATAGTCAAGATTCTCTAAATAGCACAAAACGAGCGCACAATTGCACCAATTGACTAAATTGTGATCTGCTTATTATTTAAACTTTTATTCAGTTTTTGTCTTTCGTGGCACTTGCTATTCGTGGCTCATAAAAATCCAGATTCCTTTTAGGAAGAGAGTTCGTTTAGGCAAGACGGTGCTTTTACGACAGGCGGTTCTTGCCCAACGATAGGCAGGCGCCCATAGCGACGGGGCATAGCTTAGGCCTGCAGCACGAGCTGAACGCCATTATCCCAGTCGATCGTCCGTGTATTGCCCACAGTGCTATCACTGGCTACCAACGCCCCGCCCTGGTTCAACACATTGAAATCGCTGAGTGCCATGCTTGCGCTATCAATATCAATCGACAGCGAGTTGCCACCACCTGTAATCGAACTGATATCGTCATTACCGATATCGAAGGAATCACCACCATTCAAGCCTGTGCCAGTGAAATCCAGTTCTTCAATGTCGGTGAAGAGAGAGGCGAGCGATACACCGTCGATACCAGCATCAGTGAGATCGGTAGCGCCACTGTCGACGATCGCAAGGCGATCTGTGCCAGCATTACCGTCTATGGATGAAACAGACGCCAGAGCATCGATGTCAAATTCAAGCGAATCACTCAAACCCGAAAGTTCAAAGTTTTCAATGCTGGTTAGCGTGTCAGTATCGGCTCCACTTTCTATGGTGCCCGACGTACCAGTAATTTGGCCGCCGGTAATAGCGCTGCCCGCAGAGGAGTAATCGACCGTATCACTGCCAGCACCACCATTCAGGCTATCACTGCCAGAGCCTGCAATAAGCGTATCATTGTCATTGCCACCGTTGAGCACATCGTTGCCGGCTCCGCCGTCCAGGGTATCGTTGCCAGCCCCGCCAGTCAGCGTATTCGCTTGAGCGTCACCAATAATATTGTCGTTGCCGGAAGTACCAATAACGTTCTCAACATTACTGATAGAGTCATTGTCACCGCCGGTCACATCTACTGTCGCCGCGGTTGCACCGTTGAGCGTTACGTCGATGCTGCTTGCACCGGTCGATGAATAATCCACCGTATCGCTGTCACTGCCGCCATCAATTGTGTCACTGCCGGTTCCAGCGATAAAGGTATCGTTACCCGCGCCGCCCAGCAATGTGTCATTTCCACCTGCGCCGGCGAGCACGTCATCGCCGCCAGCACCAGACAGCTCGTTGGCTGCTCCATCACCCGTGATATTGTCGTTACCGGAAGTGCCGATCACGTTTTCGACGTTGCGCAGTGTGTCATTGCTATCGCCGGTGACTGACACAGTCACATCGTTAGCACCGTTGAGGACAACACTGATTGCACTGGCGACCCCAGTTGAATAATCAACCGTGTCGTTATCCTGACCGCCATCGATTACATCGGCACCGGCACCACCAATGAGCGTATCATCGCTCACACCACCCTCAAGCGTATCGTCACCGGCACCGCCGGAAAGAATATCGTTCCCTGCGCCGCCGCTCAGGGTATTAGCGAGGGCATCGCCGGTAATTACATCAGCGCCGGATGTGCCGATCACGTTTTCGACATTACGCAGCGTATCGTTGCTGTCACCTGTCACGGTTACCGTTGCATTGTTAGCGCCGTCAAGCGTCACGCTAATAGCCGAGGCACCGTCAGAGGAGTAGTCAACCGTATCGTTATCGGCCCCGCCGTCAATCGTATCGGCACCGGCACCCCCAATTAACGTATCGTCATTGTTACCGCCAAGCAGCGTATCGTCTCCGGCTCCGCCGCTCAGTGCGTCATTACCTGCTCCACCAGTCACCGCATTCGCCAGCGCGTCACCGGTGATGCTGTCATTACCCGCGGTACCAATCACGTTCTCAACATTGCGCAGGCTGTCATCACTACCGCCTGTAATGGAAACAGTCGCGCTATTGGCAGCGTTCAGCGTGACGTCGATAGCGGTCGCATCGCCCACCGAGTAATCAACAGTATCGACATCGGCCCCACCATCAATAGTATCAGCGCCTGCACCGCCCAGAATGACGTCGTTACCAGCATCACCATTTAAGACGTCGTTGCCAAGACCTCCGTCTAGCGTATCGATGCCAGCGCCACCCGCGAGGGTGTTTGCCCCATTGTCGCCGGTCAAGGTATCGTCGTTACCAGAGCCAATGAGGTTTTCAATATCAATCAAGGTATCGGTTCCATCACCGGATGCTGATCCCGCTATGATGCTAGCGTTAACACCCGAGACTGCGCCCGCGAAACTGGCCGTGTCGTCATCACCCAAACCACCATCGAGAGTGTCATCCCCCGCACCGCCGAGAAGTGTATCGTTATCGCTACCGCCGCGCAGAATGTCATTGCCAAGACCACCGACTAAGATGTCGTCGCCGGCATTGCCTTCAAGCGTGTTGTTCTGGTCAGAACCGGTAAGATTATCGGCACTCGCCGAGCCGAGCAGGTTCTCAATAAAGTTGAGAACGTCGTTGGCACCATCACCATCGTTGGATGCAGCATTCGCAGAAAGGTCCGCAGTAACAGATCCCGCTGCGCCGGAATAATCTGCGGTGTCAGTGCCGGAACCACCATCAAGCGTATCGACGCCCGCACCACCAAGCAAAGTATCATCATTAGCGCCACCCAGTAAGGTGTCGTTACCTGCGTTGCCGATCAGAACATCGTTGCCCGCGCCGCCAGTCAGGGTATTGTCCTGCGCATCGCCCGTTAGACTATCGGCACCGCCAGTACCTACCACATTCTCAATGTTGCGGATTAGATCGTTATCCGCGCCTGTCGCATTCACAGTGACCTGTGTAGAGCCGTCTAGAGTGACGTCAATTGCTGTCGCAGGAGAGCCAGAGTAGTCAATCGTATCGCTATCCGCACCTCCATCGATAGTATCCACACCCACAGAAGCGACAAAGGTATCGTTGCCGGCATCACCGTTGAGCGTGTCCGCGTCGCCGCCGCCATCAATCGTATCGTCACCAGCGCCGCCATCGATTCTATTTGCAGTTGAGCTACCGGTCAGATCGTCAGCATTCGCGGAACCGATCAGATTTTCAATGCTAACCAAGCTATCGCTGCTGCCGTCACCATCATCGCTGGTCACGTTATTCTCAAGATCAGCAACGACTGATCCTGCTGCTGCGGAATAGTCTGCCGTGTCATTACCTGATTCACCATCCAGGGTATCAACGCCTGCCCCACCAGACAGTGTATCGTCGTCCTGCCCGCCTAGTAGCGTGTCATTGCCAGCGCCGCCGACCAGCACATCGTCGCCCGCAAGGCCAGTAATGATGTTGTTGGAGCCGTCTCCCGTTACTGTGTCGTCTCCGCTGGTCGCGACTAGATTTTCGATATTTCTGACGGTGTCGTTATCACCACCAGTCACCGTCACAGTGGCACTGGTCGAACCGTTGAGCGATACGTCAATTGCAGAAACCCCGAGTCCAGAGTAATCCAGGGTGTCAGTATCTGCACCGCCGTCAATGGTGTCAGAACCCACGGATGCAGTAATTTGATCGTTACCTGCACCACCCAGAATGGTGTCACTGCCTGCACCGGCATCGAACACGTCGTCGCCAGCATTACCGCTCAGGGTGTTGGCATCACTATCACCGGTAAGCGTATCTGCACTGGCTGAACCCGAAATATTCTCGATGTCGATCAGCGTGTCACTGCCGCCATCACCATCGTTAGAGACCACATTGTTAGCCAGATCAGCAACAATTCCGCCCGACGCTGATGAGTAGTCAGCCGTATCGCTGCCACCACCGCCATCCAGCGTATCGTTTCCTGCACCACCTGACAGCGTATCGTTACCAAGACCGCCGCGAAGTGTATTAACTAGCGAATCACCACGTATCGTGTCGTCACCGGATGAACCGCTAACGTTTTCGATATTTCGTATAACATCCTGACCCGCTCCATTAATGGTCACGAAGACGTTATTACTGCCATTGAGCGTAACATCGATGGCATTCGATGCGGCAAATGAAGAATAGTCGAGCGTATCGTTATCGGCACCACCGTCATAGGTATCGCCGCCGCTACTTGCGATCAGAATGTCGTCGCCCGCACCTGACGAAATATTGTTAACGCTGTTACTGCCTGCAATGCTGTCGGCCGATGCTGTACCAATGACATTTTCCACGTCAATCAAGGTATCGCTGCTGCCGTCGCCATCATCGGACGCGGTTTCGTTTGCGAGATCAACATTGACACCCGCGGCCGCCGATGAGTAGTCGACCGTGTCAGAGCCCTGTCCACCATTCAGCGTATCGGCGCCCTCTCCCCCAATCAGAGTATCGTTGCCGCCCGCACCAGCGAGGACGTTGGCGAGCGTGTCTCCTTCAAGGGTATCTGAACCTGCAGTACCGGTGACGTTCTCAATATTGCGAATGTTGTCGTTATCATCGCCGGTAACGCTAACCGTAACGGTATTGGACCCGTTCAGGGAAACACTAACGCCAGTTGCCGAAGAATGCGACGAGTAGTCAATCGTGTCCTGATCGGCACCACCATCGATAGTATCGGCACCGGTGCTGGCTACAATCGTATCGTCTCCGCTTCCGCCAACAATGTTATCGCTGCCGGAGCCGCCGTCCAGCGTATCGTTGCCAGCCTCGCCATCGAGCGTATCGTCGCCACCCTCACCACGAAGGATGTTTGCGCCACTATCACCTGTGATAGAGTCAAGCGCATTGCTGCCCGTAATGTTCTCAACATCGCTGATGGTGTCATCGTCACCGCCAGCAACGGTAACCGTAACCGGCGTGGCACCATCGAGATCGACGGTGATGCCGGTAACACCGGCTAATGATGAGTAATCGAGGGTATCGCTGTCACTGCCACCCTGAATCGTGTCACTGCCAGCACCCGCAATAAACAGGTCATCGCCCGCACCACCAATCAGCGTGTCATCGCCGCCGGCACCATCCAGGGTATCGTCACCACCGGCACCACTCAGCCTGTTTGCGAGCGCATCGCCGGTGATGGTATCTGCACCAGAAGTCCCGGTAACATTTTCGATATTCTGGATCTGGTCGTTGTCCGTACCCGTCACATTAACTGTGACTGCATTCGCGCCATCGAGGGTGACATTGATTGCAGTCGCGGCGCCGAGCGACGAATAATCGATTTCGTCAATACCAATCCCGCCGTCGAGAACGTCGCTTCCTGTACTGGCCGTTACCGAGTCATTGCCTTCGCCCAAATCAACGGTATCGGCATCGTTTGAACCAACAAAGGTATCGTCTTGTGCCGTGAATACAAAGCTCTCAAAACCACTAATGATGTCGGTAAATCCTGCTGCCGAGGTGACAAAGTTGCCCGCTGCGTTGATCGTGACGCCAGTGCCAAGGCCAGAGTAATCCAGCACATCGGCGGCTCCATCACCGCCAAGCAAGGTGTCGCTACCAAGACTGCCCAATACCGTATCATTGCCGTCTCCAGCTGTGATCGTATTGCTGTTGGCATCACCGCCAATGGTGTCATCGCCATCGGTTGCGATGATATTTTCAATATTACGGACTATCTGGTTGTCACCACCTGTTACGGTTACGGTGACGTTGTTCCCACCATTAAGAGTTACAGAAATTGGGTTTGCCGCTGAGTAAGACGAGTAATCGAGAGTGTCTACACCGCCATCGCCACTGATTACGTCTGCACCTGCTGTCGCTATGAAAGTGTCATTCCCATCGTGGCCATTCAGCGAGTTAGCCTGACTATTACCGGTGATGGTATCGGCAGAATCCGAGCCGATAATATTTTCGACATTGGTAATGACGTCATTCGTCACACCACTGACGTTAATCGTCGTATCGCCTGACTCGGCCAGCGTCACGTTGATCGCACGATTGGTATCGACATAGCTGACCGTATCGGTTCCTGCGCCACCATCGACATCGTTGCCGCCGCCGCGCAGTTCTATATAGTCGTTACCGACACCACCATCGATGATGGCGGCGAACGTCCCTTCAACCTGAATATTATCGTTCCCATCATCACCGCTTACATTGGCGCCAGATGAACGAATATAGATCTCATCACCATTATCACCACCGGATGCGGTGATATTCGCGGCATCGAGAAACAGACGATCGCTACCGGCACCGCCTTCAAGCGTGGCGCCCGCCGCCTGACCGACAATTGTGTCATTACCACCTTCACCGCGAAGGGTTGTACCCGCCGATCCACCTGTAATGCTGTCGTTACCCTGTGTTCCTATAAAGGTCTCGATGCCGGTTGCCCGATCGACTTCGCCACCACCCCCAATCTCGACATTGAAAAGTCCAGATATAAGCGTACCCATATTGACGGTGACGCCTGAATTGATCGATGAGTAGTCCAGCGTATCGTTACCACCATCGCCGTAGATAACGTCGCTTCCACCCACTGCAACAAATACATCATCACCATCACGACCATGGAAGTAGTTGTCGTTGGAGTCGCCAGTTATTGTGTCGTTGCCGTCGGTGCCATAAACGCGCTCAATGCCCTGAATGGTATCCAGTCCGATGCCGTTAACAAACACTGTAGTCTGGTTATTACCGTCGAGCGTGACCGAGACAAAGTTGGCAAGCGCGTTACTACCAAAATCGATAGAGTCGATACCGCCTGCACCACCGTCGTAGATATCGGCGCCGGCGCTATCGTGGAAGTAGTCCCAGCCACCCTCGCCGTAAAGCGTATCGTCGCCCTCACCGCCATTAATCGTATCGTTATCGGCACCACCGAAAATCGTGTCGTTTCCGTCGCCGCCATTGATGGTGTCCGAGCCGCCAAGACCGCGCAAGGTATTGTTGAGTGCGTCACCGGTAATGTTATCGCCCACCTGACTACCATCCAGGTTGGTGAAATTACTGGCCGCATCAACCTCACCGCCACCTACATTCACGCTGAACGCACCTGCAGTCAGCGCACCCATATTGACGTTGATCCCTGAGAAGCTATAGGCGTAGCTCAGCGTATTAATACCGCCCTCACCATCAAGCGTGTCGTTACCACCCAGACCAGCAATCGTATCGTCACCGTCACCACCGCGCAGAACGTTGACTTCGCTGTCACCTGAGATAGTGTCGTTGCCGTCGGTACCAATGATGTTCTCGATGTTTCTTATCTGATCATCATCCGCGCCGGTCACATCGACCGTTACAACCGTACCACCGTTAAGCGCAACTGAAATCGCGGTGGTTCCCGCGTCTTGTGAGTAGTCGAGCGTATCAACACCCTCACCACCATCAATCGTGTCGGCACCCGCACCGCCTACGATAAGATCATCGCCACCGAGACCCTCGATTTCATTCGCGCCGCTGTCACCAGTGAGCTGATCGCCAAACTCCGAGCCAACGATGCTTTCTATATCGATCAGGATATCGTTGCTGCCATCGCCATCATCTGTGGTCACGTCATTTTCCAGATCGACCACAACGCCGGCAGCGGCAAACTCATAGCTAACGACATCGTTATTACCAATACCACCATCTAGCGTGTCGACACCGCCACGTCCGGCAAGCACATCATTACCGGCAAGTCCGGTGATGACGTTGTCATTCTCATCGCCGCGCACCTGATCGTTGCCAGCCGTTGCGATCACATTTTCGATGTTCGAAAGGATATCGTTGTTAGCACCCGCCAGCGCTGCAACCGCTGCCTGCGAACCACTGAGTATGAGTAAAATTGAAGTAACACCAGCCTGACCCGAATAATCGATCGTATCGACATCGGCTCCGCCGTCATAGGTGTTGGTGCCGGCACTGCCTAAAAACAGATCGTTACCTGCTTCACCAAACACATTGTTATCAGTGCCATCTCCGCCCGAGAGGGTATCGTTGCCGGCGCCTCCCCAGATATAGTTATTATTGGCATCACCAATGATGGTATCGTTGCCACCTGTGCCACGAACGCGCTCAACATTACGCACCGTATCGTTATCATCACCAGTCACAGTAACGGTCACATCGTTGGCACCGTCCAGGGTTACATTGATTGACGTTGCACTTGCCTGTGTTGAGTAATCGAGAGTATCGGTTGCACTTCCGCCGTCAAAGATATCCGTGCCATCGCTACCGATAAAACGGTCCCAGCCACTGCCACCCAGATGGGTATCGTCACCAATACCACCGTCCAGGGTATCGTCGCCGCTTCCACCGTCGAGCACATCATCACCGATACCACCGCGCAGCGTATCGTCGTTGACGCCACCGAATAGCGTATCGTTGCCGTCGCCGCCATCCAGGACATCGATACCAACGCCGCCGCTTATTTCGTTATTCTGGCTATCGCCGGTGATATTATCGTTTCCGCCGGAACCGATAATATTAATAAAGTTGGTGGCCTGGTCAGTATCAACACCACCGACGTCTACCGAGAAAAAACCACCGGTAAGACTGTTCATATCCAGCGTTACGCCACTGCTAGTGTCCGTGTAGGAGAGCGTATCGTCGCCGGTACCACCGTCGAGCACATCGCTGCCACTGCCACCTCGAATCGTATCGTTACCTGCACCACCTTCAATGCTGTTGACAGAGCCATCACCGCTGATGGTGTCATTGCCGCTTGTTCCAATGACGTTCTCAATACTGCGTATTGTGTCGTTATCAGCACCATCGATGTTCACCGTGGCATTGCTGGCACCATTGAGCTGCACATTAATAAAGTTGACACCAGCCTCGCCCGAGTAATCAACGACGTCGACCCCAAGACCGCCGTCCAGAACGTCGCTACCGCCGTTACCAATGAAAGTATCGTTACCATCGCCACCTTCGAGCTGGTTCGCCAGTGCATCACCGATCAGGGTATCGTCACCGTCTGAACCGATAATATTCTCAATCTCACGTAGCGTATCGTTGTCGCCACCTGTCACGACAGCTGTTACATCGTTATTGCCGTCGAGCGTTATACTCACCGACTGACCAGCCGCAAGATCACTGTAATCGGCAGTATCAATACCTGTACCGCCGACTAGTGTATCGGCACCGGCACCGCCGCTCAGCGTGTCGTTACCACCTAGACCAAAAAACTCATTGACTTCGCCATCACCGGTGATGACATCATTACCAGCTGTACCAATAATATTTTCAATAGCGATTGCGAGGTCATTAGTGCCGCCGTTAACAGTCACATTCGAACTGCCGGCACCATTCAGACTGACATTGATTGAGGTAATTCCTGCCTGACCGCTGTAATCGATCGTATCGATATCAGCGCCACCGTCGTAGGTGTTCTGGCCTGCACTGCCGAGGAAGGTATCGTTGCCGGATCCGCCCTCTAGCAGGTTAATACCACCGCCACCACTGAGAATGTCATCGCCACCCAGACCAGACAGCTGGTTATTATTGGCATCGCCGGTGATTGAATCCGCACCAGCCGTACCCACGACGTTTTCGATATTGCTTATGGTGTCATTATCGCCACCATCAACATTGACAGTGGCCGCGTTAGCGCCTTCTAGAATAACCTGAATAAAGTTAATACCGGAGAGAGCAGAATAATCGATGGTATCGAGATTATTACCGCCGTCGAATGTGTCGCTACCCGCTGAGGCGTTAAATATATCGTCACCGCCAAGGCTAAATACCACGTCGGCACCGGTTGACCCCGCTATGACATCATCTTGATTGGTGAGATAAAACTCTTCGAAGTTTATAAATGTATCGGTACTTGAGTCGGCGCCGTAGAACGCTGTGCCCGCCTGAAGATCCAGCGACACGCCAAGGCCAGTCAAGTCATCAAAGCGGAGTTGGTCGCCAGTGTTATGAGCACCACCGTCGAGGAAATCGCTTCCGGCGCCACCCCAGATAACATCGTCGCCTGCGCCGCCGATCAGGCGGTTATCATTGCCGTCACCCCGCAGCGTATCGTCACCTGCAGTTGCTGTAATACTTTCAACATTCCTCAGCGTCTGGTTATCTACTCCACCGACGACAACTGTTGCGTCCGTCGCACCGGTGAGCGTGATCTCTACCGACGTGGCACCCGCCAGCCCGGAGTAGTCCACGAGATCTTGTCCAAGACCGCCATCGATTACATCTGCGCCTGTGGTCGCAATAATAGTGTCATCGCCATCACGAGATTGAATAAGGTTGGCGCCCGCATCACCCTCGATGGTGTCATTCTGGTCCGAACCAATAACATTCTCGATATTCAAGAGATTATCGCTGGCGCTGTCACCGTCGTCTGTCGCCTGCTGATTCGCCAGGCTAACATTCACGCCGTTGGCGACTTCGGAATAATCAACCGTATCAACCCCGTCACCGCCATCGAGAGTATCAATTCCACCGCGGCCGGCTAGCGTATCGGCGCCGATGCCGCCCTCAATGGTGTTGGCGACGCTATCGCCTCGCAAGTTATCGTCATTGTTGGAACCGATGACATTCTCGACGTTGCTAATCGTATCACTGGAACCGTCGCCATCGCTAAACGCCTGACCTGCGTTGAGATCAACGCTGACATCACCGGCCGCACCAATATAAGAGACCGTGTCTGTGCCCGTCCCGCCGTCGATGTCATCAGCACCGCCGCGACCCACAATAAGGTCTGCGCCGTCATCACCAAACAGAGCATTTGCACCTGCATCACCTGACAGGGAGTCGTCGCCAGCAGAACCATTGATATTTTCGATACTATTAAAGGTATCGGCTCCACCGTCACCATCGTCGCTCGCACCACCAGCCAGAATATCGGCGGTCACGCCAGCCGCGGCAAGCGAATAATCAGCCGTATCAGAGCCAGCACCACCAATGAGCTCGTCATTACCACCGCGGCCGCTCAGCGTATCGTCTCGCAGGCCGCCGTCAATCCGGTTGGCATTGCCGTCACCGGTTAAGGTATCTTCAAAGGAGGAGCCATTGATATTCTGGATATTGAGTAGCGTATCCGCTGAGCCATTACCATCATTGGAAGCCAGGTTCGCGCTAAGATCTACCGTGACGCCGGAACCTGAATTGCCGTAATCAGCGGTATTGTTACCCGCGCCGCCATCGATGGTATCCGCTCCGGCACCGCCACGAATTAAATCGTCGCCATCACCGCCCTGCAAATTGTTGTCTAGCGTGCTACCAAAGATCTGGTCGTTGTTATCCGAACCTATGACGTTCTCGATAGACTGTAGAATATCGTTAGATCCGTCGCCATCGTCGTTGGTGACATTATTCTGCAAGTCCACATCAACGCCTGCAGCAGCACCGGAGTAATCAACAGTATCGGTATCGTTACCCCCGATCAGCGTATCCTGACCTCCATTCCCGATCAGTCGGTCGTTGCCGTCGCCGCCATCGAGGTAGTTGTCCTGATCATTACCAATCAGCACGTCCGCATTATCCGAACCGACGACACGCTCTATATCAATCAGCGTGTCGACACTACCAAAACCGTCATTCAGAGCCTGACCCCGATCCAGGTCAACCTCTACCGATCCCGTTGCGTTACTGTAATCTGCAACATCTTCATCGCCCAGGCCACCATCCAGAATGTCGGCACCACCGCCACCTTCTAGAATATCGTTACCGGCACGACCTTCGAGTCGGTTGGCAACGTTGTCACCAATAATGCGATCATTAAATCCTGAGCCCCAGACGTTCTCGATGTCATTCAGCGTATCAGAACCACCATCACCGTCATTGGCTGTATTATTTAGCGCGAGATTGACCTGGACGCCACTCACGGCAGCCTGGCTGTAGTCCGCCACGTCTGCAGACCCATCACCGCCGTCCAGTGTCTCGCTACCACCGCGCCCCTGAAGCACATCGTTGTCGCTTCCACCAAGGAGAATATTGGCTTCATCATCACCGGAAAGCGTGTCTGCAAAACTCGAGCCGGTAAGGTTCTCAATATTTCTGAGAATATCGTTCGCGCCATCGCCATCATCGGACGCCACGCCTGCCTCAATGTCGGCAGTCACGCCCGCGCTAGCAAAGGTATAGTCCGCGGTATCATTTGAAGCACCGCCCTCGAGGATATCAACACCCCCACGACCTCGAAGTACGTCATTACCCGCTCCGCCGTCGAGAGTATTGTTGTTGTTATCTCCACCCAGCGTGTCGTCAGTAAAAGAACCTGTCAGATTTTCGATGCTATCCAGCGTGTCCTGTCCGCCACTGCCGTCAATCAAGGCATTGTTGTTAAGCAGATCCGCATTGACCGAGCTGACAGCAAGCGAGTAATCAGCTGTATCGATGCCATCGCCACCGCGCAAGGTATCGTTACCAGCTCTGCCACGCAGCGTGTCGTCGCCATCAAAGCCGTCGAGTATATTGTCGTTACCGTCACCAGTAAGGATGTCATCGCCTTGTGTTCCTATAAGGTTCTCTACATTACGTATGGTCTGATCAGTGCCAGCATTAACGCTGACTGTTGCATCGTTGGATCCGTTCAAGGTGACGTCGATCGCATTGCCAGCCGCAAAATTCGAGAAGTCAGCGGTATCGTTATCAGCCTGACCGTCAATAATATCTGCGCCTGTCGTAGCAATGATTGTGTCATTGCCGTCACCCGCTTCGATGGTATTGGCAACGGCATTGCTACCCGTCAACGAGTCACCGTGCGCAGAGCCCGCGATGTTCTCAATATCCTGCAGGCTGTCAACGCCGCCGTCCCCATCATCGGACGCCGAACCTGCGCCCAGGTCAACGGTAACGCCGGCAGCGGCGCTTCCGTAATCGACCTGATCCGAACCGGTTCCACCCTGCAAGGTGTCGTTACCCGCTCCGCCAACAAGGGTATCATTGCCCGCCAGGCCAGAGAGAATGTTGTCCTCTGCATCACCAGTCAGGCTATCGTTACCCGCAGTCGCAATAATGTTTTCCACATTGGCAATGGTGTCATTGGCCGCGCCATTAACCTGTACGGTCACATCGTTGGCACCATTTAGCGCGACGCTGATCGAGGTAGCACCACCTAGCGCCGAGTAGTCCAGGGTATCGAACCCCTGGCCGCCATCGACGTAATCGGCACCCTGACTAGCACCTACCAGATCATCGCCGCCTCGCGCTTCTATTCGGTTTGCATTGGCATCGCCAGTCAACTGGTCGTTGCCGTCAGTAGCAATAATGTTTTCAACATTGCGCAGCGTGTCATTGGACTCGCCGTCGACCGTTACCAGAGCGTCGTTTGCGCCATCGAGTGTCACCTGAATCGAATTTGCACCTGCAAGGCTCGAATAATCGACGGTATCAACATCGTTGCCGCCGTCTATCACATCGGCACCGCTACTGGCAATCAGCAGGTCGTTACCTTCTCCACCCTCAAGCGTATCGCTACCACCAGCACCAAATAGTTGATCATCACCGCCAAGCCCGCTCAGCGTATTATCTGCAGAGTCACCATTGATCGTATCGGCAGCGTCAGTACCAATAACGTTCTCTACATTTCTCAGCGTGTCGTTGTCTCCACCACCCACAAAAACAGTGCTATTAGTTCCATTGTTCAGGGTCACGCTGATGCCGGTACTTGCCACCAGACTGCTGTAGTCCGCGGTATCAACGCCAGCACCGCCATCAAACACGTCGTTTCCGGCGCTGGCGGTAAACGTATCGGCACCGCCAACACCATCGAACTGGTTATTCTGATCGTCGCCAGTAAAGGAGTCGTCGCCGGCACTACCGACTATGTTTTCGATATTGCGAATGGTGTCGTTGTCCGCACCATTGACGTTGACAGTCGCATCAAGCGCTCCGTTCAAGGAGACATCGATAGAACTGATACCGACAAGAGACGAGTAGTCCAGTGTGTCCTGACCATCACCGCCATCCAGAATATCGGCGCCCAGCGAAGCATTAATAGAATCATTACCACCAAGCGTATCGACGCGATCAACGCCTGTAGACCCAGAAACCGTATCACTCTGCTCGGTGGTAAAGAATCTTTCAAAACCGGTAAAAGTATCGGTGGATCCATCAAAACTGTAGCTCGCAGTTTGCGCCTGAAGGTTGAGATCTACGCCACCGTTGACAAGGTCATCAAACCGCAAAGTATCGGCAATCGTTTGCCCGCCGCCGTCGAGCTGATCGGAACCTCGCCCACCATAGACAACATCGTCTCCATCACCTGCGCTAATAACGTTGGCAGCAGCGTCACCTCGAATTGAGTCTGAAAAATCGGAACCCGTGATATTTTCGATAGCAATCAGCTCGTCGCTGCCGCCATCACCGTCGATGCTCGCCTCATCGTTTTGCAGATCGACCGTAATACCGGACGCCGCCGCACTGTAATCAGCGGTATCACTGCCGGAACCACCATCGAGCCTGTCGTCACCAGCGCCACCGCTTAAAGTGTCGTTACCCGCAAGCCCCGATATCGAGTTGTCGGCCGCGTCACCGCCAACCGTATCATTGCCGGCGGTCGCAATGACGTTTTCGATACTTCTTACGGTATCGTTGTCACCACCGTCGACGAAGACCGTGGCATCAATCCCATCATTGAGAACGAGATTAATGAAGTTGACACCTGTCAGACCGGAATAATCTACCGTGTCGAAGCCCAGGCCACCGTCAAAAGTATCGTTGCCCGCGCTCGCATTAAACAGGTCTACACCGTTCAATCCAAAGATCGTATCATCAGCTGATGAGCTGTTAATAACGTCGTCCTGATTCGTGGTGTAGTAGGTTTCGAAACCGGAGAAGGTATCGACACTGCTGTCGGCGAGATAGGAGGCGGAGCCAGAGAGTCCGGTTAACGTAAGGGTAATACCAAGCGCATCCAGATCATCAAAGCGGAGTTCATCGATGCCTATACCGCCGATTAAGTTATCGCTGCCCGCACCGCCGCTGATAACATCATTACCTTCGCCACCTATGATAAGGTTTGTATGCTGGTCACCGGCAATCGTATCGTCGCCATCAGTACCAATGACATTCTCGAAATTTCTAACTGTGTCGTTATCACCACCAGACACTACCACGACACTGTCGTTAACCCCGTTGAGGGAAACGTTAATCGAGTTGGCGGCGTCAAACGAGGAGTAATCAAGGGTGTCGTCGCCCGTGCCACCGTCGAACTGATCGGCGCCGGCGCTCGCGTTTACACGGTCGTCACCGGCTTGAGCGAAGACCACGTCCGCACCGGCCGATCCCGAAACTGTATCGTCCTGATTAGTGGTGTAGTACTGCTCGAAGCCAGACAATGTATCCGTACTCGAGTCGCCGAGATAGAAAGCTGTACCGGCTCCAATATCGAGAGTAACCCCGAAATCCACAAGATCGTCAAAGCGTGCCTGATCTGCACTGCCGAGGCCACCGTCAAGCTGGTCGGAACCGCCTCCACCGCGAATCACATCGTCACCGTCGCCACCAGTGAGCGCATTGGCAGCGCTGTTACCGGTAAGCAAGTCGTTGTCTGATGTACCTATAACGTTCTCGACGTTGATGATGCTGTCAGCCCCACCATCGCCATCATTGATCGCTTGATCAGAAGCCAGATCGACAAAAACACCGGCAGCAGCACCGCTGTAATCCAGCGTATCCACGCCGGCACCACCATCAAAACTATCGTTACCAATACCCGAGATGAGGTAATCGTTGCCGGAACCACCCTCCAGCGTATCGTCTCCCTCTCCACCGTCCAGCGTGTCCGCACCGTCGGAGCCCGATAGCACATTGCTTTGGTCGTCACCTGTGATGGTATCGTCACCGGAGGAACCGACAACGTTTTCTATTGCTCGAATCGTATCGTCGTCACCACCGTTCAGCGTCACGGTTGCATCGAGACCGGCGGCCAGCGTAACTTGAATCGAGGTAATACCCCCAAGCACAGAGTAATCGACTGTATCGAGCCCCGCCCCGCCATCGAAGGTGTCGTTGCCGGCACTTGCAAAAAACGTGTCCGCGCCTAGTAGGCCTTCAACAATATCATCGCCGCTTGATGACAGGACGCTGTCATCCTGATTAGACCCGGCGTAAGACTCAAAGTTATTGAATATGTCGGTACTGCTGTCGGCGGCATAGGTGGCAGTACCACCCTGCAAGTCGATCGATACGCCTAGCGCAACCAGATCATCAAAACGCAGCTGGTCATTACCGGCGCCACCATCCAGAATATCGGCTCCCGCACCACCACGAATAATGTCGTCGCCTGCCGAGCCCTCAAGGGTGTTGGAAAAAATATCGCCATTCAGAAAATCGTTGCCAGATGTACCGATGATATTTTCTATATTTCTTATCGTGTCATCTGTACCGCCATTCACGGTAACTGTGCTATCGAAACTGCCATTAAGCGTAACATCGATGCCAGTAGCACCGGCCAGTGCGCTGTAATCAACGGTATCTCGATCCGTACCGCCGTCGATTGTATCGGCATCGTCACTGGCGATAATAATGTCATCACCTTGACCACCTTCAAGCAGATCGTCACCGAGCCCGCCGTCCAGGACGTCGTTTCCAGCAGCGCCACTTAAACGGTTGTCTTCGTCATCACCGGTCAGCGTATCGTCAAAACCGGATCCGATAACGTTCTCTATGCTAATAAAAGTATCGAGCCCACCCTGCCCATCGTTGGTAGCAGCTGGTGAGGAGAGATCAATTGTGACTGAGGATTGCGCAGAATCATAGCTGGCAGTATCGGACCCGATGCCACCATTTAGGATATCGTTGCCACCACGGCCGACCAGAACGTCATCGCCGTCGCCACCCTCAAGGACATTCGCTGTATTATCGCCTGCGATGAGATCATCATTGTCGGAACCTCTGACGTTCTCGATTTCCTGAATAGTGTCGGTTCCACCATCACCATCAGCCGCGGCCTGCGCCAGCAGATCCACATTGATCGAGCCGGCAGCACTGGAGTAATCCGCATAATCAGCGCCATCACCACCTATGAGCGTATCATCGCCAGCTCCGCCGCTGAGCGTATCGTTTCCGTCGAAGCCCTCGAGGCGGTTGTCATTTCCATCACCGGCGATAGTGTCATCACCCGCGGAACCGACCACGTTCTCGATATTTCTTACTGTGTCGGGTCCCAGACCACCAATGGTCACCGTCGCGTCATTCGCGCCATCGAGCGTCACATTGATATCGGTAGCCGGAGACAGACCGGAATAATCGAGAGTATCGACATCGCTGCCGCCATCGATAGTATCGGATCCTTCGCTACCGAGTATGCGATCGTTGCCGCTACCGCCGGTAATATCATCAAGACCCGCGCCACCGTGCAAGGTGTCGTCTCCACCGAGACCGGCGATAACATCATCGCCGGCTGCACCCTCAAGAACCTGCCCTTGATCGTTACCGGTAATTTGGTCCGCTAAATCAGAACCAGTGACGTCCTCAATATTTCTTAGACGATCAATCTCGCTACCGATGACTGCAGTGGTATAGCCATCTGCGTCGGCAGCTTCAGACAGGTCAATTGCAATCCCCTGACCCGCGGTACTAAAGTCAATGACATCACGATCGCCATCACCACCATCGATAAAGTCATTGCCTAAGCCGCCCGATAAGCGATCGTCACCGGCGCCGCCGTCGATGATATTGGAGTCGTTTGATCCGATAATGCGATCGTCAAAGTCTGTGCCAATGATATTTTCAACATCGATGACCGTATCGATATTCGAACCGTCGATCGTGACATTGTCCGTAGCGACCCGCAGGTCGGCATCGATCGACTTCGTCTCCCCGGAGTAATCGACGGTATCAATGCCGGCACCACCATCGAGGGTATCATTGCCCCCGTTGCCCACCAGGATATCGTCACCGTCATTGCCTTCCAGAATATTGGCAAACTGATCGCCCGTCAGCGCATCATCCCCGCTGCCGGCGCGTATATTTTCTATGTCTTGCAGTGAGTCGGTCTCAAAGTTAGGCCCACTCGCATCAATAATGACATCGGAACGGCTGCCGACAACGGTGGAAAGGTCAGCGACAATATCTTCGGTGTTGGCACTGTAGTCGGCGGTGTCGTTGCCGAGCCCTCCAATGAGAACATCGTCGCCTCGCCCACCCGAGAGCGTATCGTCGCCCTCCCCACCATCGAGCATGTCGTCGTTACCGGCGCCATGAATCGTGTCATTACCAGCGCCGGCGTTAACCGTATCAATACCCTCGGCACCGGTAATCAGATCGTCACCAGAGCCCGTAAAGATCCGGTTGTCGTTAGGCTGATTGGCTAGCACCCAGACCAGATTTGCATCACTATCGATGAAATTCAGATCGTCGGCACTGAAAACATCACGCTGCAAAAACAGTTGTTCGAATGCCTCGACGATCGTTGGTTCCAGAGGTGGCGGCAGTGGCTGGCCATCATCGTCGACAGCGCTGGAGTCAAAATCGGCTGTCATCGTGATAATGACAGAGAAGTCCTCACTCGAGGGAACCGGATAGCTCAGGTTTAGCCTGATCGCACCGTCAGCATTCAGCGTGACATCGTCCAAGGTCCAGGTATCGTCAACCCGAGTTGCATTGCTGAGTACAAAGTCTTCCGGAAAGCCGGTTAGCGTGACTTGCGATAGGTCAAAGCCAACGGGCAAAGTCGGTTCGAACCAAATGTCTCGAGTGATAGTAGTTTCATCGAAGAAGCTGCTATTGTCGGCCTCTACAACCAGATCCTCGGTTGCGGTGGTGTAGTCGATGACTTCAACGGAAAATTGCGAGGTGTTTTCCGGATTGAGAAATGAATCGGCGCGCCCGCCGCCGCCCTGTATAAAGGTGCGCGTATCGGCTCCAATAACGATAGTGCTTTCACTACTTTCAGGCTGTAACAGCTTTAAGGTAAAGAAAGCGGGTTCTTTCGCTACGGGGGGCGAGGAGTTAACGTTGAACGACACGCCGGAACCGCTGGACGTATCGCTATTGTTAGAAATAAACTCGCTGCGAGATACCCCTTCATCATCGATCGCCCGTCTATCGTACTCACCCTCAAATTCATTGGGCTCAACAGGCTCCTGCAGCTCGACTTGCTGGATTTGTTGAATCGCCTGCTTGATCGCGAGTAGCACAGCCTGAGGATCTGTGGTCGACTCGGTCGGTTCCTCAACATCTTCCTCTTCGGTACTCTCTCTGATGATGCTAGAGATCGCGACGAACTCCTGCATGCTGAGGTTGCCGATCTCACCCACCTTGGACACTAAAAGGTGGGTTGCAATAGGGTCACCGTCGAAATAGAAGCTGGGGGCTTCATCTTCTTCAAAGAGGATCAGCGCGAGCCCGTTGAAAATGATCTGCGATCCATTGACCGTATTGGTAATCACAAAGTCGGTATCGACAATATCGACCGTGGCCTGTTCAAAGTCGATGCCATCCAGGCTCACTACAGCGCCGGATTGCAAAGAGACGAGCTCATTGACCCCCCGGACACCAAGATCAATCTGGAAATTGCCGTTTTCTTGCTTCATTTACAATCAGTTCCCAATGCACGCGACCCCGATGGTCGCCAACGGGGTCGATAAGCTCCTAAGCCTTTGCTGGAGCTGGATTTACAGTCGCTACTTTCAGGCTAGTTGAGAATCTCGTGAGCAAGTCAGACAAGATTAAAACTGGTTAACTTTTGAACTGATCTGGTTCACATTTTGCGTTTGTTGATTATTTTGTGAACGCAAAATTCGATATTTGAGCTAAACGCGCGCAGCATCGAAACGAGTGAGCAATCACTGCAACAAGTCCATTGTTTTCACCCGTCCGGCTAAGGTCGCGACTTTGCTTATCACCTGGATATGAACGCGAAAGGGCAAATATGCGCAAAATGCAGCAAAATTGCTGCTAAATAACGATAAGTTCGAATAAAAGTGCGTTGCATTGTCGGGCGCTGGATAGAGCACCCGGAAGCGAGATCGGGCAAGCCAGCGACCTTGGTCATCGCGCTTAAACAGGGCGAGAAAATCGGTGTAATTCGCGCCGGCTTTAAGCGGCTCGACAACCCGAAACGATAGAAACGGCAGCTTTCAACCAGCGATCCGACTCTCGATCTTCGCGACAATCAAGCCCAGCATTTGCTGCTTTTTGCGCCTTTACGGCAGCCAGATAGTCCGGCACTATCTAGACCCTCAAGCACGAAACCAGATTGACCAATCGTTCGGCGAATCCTCCAGACCGATAAGGTATCTGGCACTTTTTTGTTAGTAGAATTTAGAAAATGACTTATTGTTTGGGTATCAAACTCCAGCAGGGGCTGGTTTTCTGTACGGATTCCAGAACCAATGCCGGTGTTGATCAGGTCGCCTCATACAGCAAGCTTCACCGGTTTGAAAACTTTTCGGATCGTAAGTTTTTTATTCTCACTGCAGGTAATCTCGCTACGACACAGGCGGTGATAAAGACTATCCGCACCGATCTGGAGACAGGTGCAGCATTCAATATGCTCACCGCTCAATCGACGACAGAAGTCGCGGACTATGTAGGGCGGCTCAGCACGCAAATACAGCAAAAGTATGCGTCGGGTGGCGGAGCCTCTGCGGGCTTCGACGCGGGCGCTACTTTTATTGTTGGCGGCCAGATCATGGGCCGTGAATCAGAAATTTATATGGTCTACTCGGAAGGAAACCATATCGGTGCGGCCAAAAAGCATCCTTTCCTGCAAATTGGCGAAACCAAATATGGCAAACCTATTCTGGAGCGAATTATTCAACCCGATACCAGCCCTAACACCGCCATGCTCTGCGCACTGGTATCCATGGACTCCACGATCCACAGCAACGCAACCGTTGGCCCACCGGTCGAGCTACTTTACTACCAAAACGATTGTTTCCTCGCTGAGAGCGAGTATCACTTGTTTGACGATGGAGACGCACGCTTTGCGAGCCTCAGCAAAGCATGGAACGAAAAAATTTGTTCCGCGTTCTCGGAGCTACCTCCCTTGGGAGACCCATCTTACCAGTAGTTTTAAATTAACTCCGATCAGACCTCAAGCGCCAAGCATTCACCGTTGGCGACTGGCCGGAAGCCACCGAGTAAAAAAATAAATAGTATAAAAACGTTAGGCGAGCGAGCTTTCCAAATCAGCAACCGCGGCCTTGGAAGGACTTGAATCACTCGCAATAAGCTTCTTTGCAACCATAAAGTCTTTCGGGTTGTTAATACAGTCAACAGCCAGCAGCTTCTCACCCTTGAAATACCAGGCTGAAAAATTTTCAGCATCCATATCGCCGCGAATCACAATATCGTCGAAACCCTGGCTTAAGCCAGCTATCTGAAGCTTGATATCGTACTGGTCCGACCAGAACCAGGGTAGCGCAACGTAGGGTTTTTCAGTGCCGCAAATTTTGGCGGCAGCAGACTTTGCCTGCTCGGTAGCATTGGGCACAGATTCAAGTCGCAGTCGCTGACCGGCATGCACGCTAGGAAAGGAGCTACAGTCCCCCATAGCAAAAATGTCAGGGTCTTCAGTGCAGCTGAACTGGTCAACGCAGATTCCGTTATCGACTTTGAGGCCGGCGACTTCAGCTAGCGCAACATTCGGGCGCACACCAACACCAATGACCACAAGGTCAGCGGGATAGGAGCTACCGTCCTTGCACTGCACCGTCGAAACATGACCATCACTGCCTTCAAAACCCGACGCCTGCGCCCCGGTGACAATCGTAACGCCACGCTTTTCATGCGCCTGCGTGTAAAACGCCGAGATCTTTTCTCCCGTCACTCGCTTCAGCACGCGATCCATACCTTCGAGCACGGTCACCTGCATGCCGTATTTGGTAAGGGCAGCGGCCGTCTCCAAACCGATATAGCCGCCACCGATGACAACCGCCCTCTTGCCTTCCTGAATATGCGCCTTGAGCCCGAGCACATCGGAGTAACTTCGCAGATAGCCAATACCCGATAAATCCTCGCCCGGTAGATTCAATATGATGGGACTCGCGCCGGTTGAGATAACCAGCTTACTGTAGTCGAGCCGCTCCCCATCGGTCATCACGACTTGTTTGGCAGCCCGATCAATTGCCTCGACACGCTCGCCCAGACGAAGCACAGCGTCTTGCTTGGCATAGAAGGCTTCTGGCCTGATCAGCGTTTTTTCATGCGCCACCTCTCCGGTCAGTACCGTTTTTGAGAGCGGGGGGCGGTGATAGGGTAGATAGGGCTCATCACCAATAACAGTGATGCCATGCTCCCAGCCTTCCTGACGCAGGCTGGCAACGATCTGTGCGGCTGCATGGCTCGCACCAATAACAATACAGGGGTTCATAATTGGACTCAGATTGCTAAGACCGCGAGATTATAACTGCAAGCCCCTGAAGACTGAAAAGCGAAACAAAAGGAAATTGCGTGGACAGCTATGGCCCCGTCATGATAAGAACACCCGAGGCGGGTAATGCGGGCGAGTCATCAACAATGGTTTCGGGTACCACCAGCGCACCAATCGCGGCTTCGCACTCACCGTCGACTAAGCCATTGTTCAGCACAACTTTTATTGGCGGGGAGTCGACATATTTTTGCTGACTGCCATTCGCTGCAAGCTCATCAGACCATACCTGCACTTCAATCAGATAGGCGCCAATCGACGGCGAGCCGGTAAAACCGATACCCTGAATACAATCACCGTCCTGAGCCTCGACACAAAAATCAAAATGGGCATGAATCATATCACCGACCGCTACGTCGGCTGCCGCCTCGATCGGCGATTCCCGCTTCAAAATCTTCTTCACCCAGTCCATAGTTGAACGCGAGGAAGAACGAATCTGACGCGGTGTAAATCTCATTGGTCAAGGCGCTATCAGAGAAGCCGCGCAAAACCAGCTCGATCATGTAGGCACCTGATGCTGCTGCGAGGTCAATCTGGAAGTTGGTGATATGGGTGTGAACACCACCGCCTGCATCCGCAGCGTCAATAAAGCCGAGACCATTGCTGACACCCGCTCCCGTAATCGTGGTATCGGAAGTCGTGGCACTGTTATCGATGATGGTAAAGATCTCTGCGCTGGAACCCCAGCTGCTTCCATCCGAGTATTGTAACGAGCCAACCGCTTCATAGGCCAGAAATTCGCCAGCCAGAAAACTGCCGTCATCGACAACAAAACCCGGATCGTCGGTCAGATTGGCACCAGCCAGACTACCGAACTCGGCTTATTTAGACAGGGGCTGTGCCAAAGACCGGCAGGTCGTGGCATCAAAAAAAATGATACGATGTATCATTTTTTTTGATGCAACTGAAAATTCGTTAATTATTTGAATCTGGACAGCGTCGGGTGAGTCTGGTCGATATTTATTCAGCCAGATTGACAGCCCTGGCACACGCCATGCAACTCTAGCTGCTGATCGTTGAGCGAGAAGCCGGTGCCAGCGACGCCAGCTCTTATTTTGCCGAGCGTTTCGGCATCCAGCGCTATCTCGACAACCGCTTCACAACCGTCGCAAATCAGAAACTGTGGTAGCTCGTGATCATGTGAGCAAGTGATATGCGAGCAAGCCGCATATTTATTCACCGAGCTCAGCTTGTGTGCAAGCGTCTCTCCGACGAGGAAATTCAGCATTCGGTAGGCAGACATTGCCGTTAGCGACTCCCCATAGCGCTCCTTGTAGGCATCTTTCAGCTCATACGCGGAAATCGGCGAAGAAGCATCGAGCAGCAGCGTGAGCGCACGCTTGCGCTTCTCGGTGAATCTAGCACCCGACTCGCGACACATCGCATCGGCGGATTGGAGGGTTTCCTGTATCGCTGGATTGGCCATGATTGCTAATTCTTCGTGATGACATAGAAAGTGATAACGATAGCGGCAAGCTTACGCATAAAAAAGCCACTCGGAAAGTAATTGTTAAGAGATAGCAATGTATGCAGATTCGGCTCTGGAAGGCAGAGATTTCTTAACTTCGCTTTGCTTATCGTTTACCATGCTGGCCGTTTAATAAAGGTGCGCCCTGTGAGATACCGGCGGCCGCGCGAATCTATGCTTTTAACCCATCCCAGCGATTCATCAGGACCTTATCATGAAGACAGTCTCCCGCGACGAACTGTTCAACAGCATTGGCAAGCAGCTTGAAACTACCGATTGGCACACGGTTACCCAGGATCAGATCAATCAATTCGCCGACTGCACACTCGACCACCAGTTTATTCACGTCGACCCCGTGAAGGCCAAAGAGACTCCCTTTGGTACGACTATCGCGCATGGTTTTTTAAGCCTTTCCATGCTCGCGCACTTCGGCGAATCCTATGGATTAGCGCTGGAAAACACAGTCATGGGCATCAACTACGGTCTTAACAAGGTGCGTTTTCTAACGCCGGTCAAAGTCGACAGCCGAATTCGCTGTCACGCAAAACTGGTGGACGCCGTCGAAAAAGCACCCGGACAGTTTATGTTAACAACCGCGGTAGAAGTCGAGATTGAGAATGAGGAAAAGCCTGCGCTGATTGCAGAAACAATTGCCATGCTGGTTGTCGCCGGCTAGGTAAAGAAACCCGTTTAAATCGCCAACAGAGCAAATATTATGAGTGTATCTTTTGAAAACCGAGTTGCCATTGTTACCGGTGCAGGCAATGGACTTGGCCGGTCTCACGCCCTGGCCCTCGCAAGTCGAGGCGCCAAAGTCGTCATCAACGATCTTGGCGGCGCTCGCGATGGCAGCGGCGCCTCCTCAGAGGCCGCTCAGGCCGTCGTCGCCGAGATTGAAAGCGCTGGTGGAGAAGCCATTGCGCACGGTGCAAACGTTGCAAAAATTGATGAGGTACAGGACATGGTCGAGCAAACCATGTCAAAGTGGGGCCGCGTCGACATTCTGATTAACAATGCAGGCATCTTGCGCGACAAAACTTTTGCGAAAATGGAGATGTCCGACTTCCAACTGGTGATCGACGTTCATCTCATGGGTTCGGTCTACTGCACCAAGGCTGTCTGGGAAATAATGCGCGAGCAAAACTACGGTCGTGTGGTTATGACTACCTCATCCAGCGGGATGTACGGCAACTTCGGTCAAAGCAACTACGGCGCAGCAAAAATGGGTGTGCTTGGATTTATGAATACCATCGGGCTGGAAGGCGCCAAAAATGACATTCGAGTCAACGCACTTTCACCGACCGCGGGAACAAGAATGACAGAAGATCTGGTCCCCGAAGAGGCTTACAAAATGATGACGCCGGAGTCTGTCACAGCCGGCGCTCTGACTCTATGCCATGAAGATGCGCCCAACCGACTGATACTTTGCGCGGGTGCAGGCGGCTACGCCAGCACAAGATTGTTTGAAACCGATGGCGCCTTTATCGATGAAGCGGAGCAGAATCCCGAAACGGTGCTCGAGAACTGGTCTACTATTTGTGATACCGGCAATCAGGCTCATCTGGAAACCGGCGCCAAGCAGACGGAGAAGTTTCTGACCAAAGCCATGGCTCACTTGGCAGCAAAAAATTAAAACGAGGTATTACATGAAAGACGCAGTTATCGTTTCCGCCGCTCGCACACCTATCGGCAAAGCCTACCGAGGTGCTTTCAACAACCTCGAAGCGCCATCCCTGACCTCTTTTGCGGTCAATGCCGCTGTCGAGCGGGCTGGCATAGCGCCCGACGAAATCGAAGACTGCATCATTGGCGCGGCGATGCAACAAGGAACCCAGTTTGCCAATTTAGGCAGGCAGGTCGCTATGGCATCCCAGCTGCCTGTGAGTGTGCCGGGTATGACAATCGACAGACAGTGTTCTTCTGGCCTTGTTGCAGTCGCCACAGCAGCTAAGCAAATTATTTCTGATGACCAATCGGTCGTGGTTGCCGGCGGCTGCGAATCGATCAGCCTGGTACAAAACGAGC
This sequence comes from uncultured Pseudomonadales bacterium, assembly GCA_964504585.1. Lineage (GTDB taxonomy): Bacteria > Pseudomonadota > Gammaproteobacteria > Pseudomonadales > UBA7434 > UBA7434. The sequence goes on along the minus strand of CAZDEW010000011.1, from coordinate 7,600 downwards.
ATTTGAATATCCACCGCCTCGTCGATCCCAAGGCAATTGATCACGCACCCAACATTCATATGCCTATGCTCGATACTGCTGAGGTTGTCGCCAAGCGCTATAACATAAGCCGTGAAGCGCAGGATGAATACGCACTACAGTCTCAAAGACGAACCGCCGCCGCACAAAAGGCTGGTAAGTTTGATGATGAAATTATTTCCGTGACCGCGAACAAGCTAGTGCTCAACAAGGAAACAAAGGAACAAAGCGAAGAATCCGTGACTCTGGCGCAGGACGAAGGCAACCGCCCGGGCACAACCATTGAGAATCTCGAAAGCCTGTCGCCAGTTCGCGAAAACGGACACATCACCGCAGGTAACGCCTCGCAGCTCTCGGATGGCGCGGCAGCGGTTGTCGTCATGGACAGCGCGCTGGCCGAGCAGCGCAACCTCGAGCCGCTAGGCATTTATCGAGGCATGGCAGTCGCCGGCTGCGAGCCAGACGAAATGGGCATCGGTCCAATCTACGCGGTACCTAAATTACTAAAGGCCAACGGCCGGACGGTTGATGATATTGGCCTATGGGAACTGAACGAAGCGTTTGCGGTTCAGGTGCTTTACTGTCGCTATAAACTCGGCATCCCCAACGAACTGCTCAATGTTAACGGCGGTGCTATCTCGATTGGCCATCCGTACGGCATGAGCGGAGCAAGAATGGTTATGCATGCCCTAATCGAAGGCAAGCGCCGCGGCGCGAAGTATGTTGTCGTAACGATGTGCGTGGGTGGCGGCATGGGCGCTGCAGGCTTGTTCGAGGTTGCCTAACAAAAGCCGCCTAACAGAAATCGCGTAGCACAATTCGCCGGATAGAAGCCGCCTGATAATCGCTTCGATCGATCAGGCGTTTTGCCAGATGATGACGGCACGACCACTTGTCGTCGTCATCATCGCCACGGCGTCATTCTAGCCACGGCGTCATCCTCGCCACTGCATCATTCCCGCCAAGGCGTTAATCCACCTCCAAGCTGACAGAGCCGCCGCGCTAATCTTTTGCGCCTGCACGAGCTCTGGCCGCCGCAAAGTCCGGCCGGCGCTTTTCCAGAAACGCGTCAACCGCCTCACGATGCTCTGGTAAAGAAAAGCAGGATCTCAGCGCATCGGACTCTCTGCGCCAAATCGCACTGGTGTCGCTCTCGTGCAAGTTTTCATCGATCAAGGTTTTGGTAAGTGCGAGCATCGGACCGGGATTCTGGGCAATCATTGCGGCTTGCTCAAGCGCCTTCTCAAGCAGTGAATCCGGCTCTACCACCTGATTCACCAGACCTATCTCAAGTGCCTCTCCAGCATCAATGACACGGCCGGTCAGCATTAGTTCTGAAGCCTTGGCGAAGCCGACCCGAGCGGAAAGGTAGTGCGAAGAGCACAGCTCAGGAACGATTCCCACTTTCACAAAAACAAAACCGAAACTCGCTTCCTGCGAGGCAACGATCATATCGCAGGGCAGTATGGAGGTAATGCCGCCGCCTACCGCAATGCCATTAACGGCTGCGATCACGGGCTTGGACTCGCGCAGGATCGACACCCAATCGAATGGCAGACCCAGACCACCGAGGCGATGATCATCCTCTTCGTAAGGCGTCTCTCCCCTTAATTTTGGCAAGAAAGACTCCACCATGTCGCCACCTACACTAAACGCTCGTCCAGCACCGGTAACGACAATTGCGCCGACCTCTTCGTCGCCATTGGCGGTTGCCAGTGCGTTGACCCAGCCCTCCCAAAGATTTCCGCTAAGCGCATTAAGCGACTCGGGGCGATTCAATGTGATTAAGGCAACGCTACCGCGCTTTTCGTAAAGCACCGGGTTGTTCTCTGTAGACATTCTAAACTCCAAACTAATTTTACGGTTCTGGATAAAGCAGTTTTAGTCCTGCCGCATGCATACAAGCACCGTCGCAGAAACTAACCGTTTAAATACGCTGATAAAAATATTCTAGGCGATTGCAGCTAACTCACGATTGGCATCTTTCAGGCATTCGATGAAAAAAGCTATGTCGGGCATGATTTCTCGCGTCGACGTCACATTAAACGAGATCCTGTCGCGATAGCTGGTAATACCTATAAACAAGCCACAGCCCTCTCCTAGCGGTGCCAGCGCGAAATTCGAGAGCTGTTTCGCGCCATTCATATAAAGATCGATTGGAGGCCCCGGCACGTTGGAAACAAATAGATTGACCATTCTCCCGGCGATTCCCAGTTGAAGAACCAGACGACTGGCCATAACCTGCGTGACAGCAGGAACATGGCGGGTTAAATCCGTCATCAACTGGGCAGGCGTCGCGCTTCTCGCAGTTTTGTTCGAATACGTTTCCTGACGAATAGCCTGTAATCGCTGCAAGGGATCTTCGATGTCAGTAAAAATAGGGATAGCCATCGCCGAAATGTTATTCCCTGTGATGGCAGCCTCACCACTTTGTTCACTCCTGAGGTTTACCGGGCACATAGATACCAGCGAGTCGGCCGGCAACTCGTCGTGATGCGTAAGATAGCGATTCAACGCGCCACTGCAAATACAAAGCGCCACGTCATTAACCGTAGCACCTTCGACAATTTTTCTGATTCGCTTCACCGTCGGCAAATCAAACTCGATAGCATCAAACATCTTTTGCTGTGACACCGGCGCATTAAATCGCGAATTGGGGACCAGCCTGTCCCGGCCAGACGGACGACGTGAACGCTCCTGTATCGCGTTGTAAACTCGCGGAGCGACTTTCAATAGCGATTGCGCAGTACGGAATGGACTACGCAAACCTGCGTTAGCGGCGCGGTAAACAATCTTTCCTGGCGAAGGCATTTTACTGACACTTGGCGCGGCACGGCCCGAATGCTTAACAGCAGGTGTACCAATTTCATCAATGTCGAAGAGCTGAGTAAAAAAACGCATCATCGACGCGCCATCGGCTGCCGCGTGATGAATCTTTGTTGCAATCGCGTAGCCTCCTCGAGGCACGCCCTCGACATTGTTCAACCCTTCAATAACCAGCATCTCCCACAAAGGTCTATGCATATTCAAAGGACGGCTATGATAGCGAGCCATATGGATACAAAGCTGACGCCAGTCTCCCGGCTCTGGCAGCCGAACGTGGACAATGTGCGCTTCAATATCAAAGAACTCATCCTCTACCCAGTAGGGGTAGTCGATATCGAGTGGCAGTCTGACCAATTTCTGCCGAACCAGGGGTTCATAGCGCGTTCTCTCGGCGACATGATTAATGATCTCCTTAAAGCGCGGCGGCTTGCCATCTGACCGGGTAGACGGGTCATACACCGATAGTGCGGTTGCATGAGTCATGTGCCCGTCGGCTTCGAGATAAAGAAACTGTGCGTCCTGGGAACTTAATTGAGCAATGCTATTTTTCATGAGTTGAGTGGTTAATGGCTATCGGCGTAAGGTCCTTTGCGAAGATTGAAAGCGGGAAAGCGCTAGAAATATTCCTCGATTAGACGATCAATTTCATTGCTGATTTTTGTCTGGTTGCGAATCATCTCGATCTTGGGCCAGGTCGCTCGCTCGCCGGCTTCTATCAGATTCCGTATGTGACGCTCATCGGGAAGCGCTAGTAGCTTGAGTGGATTTGAAAATCTGAAAGGCGGCAATATATTGATGTCGCCTATGTAGTCCTGGCTGATCAGCGATCGCATAGCTCCGATGAGTCGTGCCATGTTACTGCGGTTTGGAAACAAACTGTTTGAGACACCGAGGCCACCGAGCACAGCCTCTCTGGATACGCGAGTAACTGCCGACTTGACCGCAGCCGACGTGCTCTCTTCGCGGCTAATGGTATCGGTTACAAAGGGAATAATATGGGGGTTGGTCTGCGATACCACAAAGTGGTTGACCCCATACAGTCTCGAAAGACGCTTGGCCGGCAGATCATCACTCATTGCGCCGTCGACCCACTTGCGATCGGGCAAATACGGCTTTTTCTCGCCATCGACATCTTTCGCAATCAGGGAAGCCGGGGTGAAGAAACCTGGCGCCGCCATAGACGCAATTGCCGCTTCACGGATACAGACATTCGGCGACGTGATGTGATTCAGTAGCCTTGAAGTTTGATGCACTTCATGCGGAGCGACCGAGACATTCATCCTTATCCCGGTTTTTTCCACCGACTCCTGGAAGGTTATGTCAGGCAGGCAGGCCTCAACCATAGCCCGGATAACCTGATCAGAAACCACAAATCGGCGGCCACCAAACTCCCTATCGATTTCTCGCAACTCGTCAACAATATCGAGAAAGTACTCGGGCGATAGACGCTCATCCAGTTCCTGATCGTCATAGCTTGCAACCATGCAACCCACAAAAGATCCGCCGCTGGAGCCAGATATTACGCTTGGCATTAAATCGACTTCACGCAGTGCGCGCATAACGCCCATATGGAAAAAGAAAAGCGTTCCTGAGCCGCTCAACATGAGTGCAGAGTTGCCAAAGCAGGCCTTGGCTCGCTCGAAGAACTCTTCTTTATCATCATCACTGACGCCCGGTATATCTTCAGCAGCGATGAGGTTTAAGGCATGGATAATCTCCTTGATGTATTCTTCTATCAGCAGCTTTGTGCCGAGCATGGTATAGCTGTATAGCACCGCTTTACCCATACCGCCCATATTGCCGTGCACACCTTCATTGAGCGCAAAGAGAAGCCCCGAATAATCGCGCCGCTTGCGCAAGCCTCTTAGTCGCTCAAGGCGCGCGCGAATCGACACGTAATCGTAGTCGCTGGAGCGCTCAACCTCGCGCCAGTTGTACTTTCCGGTAGCCTGATCAATTTTTTTTGCCACCGACGACCACTGCCGGTAACTGGTGGCGCCCGCTAACTCTTTTTCGAGCTGCTTTAATCGAAACACTTTTTGTTCTACCATCACCTGATACACGGAATACGGTTGATAATAACCCGTTAACCCCGTCTGTAGTGAGCGAATCTGGTGTCAGCGCAGCAAATCAAACAGATGAATGCAAATTGATCTCGATATTTTGCAAATGGGCAATTTTCGCGCGAGCACCATGGTTATCTATGCCAAGCACTGGCGATCACGACTACCACCGACAACCCGCGACCCAATGGCCGTATTGAGATGCATATGCACCCCTTGAAAAGCGCCGCCCCTCTTATCGTGTATATCGATATAAAAAGTCCCTACGCATTTATTGCGATCAATCCCACCCTGAAACTTGAGCGGGAGCTCGGTCTTCAGTTCGATTGGCGCCCTCTCACGTTAGATATTGCGAGCTATCTTGGCTCGGCAGAAAAAAAACAGGGAGCCGTTGTCTCCTCGACGGGCCGCAGCAAACGCACATGGGCTGCGATACGCTACGCCTATCATGATGCGAGACGCTACGCCGAACGTCAGGGCCTGGTATTGAAAGGCACCGAAAAAATCTGGGACTCGAGTAAGGCAAACACAGCGATATTATGGGTTTGCAAAAACGGCCGGGGAAAACTTCCCGACTTTCTGCGGCTAGTCTATGGAAAATTCTGGCGCCGCGAGCTGGATATCGAAAATCTTGACGTAATCAAAGACTGCCTGCGCAAATGCAACGTTACAGTCGAAGGGTTTGACGATTTTATCAATGGAGATGGCAGGGCACTACACGATACACTGCAGGCACAGCTCCATCCTCACTCCCTTTATGGCGTTCCCAGCTATGTCGCTGAACAGGAGGTGTTCTTCGGACGGGAGCATATACCTTACCTGCGCTGGCTTCTCGGCGGCAAAAAGGGTGCAGCACCCGATATTGCTTACGAGATCGCGCCATGCTAACCGTATTTATAGATTTCAAATCGCCGGCCTCTTATCTCGCACTCGAGCCCACAATCCAGCTTGCAGATAAGTACGCCTGCCCCATAACCTGGCTTCCCTTCAGCACTGCGGAAAGAGACATACCGAGCGAAGGCACTAACCCCGATCTCGCAGCGTCCCATGCTGCAGTCAGAGCAAACTCGATAAAGCGCATCCACCAAAGGTACGCAGAGCTAAGGGGGATCGAAATGATCTATCCCGCAGAGCAGCTCCCCACAGATCTTGCACTCGGTACATTGGGTGCCACCAAAGGCAATCCCATTGACTTCATTCGCGGCGCGTTCAAGCACTACTGGGTGGAAAGCGGCTCGCTCGATGATTTCGAGACTGTGCGAACGTTGATGGAAAAGTGTCTAGCGGAGAGTCCGCCTCTTGAGAAACAGCTCAGGAAAAATTTGCGCGAACAACAGGAAAAAGCTGAGGCTCTGGGCGTAGTTGACGCGCCAACCTACTTAATCGACGGCCAGCTATTTCTGGGTCGCGAGCACCTACCCTGGGTCGAATCGATTCTACAGAACAAGTACGAAACGGGTTGATAACCGTTATTTGTCGATTAAAACCCTGATGTTAGCCGCCTGTAATCGTCTCAACGTCTCTTCAAGGCCTTCCCGAGAATCGCTGCGCACATTCACATGACCGACTTTACGCCCCGGCCTGGGAACCTTGTCATACCAGTGAATAGAAATCAGCTCAGACAGTAAATGGTGTGGCGGGCGCTCAGTCCCGATCAGATTGAACATTCCCGAGAATTTTTGACAATCGGTCGATCCCAACGACATACCAGCAATCGCGCGGATATGATTTTCAAACTGGCTAGTGGTGCTGCCCGCCTGTGTCCAATGACCACTGTTGTGCACTCGCGGCGCTAGCTCATTGACCAGCAGTTCGTCGCCCACGACAAAACATTCCACCGCCATTACGCCAACATAATCCAGCGATTGCATGATCCTTGAGATGTAGGACTGAGCAAGCGCTGCAATTGAATCATCGGCATCGGCAGGCACCAACGACTCGCTGAGTATCCCGTTGATATGTCTGTTCTCGGCGAGCGGGTAGTGAAAAATCGCGCCGTCGACAGCTCTGACGGACAGCTGAGAGACCTCGCGCTCGAAGGGGATCATTTTCTCGATGATGTAATCACCACCACCGTTAAAGGGCGCGTCTCTTCCATCTGCCCGCGCGGCATCAAACGCCTTTATATCTTCAGGGCTGCGCAATATCCATTGGTTCTTACCGTCATATCCGTCTGCACAGGATTTAACAACCATTGACGATCCCAACGCATCTGCAGCCGCTGCCGCGCCGCCGCCGTACACGTAGGCCGCGTTCGGAATATCTAGAGTATCAAGAAGCTGCTTTTCTCTGTGGCGGTGCTGGCAAGCCGAAAACGCAGCAACATTGGGGCGAATCTCACACTTACCCTCAAATTTCTTCAGCAGTGCAAGATCGATTTGCTCGCGCTCGGTTGTAATGACGTCGGGGCTATCTAACTGTTCGAATAAGCTGTCCTGATAGGGGCCTTCGATCCGTCTTACCAGGTTTCCGAGACCGTCGACGCAGCGGCTATCCTCCTCTGGCTCAGCGAGGAAGCTGAAGCGAATACCCAGAGGTATGCCTGCAATTGCTAACATCCGGGCGAGCTGCCCGCAGCCAATAATCGCTATATGCATAAGGAACCTCTGATCTATTCGCTGATGGCCGAGTTTGCGTCCCAATGGCAATGATCGCGAGGCGCGTCGCGAAGGTCGCATGCCGTAGCTATACGA
>CAZDEW010000010.1:0-51040 GCA_964504585.1 uncultured Pseudomonadales bacterium | reverse complement strand
CGACATGTGTTCGAACAATTTAAGTTCGATCAACATAGCTTCGATCAACCTCGGCCCCATTAACACAGATTCGACTAAATTTGGTTTCACTCAACGAGCGCTCCGGCAAACACAGCACAGAATAGATTTGCTCAACCAGAACACACTGCAGCAATTGAAATAATCACCTCGCTATAAGCACGAACCAACATACCAATCCGACCCAACGCATAAATTTTTTAATTTAGCGCACCTAAAAAGCAAACTATGAATCTTACAGACCTCAAGCAAAAGCCCATTTCAGAACTCGTCAAAATAGCCGAGGAAATGGGACTCGATAACGTCGCTCGTTCGCGCAAACAGGATATTATCTTTTCCATCCTGAAGCGGCATGCAAAGAGTGGCGAGGACATCTACGGTGACGGCGTTCTCGAAATCTTGCAAGATGGCTTCGGCTTCCTGCGGTCTGCTGACAGCTCTTATCTGGCTGGCCCCGACGATATCTATGTCTCTCCAAGTCAGATCAGGCGCTTCAACTTGCGCACGGGCGATACCATCGCCGGAAAAATCAGGCCACCTAAAGATGGCGAACGCTACTTTGCTCTACTGAAAGTTAATGAGATTAACTTCGACAAGCCTGACAACTCCAAACAAAAAATTCTTTTCGAAAACCTTACGCCACTGTTTCCAGAGGAACGACTACAACTGGAGGCGGGCAATGGCTCCACCGAGGATCTCTCGGGTCGAATCATTGACCTCAGCGCGCCAATTGGCAAGGGCCAACGCGGCCTGATCGTTTCGCCACCCAAGGCAGGTAAAACACTGATACTGCAAAATATGGCGCAAGCGATTATTCGCAAGAATCCCGAGTGCTATGTGATCGTGCTGCTCATCGATGAGAGGCCAGAAGAGGTCACCGAGATGGAACGCTCCGTTCGCGCTGCCGAAGTCATAGCCAGCACATTTGACGAGCCGCCTGCGCGCCACGTCCAGGTTGCGGAAATGGTTATCGAAAAAGCTAAACGCCTAACCGAGCACAAGCGCGATGTTGTTATTCTGTTAGACTCGATTACCCGTCTTGCCAGAGCCTACAACACAATAGTACCGTCTTCAGGCAAAGTGCTGACCGGCGGTGTCGATGCGCATGCACTGGAAAGACCCAAGCGATTTTTTGGTGCTGCAAGGAACATCGAACAAGGCGGCAGCCTCACCATTATCGCAACTGCGCTAACTGAGACCGGCTCTAAAATGGATGAAGTTATCTATGAAGAGTTTAAGGGAACCGGCAACATGGAATTGCATCTCGACAGGAAAATTGCCGAGAAGCGTGTCTATCCCGCGATTAATATCCGCCGCTCTGGCACAAGGCGAGAAGAAATTCTCACCGGAGACGAAGAGCTGCACCATATGTGGATTCTGCGTAAGCTCTTGCACAGCATGGAAGACCTTCCCGCGATTGAATTTTTGATCGACAAACTAAAAGACACAAAAACAAACGACGAGTTTTTCACCTCAATGAAACGCCAGAAAACTGGCAAGATCGCGTCTTAAATCTGCCCGGCCGGAATCAGGGAGCCCAAAGCTTCATAAATCGAAGAGCTTACTCTTGTAGTAGCGCAACTCTTCGACCGAGTCCTTAATGTCGTCCATCGCCAGATGGTTCGAACTCTTCTTCACACCATCCATAACTTTGGGCTTCCAGCGACGCGCCAGTTCCTTGAGCGTGCTGACATCTAAATTGCGGTAATGAAAAAAGCGCTCTAGTTCGGGCATATGCTTGGCGAGAAACCTTCTGTCCTGACAGATGCTATTGCCGCACATCGGCGAGTGTCCGGCTTGCACATTTTTTTCGAGGAAGCGCAGAGTTTGCTGCTCTGCCTCTGCAGTAGAGATTTCACTCTCGCGGACTCGCTTGCGCAATCCAGACTGCCCGTGTTGGCGGGTGTTCCACTCATCCATACCCGCCATGATTTCGTCGGGCTGATGGATAGCGATCGCCGGTCCTTCAGCGAGCAAATGCAAATTCGCATCGGTGACAAGGGTAGCTATTTCAATGATGACATCGTTCTCCGGGCTCAACCCTGTCATTTCAAGATCGATCCAGATAAGCCGGTCAAGGTCCTGCATAAAGATTCCGTTGAGTTCACTACTAGGTTGCGGTCAGTATAACCCTGCAGATCATACGACAAAGCGTGCATAATAGGCACTTACGATTATCAGCGGAGCATTCTGCCGAGTGGCAAAACGCAGACTGACCAAACAGCAGCAGACGCGAATCAGTAAACGTGTCGAAACGCATAACGACGCCAGTACGGACGCAGAAACAGCGCTGGGCGTTGTCGTTTCTCATCATGGCAAATCAGTTGAGATTTTAGCCGGTACGCTCTTTGGCGCGACCAGCGCAACTGAAGAAAGGAGACACTTCAGGGCGAAACTGCGAGCAAATCTTCCCTTGCTGGTCTGTGGCGATATCGTTCGGTTCAAACAGGTAAACGGGGTCGCGGATCAGAAAAACCAGGAGGCGGTCATCGAGCAGCTACTGCCACGAAGCACGCTGCTGGAAAGGCCCAGGCCCTATACCTCACCCAAACCAATGGCTGCCAACCTCGATCAAATTGTGCTTGTGGTCGCTGTGACGCCACTCACGCCAAATACGCTTGTGGATCGCTATCTAGTAGCCGCGGCACAGATTGATGTCGAAGTAATCATCGCCATCAATAAGTTGGACTGCCTGTCCAACGAAAACTATCACAGTGGCGCAAGCACCGAAGAGCTGGCGAACTTCATCGAGCTTTACTCAGGATTGGGCTACCGGATCTATAGTTTCAGCAGCAAAAACTCTACGCTGCCACCACTACCCCACACCCGCGATCGCGCTGCTCTCATTAATCAGATGCGAGAGCGAACCAGCATACTGGTAGGACAGTCAGGCGTGGGCAAGTCTTCGATGCTCAACGATTTCGCGAGCCGTCAACTGGCGGCAGAAGGCAGCGTTTCAGACTACAACACCAAGGGCAAACACACGACCACCCACTCTTCCCTTCATGTATTGAGAACAGAGGCTGGCGGTGACGCTGAGCAAGCTCGCTTTGCCATCATTGACTCACCTGGCATTCGGGAATTTGGACTCTGGCACCTGACAAGCGATCAGGTTATCGACGGGATGCCGGAAATCCATCATTACGCGACACAATGCCAGTTTCGAGATTGCGATCATCAAAGCAGCAAAGGATGCAGGGTGATTGAAGCGATTCAAGAACATGAAATCGCCAAGTCTCGGGCAGATAGCTATAGAACGATTGTTGATAGCATTAAGGATGCCTCCGAAACCCGCTCTCGCTAGATCAGGGATTACGACTTGCTTTTATCGTTTTCCACTTCCTCACCAAACCAACGCTTTAACTGCTCTCTTGCTTTGTCGGCATGCTCCTGCTTGACGTGTTTGGAGACTGTCCACAACGCCCCCATCAGGGCGCCCCAGTCGTCAACATAGCCGCCCGGCAATAGATCGGCAACCGCGTCTAACGGAATAACGAAATAGGCAAGCGAACCAATAATGATCGCTTTTGCTGTATCCGGTGTTTCTGGATCACGCAGTGCGTAATAGAGCTTGAGCGCAAGCTCAACCACATCTTTGCCCGCCGTCAACGCATAGTCAGACAGCTTGCCCCAGAAGCCTTCGTCAGTGAACTCGCTGTCGGCGACCGCACGCTCTGGCTCAACATCTTGGCCTGCTTCAAGCTTGCTCTTGCTTTCACCCTCGTTCATCATTTTCGCCCTCTTAACATCTGAACTTCATGATATCGCAGGCGCCAACTAGCGTATAATTGCCGACGGTAAAATTTTCGACAAGCAATAAGGCTCTCTGCAATGACCAACCCGCTACTCAGCACCTTTGAACTACCGCCCTTTGACCGCATTAAAGCTGAACACTTTCTGCCAGCCATGACAGATTTGCTTGAGTCGGCAGAAGCTCGCATCAATGAACTGGTTGCGCAAAAGGAGACACCGGACTGGAGCAACTTCTTCTACCCACTTGAATCCATAAGCGATCAGATCGAGCGAGTCTGGTCTCCTATCGCCAATCTTAACGCTGTTTGTAACACGGCAGATGTTCGGGACGCCTATAACCAGTGCCTGCCTCTCCTGACAGATTACTCGACCAGAATGGGCCAGCACGAGGGGCTGTTCAAGAAAGTTGAGGAAGCACGAAACAGCGATATGTATACTTCTTTGAGCGAGGTGCAGCAGAAGGTCATTGACGACATGCTGCGCGACTTCAAACTATCGGGCATTGATCTTGCGCCTGACGCAAAACAACGTTACAGCGAAATTAAAGCCGAACTTTCTAGCCTTACCTCCTCTTTTTCAAATCACGTACTCGACGCAACTCAGGCTTGGAGCAAGCACGTCGAGGACGAGACTCTATTAAAGGGGCTGCCTCCGAGCGCGCTGGAGCTCGCAGCCAATCAGGCCGCAGCGAAGAACTGTGAGGGCTACCTTTTCACGCTTGATATTCCCTCTTATCTCTCGGTGATGCAACATTGTGAAAACCGGGAGCTACGCAAGGAGATGTACCTTGCCTATGTAACTCGCGCCTCGGATATAGGACCTAACGGCGGTGAGTTTGACAATAGCGAGCTTATGGAAAAGATTCTTGAACTTCGAACAGAGCTTGCTGCAATACTCGGGTATGGGAATTACGCTGAATTATCCATAGCAAAGAAAATGGCGAGCACGACGGACGAAGTCATCGGGTTCCTCACAGAACTCGGCGAAAAGTCTGTCGGCATCGCTCGCAAGGAATATGCAGCTCTGGAACAATTTTCCCGCGAAGAGTTAGCGCTCGACGAGCTCAAGGCCTGGGACATCGCTTATGCATCAGAGCAGCTGCGAGAGGCTCGATACAATATCTCGCAGGAGGCTCTTAAACCTTACTTTTCGGCAGATACGGTTATTGCCGGCATGTTTGAAGTTGTGAAGAGGCTATACGGGCTCTCAATAAAAGCAGCAGAAGCACCTAGTAAATGGCACACTGACGTCAGATTTTACGAAGTTCACGACGCAGACAATAGACTCAAAGCGATGTTCTATCTTGATCTATTTGCACGCGACGCAAAGCGAGGCGGCGCCTGGATGGCGGATTGTCAGGGCAAGCGTTTGCTGCCCGATCAATCGCAACAGATTCCGGTGGCCTTTCTCACCTGTAATTTTACGCCACCCGGCAGCGATAAGCCCTCACTGCTCACGCATAGCGAAGTCACCACCCTTTTTCATGAATTCGGACACGGGTTACATCACATGCTCACTGAAGTGGACGTCGCTGCGGTGGCCGGCATATCGGGAGTTGCCTGGGACGCCGTCGAACTTCCCAGCCAGTTTATGGAGAACTGGTGCTGGGAGTCCGAGTCGCTGAATATGTTTACCGAGCACTATGAAACCGGCCAACCACTGCCCGACGAGATGATCGAGAAACTGCTCGCTGCGAGGAACTTTCAATCCGCTATGCAAATGGTCCGGCAACTTGAGTTTGCTCTGTTCGATTTTCTAATCCACAGAGACTTTGCTGCCAGCGATTTTAAGGGTATCAGCGCAACACTCAACTCCGTCCGGCAGCAGGTTGCTGCCTATGAGGTTCCCGCCGAAAATCGCTTTGAAAACTCTTTCTCTCACATTTTTGCAGGCGGGTATGCGGCCGGCTATTACAGCTACAAATGGGCGGAGGTATTATCTGCCGATGCGTTTTCACTTTTTGAAGAGCGAGGCATCTTTGATCGAGCAACAGGCGAGCACTTCAAAAAGTGTATTCTCGAGCAAGGTGGCAGTAGAGAACCGGCCGAACTCTTCAGAGAATTCCGCGGTCGCGATGCCAACAGCGAAGCGTTACTGAGACATAGCGGCATTGCGGCCTGAGGCGTTCCTCGAGATGAAGAACAAACGATTTATTGCGGGCGCCACCTGCAGCAACTGCGGCGCTTTCGACAAGGTATTCACGTTTGAAATTGATGGTGGCAAGTGGCGAGGGTGCGCCGCCTGTGATTACACCGAACAATTTCAGGAGCAACACGCGGTGACGGAAGAACTACCCACACGAGTTAATCAAAGCCGGCTGGATGAGCCAACGCTCGCCCACGAAACAGAGTTGCAGCGTGTACGCCTGATAGATCCCAAGCAGTCTAGCTAAACCTTGGAATAAGCAAAACAGAAAATGCCCTCGCGATATAACGAAATAAGAGAAACACAGGGAAGATCACTAAGAGCGCACCTGTTCTTCTCGGCTGTAAAGGCGCTGAGACTCAGGCAAAACGCCATCCGAACCGGTGACGGCCTCAAACGAAGCGAAAAGGCCAATCAAGTACCGCCAAAGCTCGCTCGAGCGTTTAGCGTCAACAGCTCTGAACTGGAAGGCTACTCAATACATACACTAGCCCCGCAGGACACATCTGGCAGCGGACATCTGGTTTATTTGCATGGAGGCGCTTATGTGATGCAAGCCGTGCCTCTCCACTGGCAGTTTATTAAAAAACTGATTGAGTTGACTGGCATCACTATAAGTTTTATTCAGTATCCGTTGGCCCCTGAAAGTAATCATAGCGATGCGGTGGGGCATATTGTGAAGCTGACGCGAATGCTGGTAGATAAGTCGAGTGGCGAGAGCCTCTATATTGGCGGAGATTCTGCCGGCGCAGGACTTGCACTCGCGGCGATACAAGAGCTCATCGCTAGCGACGGCGAGCAACCGTATAGAAGAGCCGCGTTAATCTCACCCTGGCTAAACGTCACCAGCCTTCACCATGTCGATGCTGCACTGATGAAAAAAGATATAGTTTTAGACCGCGATAGATTGCTATGGGCGGCAGGTGCGTACGCTGATGGCACTGAATTTGAGCATCATCATATCTCCCCGATGTTAGGCAACTTCGACAACTTCCCTGAAGTTGGCCTGTGGATGGGCGGGTGCGATTTGTTTGATATCGACGTTCAACCTTTTTTGCAGAAGCTTGAGGACAGTCAGGTTGGATACACCGCTTATTTGGCAAAGCACATGATTCACGACTATCCCATCATGCCGATTCCCGAAGGCATTACGGCAGTTAAACAAATTGCATCCTTCCTAGGCGAATCATAGGTAGTCGAGATGGCAAAAGATAAAAACGCAGATTCCGCAGTGACCCGTACTCGACTTGGCGACAAAGAGGAAGCGCTGGCCGCCTTTAACAAACGCATAGCCGCTACAACTGACGCCGCGCGAGCCGAACAAAAGCAGGCGCGACATGACAGAGGCCTGAGAACCGCACGCGAAAATCTCGAGCAGCTGATAGACGGCGGAAGCTTTCTTGAGTCTGGTCAGTTTACTGTCGCAGCTCAGCGATCCAGAAAGTCGATCGAGGAATTGATTAACAAGACCAGCAATGACGGTGTCATTACTGGACTTGCCACGGTTAACAGCCAAAGGTTTCCGACGGCAGACACACAGATTGCGCTGGCAATTAACGACTATTCCGTGCTGGCGGCTACCCAGGGTTATTTCCACCATAAAAAACTGGATAGGATCATCGCCGTGGCGGCGCAAAACAAGTTACCCATGATTATGTATACCGAGGGTGGCGGTGGGCGTCCGGGAGATACCGATGTTCAGGTCAATATTACTGGGCTGGACGTCACTACATTTTCTGCCTGGGCGTCGTTAGACACGCTCAAAATCGCGGTCAATAGAGGCTATTGCTTTGCTGGAAACGCGGTGCTATTCGGCTGCGCAGATGTGCGAATAGCCACCCGGGATTCCTGTATAGGCATGGCCGGACCCGCAATGATAGAAGGCGGTGGCATGGGCAGTTTTAGTCCACAGCAAATAGGTCCGGCGGAGACACAGTACAGGCTTGGTGCAATTGACTTTCTAGCCGATGACGAACTGCACGCAGGACATATCGCCCGGTATTTTCTTGGCTTTGCTCAGGGTGATGAGCAGCAATGGTCGATGGCGGATCAATCGATGCTATGGGAGTGCCTACCAGAGGATAGACGCTACACCTACGACGCTCGTAAGCTCATCGAGACACTGGTTGATCAGGACTCCTTTCTCGAATATCAGGCGGGCTTTGGCCGCGCCCTGTGTACAGGATTCGCGAGAATTGAAGGTAAAGCTGTCGCCATCATGTTAAATGATACCCGCGTTATGGGTGGGGCGTTAGACCGTGACGCTAGCGAAAAAGCCTGTCGCTTTTTAGCGCTCGCTGAACGCATGCAGCTAGGATTGGTGTCGCTTTGCGACACACCCGGATTTATGGTGGGACCAGAAAGCGAAAATCAGGGCGCCGTGCTCGCCTGCTCCAGACTGTTTGTTGCTGCAGCTAAACTCACCATACCCGTTGTCTGTATAGTTATTCGCAAAGCTTACGGTCTGGGTGCCATGGGCATGGCCGGGGGCGATCTTTTCAAACCCGTTTACACCGCCTCGTGGCCAACCGGCGAGTTTGGCGGCATGGGGCCTGAGGGAGCTGTCCAACTCGGATTCAAAAAAGAACTCGAAGCAGCTGAATCCGATGAAGCGAGAAAACAGCTATTCGAGGAGCTACTTGCTAAGATCTACGAGAAAGGTAAGGCTACGGAGATCGCCGCCTACCTGGAGATCGATGCAGTCATTGATCCAGGCTCTACCCGTGAAGTCATCACCAGCGCACTGGCAAAACACCGCTAAATTTAGATTTGCGGCAAGCTTATAATGCCGACAAAAGAGAGTTTCACCATGCAGGAAAATTCTTACACCCACAAATTGCTCGAGCCCCAGGCGGTTAATGCCCTGCTCGCAGAACACAGCGATGATGACACGGATTTTTTACCTGTTTTTGTTGGCAGCCTGGAGAGCTTTGCACACAGGCACATCCCCGGCTCTTCACTGATAACTCCAATGCAGCTAGTTGCCGGCATACCACCGGCTGTCGGCAAAGCGCCCGACGAAGACGATTTACAGCAACTGTTTGAATCGCTGGGCGTGAGCAAGGAGACCACATTAATCGCCTATGACGATGAAGGCGGCGGATGGGCAGGCAGGTTAGTCTGGACGCTGGATATTATCGGCCATAGCAACTATCTGATCGTAAACGGCGGCATCCACGCCTGGGCAGATAGCGGGCTGGCGCTTGAAGATGGCAATACACAAGCTCAACGCGTGCCGACCACTTACCCCGTGGCTATTGATCGAAGTCAGGTGCCTGGCGTTGCCGAGATAGTGGCGGCCATTGACAGCGAAGAAGTGCACATTTGGGATGCAAGATCTGCTCAGGAGTACAGCGGGGAAAAGGTATTGGCTGCCCGAGGCGGCCATATGCCAGGGGCGAAAAATCTTGATTGGCTAGATCTGATGGATAGACATAACAGCCTGAGACTAAAACCGTATGGCGACCTTGAGCAGCTAATAGAGCAACGTGGCTTTAGTCGCTCAGATGGGAAAACGGTCATCACACATTGCCAGTCTCATCACCGCTCCGGACTGACCTATCTCGTCGGCAAGCTGATGGGGCTTAACATCCTCGCCTATGACGGCTCATGGTCGGAGTGGGGTAACTTGCCTGATACTCCGATCGTGTCAGAAAACTAATCAACCGTATTAAAGGGTACTGCAATGCCAGAGCTTAGCTTGCTGGAAAAGCTGTTTGTTTTTTTCCAGCATATTGTTCCACAACATCTGCTCTCTCGCATCACCGGGGCTCTGGCTGAAACGCGATACAAGCCCATTAAAGATTTCCTGATCAGACAATTTATTCACCAGTTCGATGTCGATCTAACCGACGCCGAGCTGACCGATGCCGAGGCCTATCCAAGCTTTAATGCGTTCTTCACGCGCGCTTTGAAGGACGAAGCTCGCCCTGTTGATTCAAGCGAGGGGGTATTTTGCTCACCGGTCGATGGAACGATTAGCCAGGCCGGCTCTATCGACAGGCAAACGCTCATGCAGGCAAAGGGACACTACTTCGACCTTGAGACGCTAATGGCTGGCGATAGTCAGCTAATTGAGCCATTTATTGATGGCGCATTCAGTACGATCTATCTCTCACCCAAGGATTATCATCGCATTCATATGCCCTATGCTGGCAAGTTACTTGCAACGCGCTACGTCCCGGGCAAGCTCTTTTCTGTCAACGACACCACGACTCAGAGCGTTCCCGGTCTGTTTGCGCGCAATGAGCGCCTGATCTGCCTGTTTGAATGTGAGCACGGTAATTTTGCGATGGTGCTGGTGGGCGCCATGATCGTGGCTGGTATAGAGACGGTATGGTCGGGACAGATAACACCGCTATCATCAAACTCACAGAAGCAGCAGTACGATACAGAAGTTTTTCTCGAGAAAGGACAGGAGATGGGCCGCTTCAAACTCGGCTCAACAGTCATCCTGCTACTGCCCAAAGGTATGGCTGATACCGCCGCCATTGAGGAAACCTGGCCGGCGGGCGAAGCGCTCAGGATGGGGCAGCGATTTTTACCCCTTAACATTTAACTGAAACAATAGATCCCGCTCACACTATCTCGTGGGGAACCTTTTCCCTGATTTCGGGGTCTAAAGCGGATCGTGGCATCAATCCCCGTCTTGCAAAGGTCTTATCATGAAAAAACTCCTAGCCCTCAGCTTATTCGTGCTCAACCTCCTATGGTCTCAGGCACCACTAGCGAATTCTGCAGATGCGAAACTCTACGTCGTCAAATTTCATGCCGATTGGTGTGGCAGCTGCCGAGTGCTTGGACCCAATATTGTCAAGGCTCGAGGTAAGGCTGGTCTGGATGATGAGGCAGTCTTATTCGTAACGCTCGATCTGACCGATGCGACCAAACGCAATCAAGCGGGCTTGATGGCGTCAGCGATAGGGCTTGGAGACTTCTATGAGCAAAATGCTGGTAAGACGGGCTTCGCTTTACTGATCGACGCGGACTCGGGAGAAACCAAGGGGCGACTCACCAAAGATATGGATGCAACGAAAATTATAGAAGCTATCCAGAGCTTACTCTGAGGCCTTAGCACTCTAGGCTGTAACCAATAAAAAACCGGCTAGCGCCGGTTTTTTTGTGATCGAGAGTAGCAGTCAAATACTAGCTAACAATAGCAGCTGGGGGTACAGTGAGGCACTCGGTTGAGCGCGCGCGATCGAGCTTGCCGGGTAGCAGCTTCCAACCGCTATCAGGATAATTGCTGTCGATGAACTGTTGAGCGCGTTCAATATCAAAGCTCTGTTTCACCTTGAGCTTACCGCCATCAACTAGCACCTCGAAGTCTCCGTAGTACTGTGCCGCGCCTGGCTGGACTGAAAGCACGGGCAACACCTGGCCACACTCGAACTCATATCGCTTACCGCCAAGTGAAGCGCTAAACATACCGTAGCGTAAGGTTGTGGTCGTTTGCTCCAAAGCCTGAACGATATAAGGTTCAGAATCCGCTGAACGAAACTCAGCGGCGCGTGACTCATGCTCGAAACTACCGTCGTTTGCGAGAACACCCGGGCGGAAAGTTGCTTGAGCATCTCCCTGAACACCAATCACGACCACTCCCTGACTTTGTGGGATTTCAGTAGCGGAGGACGCCAGGTTGGTATACCCGGAACCAGACGAGCATGCAGCCAGTAACAGTGCAGGCAACAAAGAAGCGAAGCAGGCAGAAAATCTGTTCTGGATGAGGCGGTCAGCAAAGGTCATGAACGATCTCCGATTCGTAAGGCGCGAGAGCAATGAATTTAAACACAAATTGCCGTGGTGCGCGTGTCAAATCCAACCAATCTCAAGCCAAGAGAAACAATTAAGGCCCAGATATCGCATGACTTTCAAGCACGCAGACTGCGGTGTGATGGTTTGCTCGCCGTATTCCGCTCTGATCTTAACCAATATCGCCCCAAAGATACTGTAACAGGCTCACAATTACGACCGGCGCGGTTTCTGTTCTAAGAACGCGATCACCCAGACTCACGGGCGCGAAACCGTGGTCCGCGGCGAGGCCGATCTCCGCCGAGCTTAGACCACCCTCAGGGCCTATGAGCAGCGACGCGCTCAGCGGGCTCGCGCCCAGAGCATCGAGATGCCCTTTCAAGGGTTGGGACTCGAGTGCCAGAACGAGATTCAATGGGGATTGAATGGCCGGGGCCGCATTTTGCTCACGATCAGCGAGCCAGCTGCCAAGCGCAACGGGCTCGCTAATCGCGGGTAATTCCCGGCGTCGACTTTGCTCGCAAGCAGCTATTGCAACATTGCGCCAGTGCAACAGACGTTTCTTTAGCCTGCTTTCATCGAGTCTCACCTCGACCCGCTCGGTCATTAGTGGCTGTATCGAAGAGACGCCGAGCTCAGTCGCCTTTTGAATCACCCAGTCCATGCGCTCGCCCTTTGAAACACCAATCGCTAATGTAATGGGGAGTAGTGGCTGGGCGGCTTCGCTGGACAGCTGATTCTGAATCGTCAGTTGAACCGTTTTTCTGGAAACCTGGGTCACCGTTGCGGCGTAATCGGCGCCGGATCCGTCAAAGACGACAAGCGCTGCGCCTGATTTAAGCCGAAGCGCGTTCCTTAGGTAGTTCGCGACCCGCTGATCACTCTCGATCACCGCTCCGACAGCAAGTCTAGCCTCAGATGGATCAATATACACTCGAGGAATACGCATCGATCAAAGTCGCGGCCAATTCGATTCAGTTAGTCAGCGCGAAAGGACTAACCGCCGTTTAGCGCCCCAGGTTTCGGCAAACACTTGCATTGGGTTCGATCTGATTCATCGTGTAAAAGTGCAGGCCTGGAGCACCAAGCGCCAACAACTGCTCGCAGAATCTACTGATGTAGTCTGTCGTGAACGCTTTTACCGACTCCTCATCCGAGAACCCATTGATTCGCCTGGTCAACCAGCGAGGGATCTCTGCTCCACATTTTTTGGAAAATCGCTGCAGATTTTCAAAGTTAGTTATCGGCATGACTCCAGGATAAATTGAATGATTGATACCCTTTTGGGCGCAGGCTTCGATAAACTCCTCGTAGGCTTGAATGTTATAGAAATACTGAGTAATCGCGCTATCGGCGCCAGCATCAAACTTTAGCTTAAGGAAGGCAACATCTTCGTCATAGCTACCAGCTTCCGGATGAATTTCGGGGTAAGCAGCAACCTCGATGTGCAATTGCCCGCTGAACCTGGATCGCAAAAAACTGACCAGCTCACTGGCATGCACGAGACGAGAGCCATCGCCAAAACCGGACGGCAGATCACCACGTAGCGCAACGATTCGCTTTACGCCCAGATTGATATAGTCATTCACTAACGACTCGATAGCAGGCTCATCATCGCCACCAAAAGAGAGATGCGGCGCAAAAGCGGCGCCTGACTCGATGCCCGAAGCCACCACATTGAACGTGTTATCGCGAGTAGAACCCCCTGCTCCATAGGTGACCGAGAAAAAGTCTGGAGAAAAAACTGAAAGTGCCTTGCGTGCCTCAGCAAGCTTCGAGAGCCCCGCCTCAGTTTTAGGCGGAAAGAACTCGAAGCTCAATCTATGCTCTGCTGTTAACAAATCGATGCCCTCTGGCCTTATTCCGTGCTGCCAACTAGTACTTGTAGCTATCGACTTTGAAAGGGCCTTCAACGTTCACGTTGATATAATCTGCCTGCTCGCTAGTCAAACGCGTTATTACACCGCCAAAGCCTTCAACCATATAGCTAGCGACCTCTTCATCGAGATGTTTGGGAAGCACCTCCACTGTAATTTCACGCCCTTCCTTGTCCGCTGATTTGGCATCAAACAGGAACATTTGCGCAAGCACCTGATTGGCGAAAGAGCCGTCCATAATCCGCGAAGGATGACCAGTAGCGTTGCCCAGGTTGACCAGCCGCCCCTCAGAGAGCAGCACAAGATGATCGTTGCTCGCCTTGTCGCGATATACCTTGTGTACCTGTGGTTTGATTTCTTCCCACTCCCAGTTCTCGCGCATATAGGCCGTATCAATCTCATTATCAAAGTGACCGATATTGCAAACCACTGCGCCAACCTTTAGCGCCTGCAGCATTGAAGAATCACAAACATTGTAGTTACCCGTTGTGGTAACCAGAAGGTCAGTATTTGCCAGCAACTCGGAATTGATATCCGCAACCTGGCCGGTGTTGTGGCCGTTGACATAAGGTGAGACCACCTCAAATCCATCCATGCAGGCCTGCATAGCGCAAATTGGATCTATTTCGGTGACTTTAACAATCATACCTTCTTGTCGCAGCGAGAGTGCCGAACCTTTACCAACATCACCATAACCAATCACCAGCGCTTTTTTACCTGACAGCAAATGGTCGGTGCCGCGCTTGATCGCGTCGTTCAGCGAGTGTCTGCAGCCGTACTTGTTGTCGTTTTTAGACTTGGTAACGGCATCGTTGACATTGATGGCCGGAACTTTTAGCTCGCCTTTCTCGAGCATTTCCTGCAGACGATGAACGCCCGTTGTGGTTTCCTCGGTGATACCGTGGATATTATCGAGCATCTCAGGGTAACGCTGGTGCAAAATCTGCGTGAGGTCACCCCCATCATCGAGAACCATGTTTGCATCCCAGGGCTTGCCGTCCTTCAATATGGTTTGCTCAATGCACCACTCATACTCTTCCTCGGTCTCGCCCTTCCAAGCAAATACAGGCACACCAGAAGCTGCGATCGCTGCAGCAGCATGATCCTGGGTTGAGAAAATATTGCATGACGACCATCGGACCTCTGCGCCGAGTGCAATTAGCGTCTCAATCAGCACACCGGTCTGGATTGTCATGTGAATACAGCCAAGAACTTTCGCACCTTTTAGCGGCTTTTCATCGGCGTACTTTGTTCGCAAGGCCATCAGAGCCGGCATTTCTGACTCTGCTATCGACAGCTCTTTCCTTCCCCAATCAGCGAGATTGATATCGGCAACTTTAAAATCATCAAACGGTGCAACTTCCTTCAATGTGCTCATGCTAAACCTCATTCACTCTATGTTTGTCACTAACAACTTCTAATGTAGATCTACGACAGATATGTATGCTGTCGACCAAAATTTACTAAGAGACGGCGGCTTTAAGCGCGTCAACTTTATCGGTGCGCTCCCAGGTGAACCCGGTAAAGCTCGTTTCATGCTCTTCCCCAGCATCAACCCACTTATAGTTCATTTGTACCGGCTCACGCCCAAAATGACCGTAGGCGGCTGTCGCCTGAAACATCGGTTTCTGCAGCTCAAGCACTTTCGTTATCGCATAAGGCCGCAGATCAAATACCTCCCTGATAGCACGGACGAGCGCAGCATCGTCGACATGACCCGTACCAAACGTGTTGACGGAGATTGACGTGGGCTCAGCCACGCCAATTGCGTAGGAAACCTGTACCTCGCAGCGATCGGCAAGACCCGCCGCAACGACATTCTTCGCAACGTAACGGCCAACATAAGCTGCTGAGCGATCAACCTTTGAAGGGTCTTTCCCGGAGAAGGCACCACCGCCATGTCGCGCCATTCCGCCATAGGTATCAACAATAATCTTTCTGCCCGTCAAACCGCAGTCACCGACAGGGCCGCCTATTACGAAGTTTCCGGTTGGGTTAATGTGAAACTGGGTATCCGAGTGGAGCCATTCCGCAGGCAGCACATCCAACAGGATCTTTTCCTTGACCTGAGCCTTTAGATTGCTCTGGGAAATTCCCGGATCATGCTGCGTGGACAAAACAATTGCATCGATCGCAACCGGCTTACCGCCCTCGTAGCGCAAGGTAACCTGACTTTTTGCGTCCGGGCGCAGCCACTCCAGAGCACCGCTCTTGCGAAGCTCAGCCTGTTTCTCTACTAGCCGATGTGAGTAATAGACAGGTGCCGGCATGTATGTCGCGGTCTCATTGGTCGCGTAGCCAAACATTAAACCCTGATCACCGGCACCCTGGTCCTCTGGCCGCGCACGATCGACGCCCTGGTTAATATCGACAGACTGTTTACCAATCGCATTAACCACCGCGCAACTGGCGCCGTCGAATCCAACCTCAGAGCTGTTGTAACCAATGCCAGTGATCACATCTCTAATGATATCCTCAAGATCGACGTAGCAGCTGGTGGTCAGTTCACCCGCTACGATCGTCATACCGGTTTTAACCAGAGTTTCAACGGCTACTCTGGCGTCTTTGTCGCGGGCTATGATGGCATCCAGGACCGCGTCAGAAATTTGGTCCGCCATTTTGTCAGGGTGACCTTCAGAAACCGATTCTGAGGTAAAAACGCTGTACTCACTCATAGATATTTCCAGACTTTAAATTTATTAAAAATTGATCCCGATAGTTATCGTCAACTGCTTCACAAGCATTAAAACTTACTGCGGGTAAGTTTTCTGATAGGCATGAATCTGTATACGAAAACCATTTTTTAGTGCGGTATAACTTGATAAAAAGCTCCGCATATGTGCTTCCTCAGCCCAATGGTGCAGTTGCTCCTCATCAAATCCCAACCAAACATCGCCAGCCGCATCTCTGACCCAGCCCTGCTCATGCGTGCAAAGCTCCGACACAAGCAGAATGCCATTGTCACTCAACAGCTTGCCGATGTTTTTAAGCATTAATCTGGGACTGGCGTTATGGTGCAAAACCATATTGGCTACCACACAATTAGCTCTGCGCGCAGAAACCGAAGTTCCCCGCTCAAGCTGCCCCATCAAATCAAGCATGCTCTTAGTGTCACCGTGAATATAGCCAACGTTATCGATGCGCTTTTTGCGGGCGTGGCGGCGACAGCGATCCAGCATCGATTCCGAGTTATCCAGTGCAATTACATGCTCAAAGCGTGTCGACATATCCTCGAGGTAAATACCCTCTCCGGGGCCAATCTCGATAGCCTGCTTTGGCAGGTTCTCAGGATTGTGTCGCATCGCAGCATCGAGCACCTCACTGACCGTTGCCTTGTACTCTTCAATAGGCGAGATCAAGTCCTGCTTGGATCTAAACCGCTCACTGTGCTCTTCAAAAAAACGCAGCGAACTTTCACCCCTCAGTATTCGATTCCTCTCCAACGCCAGCTGCAATTCATCGCCGAGGTTCTCTTTGTCGATCGCCTTTAGAATTTCCTCGACCAGAGATTCCTGCACTTGTGACTCGAGAATACTCCGGCGATAGAAAAGGGCATTACCCTGGCGGCGATGGCTGATCAAGCCTGCCTGAGAGAGAATCTTGACATGATGGCTCATTGCCGATTGCTTGACGCCTAGCAAGTGACAAAGCTCAAGAACGCCAAAAGAGTCGTTCTTGAGGATTTGCAGAATCCTGATTCGCAGCGGGTCGGCCACGGCCTTAAACAGCGCCTCAAGACCGACTTCGCGCGCGTCACTGTGTTTGGCGATGTTTTGCCCCATCGGCGGATGATCGTTCTCGCATATTTCTAATATCAATTATTTTCAATATATCACAGCGGGCTGGTATATCAAAATAAATCAATATAGTTTTGAGTCGACCCAAACAACTAGCCCTTGCCACGCCACAGCAGTCGCAATTTGAACAGCCCAACCCATTTTGCGATGCAAATTAGGAAAAATGCTGGAGCCAGGCATAAGAGCACCAGATCCATGGGCTCAAAGTGGCTTCCAAAACTGCGATGCTGTTCACATAACAGACAGCATCTTGGGCTCAGTAAACCGGCTCCATCAGCTACGCCACTGGTGGTTTTTTCATTTGAAAAACAATCACTTGACAGAATTTTTTTCAACGAATTGTCTGTCAAGGCAAGTTCTCAACCGTTTCCACTGACCAGTAATTGGCACATTCGATGCAAAAACAGCCAATAACAGCAGCCAGTTCACACTTTGAGGCTGCGGAGCAGGAGATCCCCCCGATTTCCATTACTTGAGTCAGGGCCAAAGATTTGGGCCATATTAGAAACGAGAAAACACTATGAAGAAAATTGCACTGATCACAGCAATCGCAGGCTTGGCGTTCAATGGCGCTGTCAACGCAGCTAGCGTTACCGGCAACGCCAATGTAAACATTATCTCGGCACTGAGCATCGTCGAGACCACTGAAATTGATTTCGGCAACATCGCCAACGTAGACGGCACCTGTAACATGGATAGTGCTGGCGCTCTCAGCGGCGGTGCCGACATGAACTGCACAGGTACTGCTACACCCGCACTCTTTACCCTTTCGGGCGCTGCAAGCGAGGCAGTTGATATTGGTGTGACCGCAGGGCCAGCGGTTGATGGGGTTACTTACAACCCCGTTTTCAGCGGTGGGTCAACGGTATTCCTGGATGGATCAGGTGCAGCAACCGTGACGGTCCACGGCTCGGTAAGCCTCTCATCGGCAACCACAGGTGATAAAGACATTGCCTATACTTTCACTGCAAACTATCAGTAGTTAACAGCGATGTGCGCGCCAGCGACCGTTTGATCGGTCGTTGGCGTGTCTCTGTAAACCTGACCAGTTTACTGCTTTGCACGCTGACAACTTCCAATAAAGAAAGTCTTTGCTATGACAAGACTGTCTCACAAGTTCCGAATACTATTTCTGGCCGTTCCCGCGCTGGCCTGTGTGCCTTGCCTGGCTGAAACATTCAGCGGCAATATCAACATCAATGTCGTTGACACAATCAGTATCGTAGAGCTTCAGCAAGTCAATTTTGGCGTGCTGTTAAATCAATCTGGCGTCTGTAACATGACCGCCACTGGCGACACATCTGGCACGATCATATCTTGCTCGGGCAATGAAACTGAGGGCCTCTTTAACATAACTGGAACAACCGGTTCTACGATTTCTCTGACGGTTTCCCCGGGTAGTGCAAACGATATTACTTTCGCACCCTCGTTACCGGGCGGAAACAGCATCGTGCTCACTGGAACAGGCGCATCAAGTTCAGCGCAAGTCGTGGTCGCCGGCAGCATCACTGTAGGTGTTGCGGCGGTGAATGGTGTTACACAAATTCCGTATACACTGACAGCGGACTACAACTAGATCTAAACCCCATGCGACTCACCATACCTGGCACACAACGACTCAACGCGTATGCACTAAGTATTGCTTCGGTTTGCGTTTGTTTTTCACTGTTGACCGAGTTCAGTCACGCTGAACAAATCAACAGTGATGCAGCTGTCAACCTCCTGTTAGGCCTGACCCTTACTGAAAATCAGGAGGTCGACTTCGGCGCTATTTCGGGAGCCTCTACCGGCTCATGCACGATGAGCATAACCGGTAATCTTAGCGGCACGCCTCTGGGCTGTACCGGTACAGGCACGCCTGGCCAGTTTACGTTGAGCGGGGTACGCTTTTTCCAGGTCACAGTGAGCGTGAATCCGGGTAGTTCGGATGGCATTACTTTCACGCCTGACTTTGGCGGACCGACTACGCTCTCGGGCTTCCTGCCCGCAACAAGTGGTTTTTTAGGCTCAGCAACCCTAAACGTTGGCGGAACCATTAGCTGGACCGGGACCCTGACACCAGGTCCAAAAGTGATCCCTTTTACCTTTACAGCAGACTATAACTAGAAGTAGCTCGTGCAAGCGCACTGGCGGATCCAAACCCTTATAACCATTTCTATAACCACTTCAGGCAAGTTACCTCGCGCCTCGGTGATTGATATTTAATCAGTGTGTGTTAGCCTAGCAGTCCGGTACTGATCGACTGAGACGCTGGGTTAACATCCTTGAAAAACCAGTTTGTACATTTGGGTACTCTTCTTGTGCTGGCGTGCGCCCAGACATGGCCCGCTGTGAATGCGGCGGAGCTGTCGGCAAATGCCAATGTCACCATTTTGCCCTCGATTACTATCAGCGAAACCGACGAGGTTGACTTCGGCATTCTCGCAGCACAAACCGGCAATTGTGTGATGGCGGGCGACGGCGTACTAAACGGTAGTATTGAGTTGTGCCACGGAGTAGCTCAGCTCGGCAAATTCCGCATCCATGGCGATGACAACCGCAGCATCGATATCAATTTCAAAGCTCTTCCCTCTACAAAGCTTCAGTTTCTACCCCTGGCAAAACGGGCTCAAAGCGAAAAACCGCTAGAACTTGGCGAGACCGAGTGGGCGGTCGGTGGCGAACTACGCATCAGCCAGATCGTACACGGGCCGCAAAGAATCGAATATCAGGTGACCGCGAACTACGAATAGAAGCTAAGCGCGATCAGCCACGGGTAACTTTGCAAATAAAGGTATAAATTCTCTCCTCATCCACGCTCGGTCCAAATCTTGTCTATGCTCAGAGGGCTAACTGCCGAAAGCGCCACCACGGTTCGAGCAACAACTATGCAGCCGCTGACAACTCATACTGAAAAACGTCGATATTGATGCTCGGTCTGCTTCTCGTCGTCCTATTGTTGTCCGTTGCAGATGCTCACGCTCAGGAACCCTCGGTCCTCCCATTACGTGACAGCATCGAGTTTGGCGTTATCTCAAGCTCACCAGGGGTTTGTCGATTGAACCGCCGTGGCTCACTGATAGGTCTGTCCGGCCAGGATTGCATCGGCCAGGGACAAACAGCTCGCTACTTAATTCAGGGCACTGCAAACCGCATCATCAACATTCAGGCCGCTGGAAGTAGTATTGGCAATTTGCGATTCGAACCAAATATAGGCAGGCGCACAACAAGAGCTCTGAACGGCAATGGCAGGCGCCGTTTTACCGTATGGGGCGATTTAGTAGTCGGTAACAACGTCCATGGCGCGTACGCTCTAGCCTATACGGTCAGCATCAACTACGAATAATACAGCGCCGAAAACGGCGTAAGCACCTACAGCAACTATACTCAAAAGGCGGCCTAAAGCCCGCTATCTCTGCCAAGGAATCTGGCGTTTGTTTCATCGTAGGAACCGGGAAGTTCAACAAAACTCGACTATGCAGCCTTGAGCTGTTCCGGATCTATCAAGAGACATCACATGAAGTTAAACGCCATAGAGCCATCACAGCAACAACAAAGCAGCCAATCCGCAGCCAGTTTACGATGGATGCGCGGTCTGCTTCTGGCCCTTCCGTTAATCCTTCTATCTGAACTTCTTTTCGCCGAAGCGCTGCTACAGATTCTACCAACGCGCATGGTACTCATGGACAGAGAAAGAGCGGGCACACTGACGCTGGTCAATCACGGTGACCTCGACACATCGTACCGAATGTTCTTCCGCAACATCAAAATGTCAGATACCGGCGAGTTTCAGGTCATTACCGATCAGGACGATGTCAGCGATGAGCGCTTTGCAGACAGCATGTTGAGGTTTTCGCCGAGACGAATCACCATAGCTGCAACGGGTAAACAGACGATAAGAATTGTTGCTAGAAAACCTCAAGACCTACAACCAGGCGAGTATCGATCACATATGGTATTCCGCCGCCTGCCCAATCAGGAATCTATACTTGATGACGGTAGCAGGGACAATCTCACGCTCTCTATTCAACCCGTAGTTGAGGTCACTATCCCGATTATTGTCCGCCATGGCGAGCTCGACGCTAGCCTCTCTCTTTCAGACGCAAAACTATTCGAGAAAGATGGCGAGAGGTATCTTGAAGTTACTATCAACAGAAGTGGGCAGCGATCACTGTACGGAAATCTCAAGGTTAGTCAAAAGAACCAGAGTGGCGAAACCATAACGCTAGCTCAGGCAAAAGGCATATCAGTTTACTACCCGAATTCTCGCCGTATTTTTGAGTTACCGCTTCAAGAACCCGTCGCGGCAGACAGCCCACTGTCAATTACCTTCAAAGAAGACGAAAGCTATGGCGGCTCTGAGCAGGCTAGCATAAACATCAATATCGATTAGTCTTCTTTTCTAGAATCTGGTTCGCGACTATCTGAGAACATCTCTCGCGATGCTTTCCGCAGCCGAAAAATTCGCTCACCCTGCTTGCTCTGTGGCTAGAGCCTTTATTCTTCTACTCGCATTTATCAGCGCTAGTTTCGCAGCTGATGAAACAGACGAAATCGCTGGTTTCTTTGACGACGAAAACCTGTTGATAGTCGATATGCGATGGAATAATCGAGTACTCGCAGAGGATCTATTCCTATACAGCAATAGCGAAGTCACACTCGTTCCACTGCAGGGCTTGTTCGATGCTTTGGAGTTCCCCATTCTCGTCGATTTTCTCGAAGGCACCGCCAGCGGCTGGTTTATCTCACCAGAAAGACGCTTCGAGCTGTCGGTCAATGAAAAGCGGCTAGAGCTTGGTGACAGGATTATCTTATTGGAAGAAGACGTTAGAATCGTACAGGACGGATTCGACCTATACGCAGAACTATCGGATGTCAATGAGTGGCTACCAGTCAATCTAGAACTTAGGCTTAGCCAGCTACGGCTGATATTAAGCAGCGATGAAGAACTTCCCCTGCAGAAAAGAATCGCGCGTGAGCAGGCCCGCAAGAGTCTCAACCTCGGAAAAGATCCTGCCCTGCCACTGCTGGCAGATCACTATCAATGGCTAGGCAATCCAGTTATTGATACCAACCTGACCACCAGAGTCCGCGATCGTGACGACGAGGCAGGGCGACGCTCCAGTGATCTCGGCTACTTCGTACAGGGCAATATGGATTTTCTTAAAACGCAGGCGAACTTTTCGCTGACGCGAGCCGGTTTCGACGACGATCCAAGCGCAAGGATCAAACTATCAAGGCGCGGGATTAAGCCCGACGAGCCGCTTTATAGCGGCCTCAGTTATTTTGAGGTGGGCGATATTTTCTCGGTTTCGGATCCCCTGATCTTTAATTCCGGGAGCGGCTTTGGGCTCAATCTGGAGTTTGGCTCAGCTCTAAACCAATCAGATTTCGGCTTAAAGATAATTCAGGGTGAGGCTAACCCCGGTTGGGAAGTCGAAGTTTACCGCAATAACGCGCTTGTGGATTTTCAAACCGTCAGCGCCGACGGCAGGTACTTATTTGAGGACTTAGCGCTTGATTACGGAGAGAATATTTTTGAAGTAAGGCTTTTTGGCCCGCAGGGACAGGAGGAAACCAGAAGAGAGTCA
Source organism: uncultured Pseudomonadales bacterium (assembly GCA_964504585.1). GTDB lineage: Bacteria > Pseudomonadota > Gammaproteobacteria > Pseudomonadales > UBA7434 > UBA7434. The sequence continues at coordinate 28,129 of CAZDEW010000010.1, read as the reverse complement.
ATAACCGTAGGGAATCAGTCGTTGCCCGCGGGTCAAAGCTATTCGCGCTTACACTTTACCAACTTGAATCAATCCGTTCTTCCCAACGCGACTTCATTTTCAGGAAACGAGACAGATCAGGAATCCGAACAGATTGGCTACTTTTCTTATGCAAAGGGCATCACCAACAGCCTATCGTTAAACATGGTCGCAGGAGAGCACGCCCACCCGGATACGGATCGACCAAACCGCAACTATTTGGGGCTTGGACTAAACGCGTCAATGCCAGGCTACGCACTGGGCTTGCAAAGAATTTCTGAACTTGGATATGGCGACGCCACCGGCATCAACGTTCAAAGCCGCGTTAATCAAACATCGATTACGCTTACCCATCGAGAATTTGACGATTTCTCTAGCGATCGTTCGGATGATGGCCGCCTGGAACAAGAATCCGAATTACGTCTTAGCTCTTTTTTTGGCAGCGCGTTCGCTACACCCGTCACGCACCAGTTAATTACAGACTACGAAAACAGTAAGGAGACCGGAAGACTCTACCGCATCGAAAACAGGCTGGGCTTTAATGTGCTCGGAGGCAGGGTTTCATGGGATCACTTGTTCAGCCATACCAGGAGTGATATCTCACAGCAGGGCAGTTTGCGATACCTTCGTGCGACCAGTGTCGATATCAATGTCAGAGCAAGTCTCCTGTACAGAAGGCAAGATACACTGGAGATGACGGGCGTAACGCTTGACGCGAACTGGTACCCAGAACCCGACTGGAACGTGCAATTCGCCTTTACCGGCGATTTCATTGGTCAGGATAACAACGCCGTCTCTATCGGCTCGTCATGGACCTTTGATCAGATTAGGCTTTCGACCAATGCCGCACTGATCGAAGGGGGGGGCGGCTTCATCTCTATGTCTGTGGATTTTTCGCTGCACAAACAGCGTGATAAATGGCGAGCCTACGCTGATCGACGAAGCGACTATGGCTCGCTCGAAACCCACGTTTTTCTCGACAAAGACGCCAGTGGCGACTTCTCAGACGGAGATCAAGCGCTCGCCGGGGTTGCCTTCGAAGGTGTGAATCGCTGGCGAGCCTTAGAGACCGACGACGAGGGGAAACTACTTTTGCCTTATCTTCGCGGGTCCACGCCGACAACCGTGAGGCTCGATCAGGGCTCGCTCGAGGATCCGTTTTGGCAAGCCGATTTTGCTGCTGCAAAGTTTGTAAGTCATCCCGGCGGCGTTAACAAGCTGTCTATCGCGGTGCGCGAAACTGCGGAAATAGAGGGTAGCGTTTTCCTCGATCAGGGCGATGGCGCACCGCGCGAGCTTCCCGGAATACCAATGGTTCTTCTGGACGAGAGAGGCGAGGTTATTGCAGAAACGATTTCGGAGTTTGATGGTTATTTTGTGTTCAATATGATTTTGCCTGGCCGCTACCGCATAGAAATTCCCGATGCAGTTTTCGCGCGACTTGGCGTACGTCATATGGAGCCTGTGCCGGTGAATGTCGGCGAAGGGGTACATTATGTCGATGAGATGGTTTTGATTCCTGAGGGCTAGAGCCCTGAACACGCTAAATGTAATAACCCTTAAAAAAATTGCACATCGGACCGGCGCGAGCTTGCAACACATTCCTCGCACGACTACATTGACCGAGTGGTAAAAATGAGAACCGTGACTCGCAAAAAGAGAAAACGGAAGTTTTGTTAGATCTACACTCTTATTCATAGTCAGGCAAATATCTGGTCCTGACACAGAGGATCGACAGGCGGTCGATCCGCAGCCAAATGCTAGTAGGCCAACTTGCCGAACGCATCACAACGGAATCTCCCTGCATCCATTCGGGGAGTATATGAAACCAAGGATAGCAACAGAGCCTGTGAGACCCGGTTTTCAACGACCGGCTTCCACTAGCGTTGGGGTTGCGATTTGTACTTTGGGTAGAGCCGTCGTCAGGCCTGGTTATGGCCTCTTAGCAATCGGATTTGCGCGCCGCTACTGCTTGGAAACTTGAATTGCCATTGGTCTGGGGTAGACAGCCTCGCTGGAGAGCGATGCTGAATCGAGACTGATGTAGCCAAAAATAGACTCAGATGCTCGCAAATTTATCGAATGAAATACTGATCCTCGACGCCAATCAGTCTGGGATATCTTATCTACTGTACGACATCAATATCCGCAGCGAACTCATCAGTGCTGTTGATAGTGTCGAAGCGGCGATAAACCACTTTAATACGCATAACCCTGAGCTGGTGATCGTCTCTCTTTCGTCAAACCACGACGAAAATATCCGATTTATCAACTGGCTCGACAAGCTCGATAAGCCAGTCGCAATTATTGCAGCGGCATCCAACGGTAATGCGGAACTAGCCGCGGCCGCGGTGCGATCCGGCGCAACCGACTTCCTCGATCTCGGGGTCGACAACGCAGCGCTGGCGCTAGGCCAGCGGATCGATCGTGCGCTATCTCTGGTTTCACAGCGTTCAAAAACCAACGAGCTTCGTCGCCCGCTCAACGATAAGGAAAATGATTCCTTTATCGGCCGAAGCCAAAAAATGGTTGAAGTCGCGCAGCTCATTGTGAATGCAGCAAAAAGCAATGCCAGCGTCTTTATCACCGGCGAAAACGGCACAGGTAAAGAGGTCTGTGCTGAGTTAATACACCGCTACAGCAGCCGCAGCAGCGCTGATCTTGTCACGCTCAACTGCGCGGCAATCCCGGACAGCCTCGCGGAAAGCGAACTCTTCGGCCACATCAAAGGCGCGTTCACTGGTGCCGTGGCTAACCGCGAAGGTGTTGCCGCACGAGCTAACCATGGCACGCTGTTTCTCGATGAGATCGGCGAGATGGCAATCGATACGCAAAGCAAGCTCCTGCGATTTGTACAGACGGGCTACTTCAACCGCGTAGGGTCGAATTCAACCGAGAGCGTCGACGTCAGATTTGTTTGCGCGACCAATAGAGATCCATTGGAACAAATTAGCTCTGGCAAGTTTCGCCAGGATTTGTACTACAGGCTGAACGTCATCCAAATTCACCTGCCCCCCTTAAGAGAGCGCGGCGACGATATTATCCTGCTGGCAAGAAAATTTCTGGATCGATTCAATCGTGAAGAAGGCAAGCGCTTCACGCAATTTTCTCGCGAGACAGAGCAACTGCTACGCGCATACTCCTGGCCTGGCAACATACGCGAATTACAGAATATCGTGCGTAACGTTGTGGTTCTTCACGATGACGAGATCGTCATCCCGTCGATGCTTCCCATCGCCATCATCAAGGAGCAAGGCGAAAGGCGATCCCCTGGAAGCCCGCGTGCGACGCTCACACAACAGTACAAGATGATCGATCAGATGCAGGAGATACACAAGCGAGCTAACACCGCGAATACGATCTACCGTAATGATCAGAGCGAGGCTACAGCGAGTCGGGAGGAAGAGCTTTTGGAGTCACGCCCGATCAGACCTCTCGACGACATCATTGACGAATCAATCAAGGAAGCCATCGATATCTGCCAGGGCAATGTGGCAGAAGCATCGCAAAAACTCGGGATTAGCGCCTCCACCGTCTATCGAAAACTAAAAAATTAGACTGGCGGGCTCCGCTGTAAAATCGCGCGGCGGCTGAGCGCCACCTTCAGAAAGTCGGCTTATGGTTTTTATTCAAGCCGCTGTACAATAAGAATAGTTATAGGCTCAGCTGTTGAGCACATAAGCTTGCAAGTGTTCCTCTATCCATTCAACTTTTGGAATCACAGCAGCCTCACCGTCAACATTAGTCCAGCAAGCTTCCGCTCTCATAGCCTGACGCCCAAACTCAGGCGCGATACTTTTTTGCTTAAGAGGAAAGAATTTAGTAGGTTGCGATAGCAAAATTCCGTAATACGGAAGGTAGTTTGGATTGATAGAACAGTTAATGATTCCAACCTCGCTACCGGACTTGAATCCTTCACAGTTACCGCCGTTCAGAAGCTCATAAGATATTAAGGGCACTCGTTTATCCAGCCAGTTAAAGTAGCCCAAAAACCAGACCGGACTACCCTTGACTGCATTGACGGCCTCGGGCCTCGCCACTTCCTCCAGCATAATATCCGGCAACAGCAAATTTGTAGCGGATAAACGCAGCATCGCGGCGCATTCAGTGTGAGTACGATCAGATAATAGTTCTTGCATCACGGCGCACCAAAATCGAGAGTTTATCCGTTGCTGATAGAAAGTTGGTCATCGCCAGAGGACTGATACTGCTCAGCGAAGGATGGACAATGCTCGGCGAGCGCAGAGCATAGCTTGAGGTCCTGATAGGGTTTGCCAAGGAACGCATTTGCCCCGAGATCGGCTGCCCTGAGTTTGTGTTTACTCCCACTACGCGAGGAAATCATAATGACCGGGACCTTCGCCAAACGCTCATCCTTGCGCATGTGAGACAAGACTTCAAACCCATCAAGTCTGGGCATCTCCACATCTAGCAAAACAAAGTCTGGCACACATGTTTCCATAATGCTGAGTGCATCCAGACCATCTTTTGCTGTTTCAACAGAAACAGATAGGCGCTCTAGTAATCGAGATGTCACTTTGCGCACCGTTACAGAATCATCAACAACCAGGCCTCGACATTGCGCTTGAGCGGCGGTTGACTCAGGATAGGCCAAACCCAGCGGTTCTACTTTGCGCTGTGCCGAGACTCGATACAGCTCTGGCAAGTCCAGAATCGTAACAACGGATCCATCACCAAGAATCGTCGCTCCAGCAATACCTGGCACTGGTTTAAACTTGGGCCCCAATGTTTTTAAGACAACTTCTCGGCTACCCATTAGCCGATCCACCTGAAACGCTACAGGATTACCCCCGGCTTTGGAGAGCAAAACTGGAACCGCGGAATACTCGTCAACCTTGAACTGCGATTGCTCACCCTGCAGCATTGATCCGAGGTAGCGGAAGTCATAGTCCTGTCCAGCATAAGAGAAGCTCAGAGAAGGATCAGCGTACAGCTCCTCCAGCTCAAACGAGCTCACGCGCACAATGCCCTGTAAAGACTCAAGTGGAATCGCGAAAGTTTCACTTCCGCAATTCACTAACAGCGCTCTGTTCAGCGAAACGTTAAATGGTATACGCATCGTGAACGTGGAGCCCTTTCCGGGTTCGCTGTCAGCGGACACCGAGCCACCCATTTGCTTGAGCTCGGTGGCAACAACATCCAGACCAACTCCACGCCCTGAGATTTGAGTCAATTGCTCCGCGGTACTGAAGCCCGACTCGAAAATAAGCTGGAATACGTCTCTTCTGCTTATATCCTGATCCGCCTGAATCATGCCTTTCTCGACGGCCTTGCACTTTATCGCCGCTACGTCGAGACCTTTGCCATCATCCTGGATGTCGATCTGTAACTCGCCGCCCTTGCGGCTGATGTCGACACAAATTAGACCCTGAGCGGACTTACCATTTGCCTCTCTCTGTTCGGCCGTCTCAATCCCGTGATCAATCGCGTTTCTCAGAATATGCTCAAGCGGTCCGACCAATCGATCGAGTATGCGTTTATCAAGCTCTCCATCCACATTCAAAATAGAAAGTGAGACCGGTTTACCAAGTTCTTCGCTCAAGCCAACAAGCGTGCGCTTCATTCGCGGGATGAGTACCTTTGAAAGCGATACGGTGCGAGTCTGTTGCAGGCTTTGCTGCATCTCGCGAGTAATTCTGGACTGTTGCGACAGCATCGTTTCAACATTTCGAATGCTATCTCGCATGGTTGAGTAGAGATCTTTGAGATCGGAAGAGGACTCAACCAGAGATCGGGACAGCTGCTGCAGCTTGGAGTATCGATCAAACTCCAGCGGGTCAAAGCCCTCCACTTCATCGCTCAGCAGGCGCCGCGTTCGCGAACCGATTTGTGCCTCGGTCTCAATATCAAGGTGGCGCAGCTGTTCAGTAAGTCGCATTAGCGTTGCATCGACTTCTTCAAACCCCTCTGAGAAATCGAGGATGCGTTGCTCTATAACAGATCGTGAAATACTGTTTTCGTCGGCAAGGTTGTTAAGCCTGTCGAGTATCTGAGCAGACACTCGTACGGTATCCTTGGACGAAGACTTTGAGACCTGCCGATCACGGGCACGCCGCTCGATCATTGGTCCCTGGCGCTTGCTCGTTGCGGGCGCAGTACCACTCATAAAGTCTGCGCAGGTCTTTAGAAAGTTTTTGATGCCCTGATCAATGCGCTCTCGATTAGAGGCATTGTCGCGGTTTCGATGGTCTATTAAGTGCTGGATGGACGTCTCGAGGTCGTGAGCCATTCTGGCTATGACATCGACAGATGCCATTCTTGCGCTGCCTTTTACGGTATGCAAGGGCCTTAGCATGGGCTTGAGAAGTTGTACTGATCGCGCCTCGATGTCCCAATGCGCGTGACACTCCTGTATCTGCTCGATCAGATCGGAAAGCTCTTCTTTGAAAATCGCAACAATCTCCTGATCCTGCTCTCCATCAAGCTCGGTTTCAGGTGCATTAAATGCTGCTGTTTCCTCCACAGACAACAGCTTGTGTTGCTGTTCCTCGCAATATTCATCGAGCAGTCCAGAGTAAGCCGAATGCTCAATCGCCTGATCGATAAGCGCGGCGCTCAGCTGATTTTCCAGATCCTCGTGTGCGCGCCTTAACAGATTGAACAGGCCAAAGCTAAGAGATCGACGCTCAACCAGCTTATAGACTCGGCGTAAACTTTGCAAAAGCGCAATGATTTGCACAGGCACATTATCCGCGCCTATCAGCCTGTCAAGTTCGTATACAAGCTGATTCAGCTGTTCTCCGGCAACGCGACTGGATCGCCACTCGAAGAGCAATGGTTCTACCTCGAACAGAAGATCACTGCATTTAATCGCATCCTGTAACGCTCGCGTCGCCTTCTCTGGGCCACCGTCAGCGCCCCCCGTGGCGGACATCGCCACCGCTCTCTCCAATACATCTTCCGATGGCGCGACATGACCCTGACGCAAAAGCTCGCAGTAGCTTTCGAGCAGGCTCGCCGTTATCTCGCTATCCGTAGAACCAGACGCTAGCGCGCCAAGATGCTGTTCCGCAATCCGCGCAATGTTTTTTAGGACAGAATTTTCGTTCTCAGGCAGGATGCCCAATATGGTATGGATCTGAATCGTCGCTCGCTTAAGGGCCTCATCACCTGCACCCTCTCGAAACTGCGTTGCTGCAGCTACGAGGCGCTCTATAATATCGTCAAGCTCGGCTTTTAAGGTATCTATCTCGTTGGACTGCCCTGCCTCTGCGTACGCAGATTTGGCATCGACCTCGGAGGCCGTGGCATCAACCCCGGATTGCCGGGCGTTTTCACCTATGTTAAGCGAGTCAGCTTGCGAGAGCACCTCGGCTCGCAGGCTAAGCTCTTCTATATCTACCACTGGAACCTGTCGATTCTCAAAATCCAAAACCAGCTCCGGCAGTGTATCAACAACCTGCCAGAGTAGCGTATCGTGCTCCAGCGCGAATCGGACAACACCATCGAGAATACGATTGAGCATGTTCTCGATTGCCCAGCTAAGCTCGGCGAGGTGACCGGCGCCGGCCATGCGCCCACTACCTTTTAAAGTGTGAAAACACCGTCGAATATCAGAAATGGCTTTCGTTGTCACATCCGCCAGCGGCTTGGCGATGATGCCTTCGACTCGCCAGTCCCTTTGAATGGCACCGACTTCCTCAAGAATCTCATGCGCTTCTTCAACAAATATTTCGGCAATCTCATCGTCTACCGCGTCTGCGAGCGCCTGCCTGGCCGGCTGCATTGTCACGACTACAGCGTCGAGGTGATTATCCTCGTCGGACTGAGTCTCATTCGTCGCTTCATTTGTAACGGCCCTCTCCTCAGATAAGCAGGAATCGAGTGCTTCTTCAGGCGCGCTGGCATTAACTGATCGATTGCCTGCGCTTTCACCGTTGCTATCGGTGTTAAGCGGCAACGAGTCTTGAGCGCCTGAAAGCACCTTCTCGAACTGATCGACTTCAACCGCCAGACTTTGCAAAGAATTGCACAATAACGCAGGCTCCATCTGCGTCGCCGAAAACAAGTCTCGCGCCTGATGCAAGACTTGCGCAGCAAACTGCCGCGAGTAATCGGGCTGCAAAAACATGCTGGCGCCAGAAAGTTGCTCCAACAAAGAGAGGCACTGCGTTTTCTCGGCGTCAGCTAGCTGCTCACGTCGTCCGCTGAGTACGATACCACGTTCAATGAGCGAACTTATTCGACTCAGCATACTGTGAACTTGAGCGAGCAATGCGTGCTGAGCATCGACCCCACTCTGTGTGTTCGAGCTACTATCGAGCAGCTCTATAATCATTAAAGCGCTGAAAGCGAGCTCTTCGATATCGGATATAACAATACTATCTCGCTCTTGAAACGCTCGCAGTCCATTATGCGCAGACAACATGCCTTCCCTGTTGGCGACGTGAGGGAGAAAGGTCAGGCTAGCGCTGAGCTGATCGACCAGCGAGCGGACAGTTGCGACAAGAGTCTGATCCTCCGGGAACGCAGCGGATTCACCAATCTGGTTAAGCTTGTCCTTGAGCTCGATCGCAAGACCAAGCGTTAGCGAAACCGCACATTCCAGGGTCTGATAGTCTGGCGTACTTAGGCTTAAGCTATTATCAATTAGTTGAACCCAATTGGCGTTGAGTTGTTCACCGCTCAGCACGCCATAGTGCCTGAATACACATTCCATGCGGGCTGTATGCCCCTCAACTGCCAGCAACAACACGAGCGCATCTAACTTACCACGCAATGCTGACGGAGACCCAAAACTGTTGACGCGACAAAAAGCAGTCAACAGTGATCGTAAAGCAATCGTTGTCGGCGAATGGAGTTCTAGCTGCCGAGAGCTCAGGAGTCGCCACGTCTCGCCAATAACCAGCCAGCAATCCCGCAGAAAGCGGTTATTAACAGATTCAGCAAGTTGCTGCCCAATAATAAGATCGTAGTTGTCTTGCGAAAGACAGCTGTCAGCCACTGACTCAGCTCGCTCATACTGCTCATCAATAGCCAGTATCAGGGGGGTTAGGGCAGTCGTATTTTTTAGGCTATAGTTTCTGAGATTTTCAAAATTTGAGTTTTGATAAAGCTCCGTATTGCCGTCAAAGCCCTTGATATCGTCCAGCTCGATGGTGAGCAGCGCCTTGTCGAAAATCACCCTCAAGGTGTTTTCCAATAAGCGCAGATCGTTGGCGAAGACTGCTCTTAGTCCAGACCCGTGATATGAGGAGATTTGAATAGCGCCTGTTTTTAGCTGGTCAATCGCCTTATAAAGCGCTCTATTCTTTATTTTGAGTATCGCCGCACTGGCGCAAGATTCCACGGTTTCCGCCACCGTTCGCTCTATCTCGCCCGCGATCGACATAATGGTTTGAGCAAGCTGCTCACACTGCCGATAGGATTCGCCAAACTCGAGAGCTACAAAGTCTCGCATTGCAGCAACTACGGCATGGGCACTGTCCCTCGTCAGACCATCAGTCTCACACAGTATCCGCTGCGCCTTTTCTGCTGTAACAAGCCAATCATCCAGCTCAATTTTATCCGGCGAAACCGTTACTTGCTCTATCATTCCCATCGTCTGCACTCACCCCGGTACAAATCAGTTAACAAAATCCGCCTGGCTATTGTTAACCTAGATCTCCGTTAGTAACCATGGGGATCTCGATCTCTTTGGGTGCGCCGGTTTTTCTGACATCCGGCATTTTGAAGCCAGCCACCGATTCTTTCAGGTCAATCGTCATACCCGACAAGTGACCCATACTCCTCGCAGCATGCAGCGTTTCGTCTGCGGTGCTCGAAGTCATGTCTTTTATATCTGTCATTGAGCGTGAAATGTCGCCCGCATCCTCGGCATGAGCAATAGCAGCAACTGATATCTCAGTCACAAGCTCAGAGATGTTCTGTGATACCCGCTCAATTTCTTCCAACGCAACTCCGGCATCGTTGGTTAAACTCGCGCCGGCAACAACTTCGGAAGTGGTCTGCTCCATAGATATCACAGCTTCGCTAGTGTCCGTCTGGATAGTTCTTACCAGCGCCTCAATCTGTCTGGTGGCCGACGACGATTTCTCGGCGAGCCTTTGCACTTCATCTGCAACCACAGCAAATCCACGCCCCGCGTCACCCGCCATAGAGGCCTGAATAGAGGCGTTCAACGCGAGAATGTTAGTTTGATCGGCTATGTCGGTGATCAGTGAAACAATATCGCCGATTTCCTGCGAGCTTTCACCAAGTCTCTTGATACGCTTCGCGGTGTCCTGAATTTGCTCTCGGATTGAATCCATTCCTTCGATGGTGTTCTTGACAACTCGCGCACCTGATTTCGCAATCTCTACGGAGCTCTTGGCAACCGTTGACGACTTCGCTGCGTCCTCGGACATCCTGCGCATGGTGCCCGCCATTTCGTCTATCACAACCGAAGCCTGGGAGATCTCACGGGCCTGAATATTTGATGAGTCGGCAAGAGACATCGTCTTTTGCTGTGTCGATTTCGCGGCGCCTGTAATTTTTTCAGTCGTCTCATTAATCGAAGAGACGATCCCGCGCAGCTGCTCAACGGTAAAGTTGATAGAGTCAGCGATCGCGCCCGTGAATTCCTCTGACACTGTTGCTTCAGCGGCAAGGTTACCATCCGCTAGCTCGCTGATTTCACCAAGCAAGCGCTGTATCGCCTTCTGATTCCTGTCATTCTCATTTTTCTCTTCCTGGAGTCTGGCTACAGTCTGCCTATACAAGGTCAAGCCGATTCCCAGAAAAGCCACACCGATGCCCCCTGCAGAAAACAGCGCCAGCTCAAGACCAAAGATTCGTTGCGAGGGCAATTCGCCAATTCCGTCAAGCAGGACATTGACCGCGGTCAAGAGTACCGGCGTATTATTCTGCACCTGCGTGGCGGCTTTGCTTGACTCTATGATTCGCTCTGATGCTTTCACAATGTCATCTGCAGCTCCGGTGAGTACATCTAGCTCTGCGCCCATCAACTTAATCGAGGCCTTAACCTGGGTATCCTTTACAGCTTTTATACCCAGCGCAGCACTACCCTCAATCAGGGCATTATTGTTTTGAGCAAAGCTATCAATGCCGGATTTGAAATCCGTTACGAATTTACTTGCGTTGATGTCGCCAGCGACCAGTCTATTCAAGCCGGTCGACAGTGTGTGGGCTAGCAAAGTCTGATCCTGCAATAGCATGGCCTGGGAAAAGCTGTTGGGCTGGCGAGATAAGCTATCCAGCGCTATTTTTTGCTCTCTCGCAATGACCTCTACCGACTGCTCAAAGCGCTCCGCCATAGCATGGGCAAGCAAAATTTCCCGCTCATTGATTGCTATCATTTTTATACTGCTTTCGATGCTTTTCCATTTATCACCCAGCACCTTGGTTTCGCTCGCAAGCATGTCGGGCAGTAGTAAGGACTCTGACTGACCATCAGTGATGGACTTGTACTTTTCGGAAAACGACCGATTCGCCTTGTTTAGCTCTTCGAAAGCGTAACTCTCGCCATTGACTGCCGCTGCCGAGTAGGTCGCCAACTTATGCGCTAGAACCCTGAGCTCAGTAACCACCGCTCGTTGAGCTCTATCTTGATCAGCGTTTTTAAATACCAGATAGAGTGTTGTGGCAAGTACGCAGCTAGAAACAACCAGAACCGCCATAGCAACCGCTAAAAGTTTGCTCGTTCTATTTTTTGCTAAAAGCAAGGTTTTCATTTCGTAATCTCTATATTCGGGTGTGTATTCTCTGAAGTTGCAGTGCGACCAAAAATTAGCTGTTAACGCAGTCCAGCTCGGTGAAGGCGCCAACAGCAAATCGCAACCATCGCTCGCTCGACTGACCGTGGGACTCCGCACTTTCGATTTCACCGTCGATGTAAGTAAAATAGGCTTCATCCGCATCAATAGTTGGCTTTTCGAACTCGTTGACGTTGAAGTTTCGGAGTCCAAAGATCTTGCTCACAACCAGACCGGTTTTGTTATAACCATCTTGAATCACGATAACGCGCGGAGCCTGCCCGGAGTGAGATAGGCTAGAGCCAAAAAATCGCTCCAGATCGACCAAAGTAACCAGCGCTCCCCGGACGTTTGCCACGCCTAGCATCCAGTCACTTGCCCCGTAAATCTTGGTGTACTGCGGGAGTGGGATTATTTCTACAACATCGGAGAGCTGCGCGACCATCTTCTTCCCACACAGAGAAAATCCTATCCCGTTCCAACTGTGCTGAACGGCAACACCATGCTCGCGCTGGTCTATCGCCTTGGCGACCTTATCTCCGATTTGATAAAGCAAATCATGAGGGTTCTTTATCGCACTAACGTTTTTATATACTTGCATCTAAGCGCTTCTTTACGAATAGCTACAGAAATTTATTGCACAACCTGACTGATTGTCTGCATCAGAATTTTTTCAGTGACCGGTTTGCATAAATAAGCTTTGGCGCCCTGTTTTGCGGACCATTGCTTATCAACTTCCTGATCTTTTGCGGAAACCATAATGACCGGTATGCCAGATGTAGCTGGCGAGTTGTTCAATTGCCTCGTAGCTTGAAAACCGTTGAGCTCGGGCATCACAATGTCCATCAGTACAAAATCGGGTGAGAACTCGCTGGCAAGATCTATTGCCTCCTTGCCATTTGAAGCAAGCATTACCTGATAACCATGGCGAGTCAGAATGTCAGTAAGGTGAGCGCAGGCTTCTCTACTATCGTCGACAACTAAAACTTTTTTCACAGATAAGATCCTTAACGAGTTTGAAAGACGGTGAAAGCTTGTTTAAGTGCTTAGGCGCTCTTAAGCTCAGCGTCAGTGTTGCCACCGAGGTATGATTGAACCACGTCGATAATCTCATTTTTGCTGAACGGCTTTGTGACATAGGCGTCTGAACCCACTATCCGGCCCTTTGCCTTATCAAATAGCCCATCTTTACTTGAGAGCATCACAACGGGGGTATTTCGGAACTGCTCGTTGTTTTTTATCAGTGCACAGGTTTGGTATCCGTCTAGCCTGGGCATCATGATGTCGACGAAAATCAGCGCTGGCTTTTGCTCCGAAATTTTTGCCAAGGCCTCAAATCCGTCTTCTGCGCAACATACGGTGTACCCTGCTCTGCTTAACAAGGTTTCCGCAGTTTTTCTGATGGTTTTACTATCGTCGACGACCATGATGGTCGAGCTATCAGCAGATTTTTCCATGGCCGGTTGACTCCAGTGAGAATTGGGCAGTCGCATTTAAAGCGCAGCAAACGAAGTTTCAGACGCCTGCAATTTGCAGGAGGGCTCTTCTGTGATCGATCACAAAAAATTCCCAGACTATTAGTTAGGTTTAGCCGAATGCTGGTCAGAAATACAGCGGCTCTTTTAAGTTCGAGACACAGGTAGCGTTTATCAACAATTTGTTGAAGGGCATCACACTTTCCCCCGCCTCAAGATTCCCACACCCTTTCGCTCAGCTAGCGACGCGATTGGCGAAAAAGCACGGCAAGTGTAAGATAGATCACTCTTTTTATTAGGCGTGGAAACCTTATGACAGAAAAACGACTTGGCGTAGTGATGGATCCCATTGCCGATATCAAGCCCTATAAAGACACGACTCTCGCTCTGCTACTAGCAGCCAAAAAGGAAGGCTGGAAGTTACTGTATTTTGAGCAGCAAGATCTTGGACTAGAGCAACAGCAGGCCGTAGGCACCGGGCGCATGCTGAATGTGTTCGACGATAATCAGAACTGGTATGAGTTCGAATCTGAAGCGTTTGCGATGGAGTTAGGTTCGCTGGATGTCATTCTGATGCGAAAAGACCCTCCGTTTGATACCGATTTCCTCAATGCGACCTACGTGCTGGACGCAGCAGCAAAACAGGGCGCGCTTGTGGTCAACAACCCCACGAGCATTAGAGACTGTAATGAAAAGCTGTTTGCGACCCAGTTTCCACAGTGTGGCCCACCATTGGTCGTAACGAGTCATGTCAGTACGATCAAGCAGTTCCTTGAAACACACGAAGATGTCATTCTGAAGCCGCTCGATGGCATGGGAGGGAAGTCAATATTCCGAGTCCGACTCGGCGACCCCAACCTCAGTGTTATAGTCGAGACGCTAACCGAGCTGGGAAGTCGCCTGATTATGGCTCAGCGCTATATTCCTGAAATCACGGAGGGCGACAAGCGAATTCTGTTAATTGATGGCGAGGCGGTTCCTTTCTCGCTTGCCAGAGTGCCTGCCCAGGGGGAGAGCCGGGGCAACCTCGCGGCAGGCGGATCGGGCATCGCAAAACCGCTGACCGATCGAGATCGCTGGATTTGCGAACAGGTCGGCCCAGAGCTCAAGCGGCGAGGACTGATTTTCGTCGGCATCGATGTGATTGGCGACTATTTAACCGAAATCAACGTCACAAGCCCGACTTGCGTAAGAGAGCTCGACGAACAATGTAACCTTGACATAGGTGGCGAGCTGATCGCGCATTTAGCGTCTAGACTGTGATCTGGATATAAATTCGCTGAACATAAAACGAATACCATTGGGTCTATGCCAAAGCGTTTTCACTATCGACCAGGCCGCAGTAGCCAAATCAACTCGACGACAGTCTTTGCGCTTGTCTTTCACGGCTTGCTGGTATTTGGCGTAAGCATTGCCCATAACCCCGCCGTTTCCCAAAACAAGCAGCTTGAGGTTGCGCTATCAGTAGCGACCAGCGAGCAGGCGCCCGATGATGCCGACTTTATCGCCGAAACAAATCAGATGGGTAGCGGTCAGCTGGAGGAAGCGCGTGAAATGACGCAGCTCAGCAAATCCATTCTCCCCGACAAAAGGGTGAATAACGGCGGCTCGGTGTTTGCACCAGCATCATCGCAAGCACCGTACAAAAAGCCAGAGGTACTGTTTATTACTACCACGGGAACTAGCGGCAAGTCGGTGGAGATGAAAGAAATCGACTTTTTACGACACCAAAAGTCCAAGAATAAAGTATCTGCATCCGAATACCTGGCGATGCTCGACTCCTCTATTGCCAGCATGGAAGCCAAGGTTGCCGAAGCCCTACAGGCAGAAGCCAAAAAACCGCGCTCACTGATTCTGGATTCGACGTCGAGTCTCGCAGCTGAGGATGCAAGTTATGTTCGCGCCTGGCGCGACAAAGTCGAGGCGATCGGTAATAAAAACTACCCGCAGTATGCGAGAGATCAAGGCCTTTACGGAAACGTGCGCCTGGTGGTTACAGTGTTGGCCAGTGGTGCTGTAGAAGATATCAAGCTTTTGGAGCCTTCGGGCTCGGCGGTTCTAGATGAAGCCGCGATACAAAGCATCTGGCAAGCATCACCATTTGAGCCCTTCGGCGAAAACCTGGCCAAAAAGTACGATCAAATTGAAATCGTCAGAACCTGGCAATTTCAGAAAAACCGAATCTCAACCCTGGCTAATGCCTCTAAGTTCAAGTAATTCGCCGTCAGTTCCTGTCTGCGCTTAAGCTGCAACAGCATCTATTTCAATTGCCGCCGATTTAGGAAGAGCGCTAACTTCAACGCAGGCTCTAGCAGGATAAGGCTCACTCAATTGCCTTGCCATTATTTCGTTGACGATCGCAAACTGACTGATATCACATAAATATACCGTTAGCTTAAGAAGCTTGCCGGAACCGGCTGCGCGAGCAATGGATTCTATGTTTTTCAAAGCCTGCTCAGCCTGTTCAGCGATGTCGGAAGAGCAGAGCTCACCTGTCTTGGGATCGATGCCGAGCTGACCGGAAATATAAATGACGCCCTCGAACTTGACGGCCTGAGAATAGGGCCCGAGTGCAGGAGGAGCTTCTTTGGTATTGATCGTTTGCATCGTTTAAATCTCGCGAATGAGCCACGCGGCCAAAGGGCCTATGCGCTCGACCTCCAGCTCTAAAGGCGGACTCTGGAGACTTTGTTGACAGACTTTATAACTCTGATGCGCTTCATAATTCGCGCCAGATGTATCCGGTCACGAACCAACAGAAATATGTGGATAGAGCTCGCACTGACATCACGCTCTTCCACCTTTATCGACTCCAAACTTGCTTCAAGGCTATTCACTTTGTTCGCTAGCTGGGCAATGATGCCCCGCTGTCTCTCAACCTCTACTTTGAGCTCAACTCGATACTCACCTTCCGGCTGATCATGCCAGCGGAGTAAAACGCTGCGGCCTTCCTTATCTTTCTCCTGGATTTCGTTAAAGTTACGACAGTCGCTGAGATGAATAACAACACCCCGACCTGAGCTTATATGACCGCCAATGTCGTCACCAGGAATGGGATTGCAGCATCTCGCATAACTCAACATTAAGCCTTCGGTTCCCGCAATAACCAGCGGCGACTGCCTGTTTCCGATAGTCGGCGTTTCATCCTGCTCTTGATCAAGGCCGAGGCCCAACAGCTGCTGCGCGGTTAGAAAAGGAATTCGATCGCCTGCACCAATATCTTCTAACAGATCGCTATAGCTATCGAGATTTTGCTGCGAAAGAAAGTCATCTATCTGCTTATCCTGTAAATCTTCCAGACTGGAGTCAAAGCTATGCAGTGCCTTATTGAGCAGGCGCCGTCCTAACTCAATGGCTTCGCCACGACGCATATGCTTAAGAAAATGTCTGATCTGGCTCCGAGCCCTGCTGGTTGCCACCATATCCAGCCAGGCCGGGCTGGGCTTGGCAGCGGTGGCAGTAATTATCTCTACAGTCTCGCCGGAGACCAAAGGTCGGGAAAGCGAGGCCAGCCTCCGATTTATTCGGCAGCCGACGCAGGTATTGCCGATGTCCGTATGTACCGCATAAGCGAAATCGATTGGTGTGGACCCCAGCGGCAACTCCATGATGTCCCCCTGAGGCGTAAACACATAGACCTCCTCAGGAAACAGATCAACTTTGACGCTCTCAATAAACTCCAGCGAATCCCCCGCATTTTCCTGCAGCTCAAGTAGGCCCTGAACCCATTGACGCGCGCGCGCGTGATTGCCAATGTTTGCGTCCAGATCCGAAGTTTTATATAGCCAATGCGCGGCAATTCCGTTATTGGCCATTTTTTCCATTTCGTAGGTGCGAATCTGTATCTCGATGGGAACACCATGCATACCAAATAGCACTGTGTGCAGGGACTGATAGCCATTTGCCTTAGGAATCGCCACATAGTCCTTAAAATGTCCGGGGCGCGGCTTATAGAGATTGTGAACCGATCCCAGGGTTCGGTAGCAATCATCAACTGAGTCAACAATGATTCGAAACGCGAAAACATCCATGATTTCAGAAAATGATACGTTCTTAACGCGCATCTTCTGATAAATGCTGTAGAGGTGCTTCTCCCTGCCAACGACTGTGGCCTGAACATTGTCTTTGGCAAGCTGGTTTTCTAACTGTTCCTTGATGTCGGCAATAAGCTGCTTGCGATTGCCCCGTGTGCTTTCCACCGCCGCTCTAATACGCCGGGCGCGCATTGGGTACAGCGTCTCAAAACCCAGGTCTTCAAACTCCACCCGCACATCATTCATTCCCAACCTGTTGGCGATTGGGGCGTATATCTCTAGCGTCTCTTTAGCAATCCGGCGGCGCTTCTCCTCACTCAACACGCCGAGTGTGCGCATGTTGTGCAGGCGATCGGCCAGCTTAACCAGGATGACGCGCAAATCACGGGCCATGGCCAAGGCCATTTTTTGAAAGTTCTCCGCCTGCCGCTCCGCATGGGAGCTGAACTCGAACTGAGTAAGCTTGGACACACCGTCAACGAGGTCTGCAACGACCTCCCCAAAGCGCTCCGCCAAATTGGATTTGTCTGTTTCGGTATCCTCGATAACATCGTGCAGCATTGCAGCAGCGAGACTCTGATGGTCCATATGCATATCAGCAAGGATGTCGGCGACTGCAAGAGGGTGTGTCACGTAGGGCTCGCCGGTTCGGCGCTTCTGACCACTATGCGCGATAGCGGCATAATCATAAGCCGAGCGGACCAGCGCTATTTGCTCGTCCTCAAGGTAAGAGGACAATTTAAGCGTTAGGGCTTCGATGGTCGTTGCTTCTTCTACAACGGTCTCACTCAAAGCGCGAGTCTGATTGATCAGGGGCGCGTCAGCAGGCATACCTTAAATATACGTCCAGTTCACTTTTTTGTGTAGTGGTTATTTTGCGCGCAAAGACAGTACGTCTTCAAACGCTCAGAAAACCGGACGGGCGCACAGGATAAGTATCAGTATTTTCGGGTCGAAAGGGAAAGCTGGGTGGCTAGTGAGGCACAAAACCCGTCTGTGGGTTACAGTGGCGAATACTCTCTCGCGCTGTTGTGTTTTGCTATGAGGAAGATGTGGGGATGGCGGCCAATGGGCTTGGCCACCAGATCGAGAGCGGAGAGGCTTCTCTAGTCGGGCAGCGCCCGGGGCTCACTACAGATTAAATTCGCTGAATTGCTCTGCGAGTTCTTCTGTCAGCTGATCTGTCAGGCTGTCCTGAGCAAAAGCCTCTGCCTCAACTTCTAGTTGGTCAACAGTCTCACTGGTGACCAGACCCAGTTCGATTTCCTTGAGGGCAATAACAGCCGGTTTATCATCGCTAGCCTCAACAAGCGGATCCTTGCCCTGCGTAGCGATTTGACGTGCTCGCTTGGTGGCAACCATCACCAGATCAAAACGGTTGTCGACGTGCTCGAGACAATCTTCTACTGTAATACGGGCCATCTCTCTAAACCTCTGCTGTTAAACGTGCAATTGCGTGAACCGACGATCTTGAGCCAGTATGGAGCACTTTGTATTGGGCAATCCTATTTTGGCTAGCAATTGTTGCCAGTAAAGTTGCCAGCAACAAGGGCCGCGGCTCCGCGGCGCGCGATTATAGTCAAAGTCGGCACGACAACCAACAATAAATTCTTCTCAGTTAGGCGCTCAACTGCCGTCTCGCAAGGAATCGAGCAGCCCCCTCTGATTGATCAGCTGACTGCGAGTTGTCAGTCGCGCAGCGGCGATAATCGCCGCCAAGTGATTGAAAGCTAGGTCGAAATCGTCGTTGATGACGAGGTATTCCGCTTCATTGAAATGCGAAATCTCCTCGAAAGCGGCTTGCATTCTGCCCTCAATAACTGCGTTGTCGTCCTGACCTCTGGATTCGAGTCGATCTCTCAGGGCCTCAATCGAGGGAGGCAGGATAAAAATCGAACAAACCATCTGGGACGACGCAAGCGCCCACTCTCGCACCTGCCTGGCACCCTGCCAATCTATCTCCAGAATGACATCTCTTCCAAGCGCCAGCGTCTCTAGAACCATCGACTTGGACGTTCCATAGAAATTGCCGAACACTGTGGCATGTTCCAGAAAGTCATCCCGCTGAATCATCTGGGCGAAGGTTGGCTCGTCGACAAAGTGGTAGTTTACCCCGTCAACTTCATTGTCGCGCTGGCATCGAGTTGTGTGAGAAACCGAGACCGTTAAGGCAGCATCGGTCTCAACCAGTGCCTTGACGAGACTGGTCTTGCCGGCACCAGAGGGAGCTGACACCGTAAACAGAGTTCCCAGGGAATTCGCCTCGAGCGACGCATTCATGGTTCGACGCCACCTGTGCTTTGTAAATCGCTCACGACGATTATGTCAGGGAGACAGCATTAGCCAGAATTGCTAACACCTCTTCCGTATCCTCCCACCCTAGACAGGCATCAGTGATGCTCTGTCCGTATGTGAGAGGCGTACCTTCAACAACTTTCTGATTGCCCTCAACGAGATGGCTCTCGATCATCACACCTAGCAGCGCCTTACTGCCCGCTGCCAGCTGACCAGCAATGTCTTTAGCAACGTCAATTTGCTTCTTGTGCTGCTTGGACGAGTTCGCGTGACTAAAATCAACCATCACTCGATCATTGACACCCGCTGCAGCCAACGCTGAATGGGCTTCCAACACATGTTGCTCACTATAGTTAGGCCCATCAGAGCCGCCGCGCAGAATAATATGGCAATCCTCGTTACCTTTGGTAGAGACGATAGCCGAGTGACCGAACTTGGTGACCGACAGAAAGTGATGCGGGTTGCTCGCCGCGCCGATACCGTCAACCGCTATACGGGTACCACCGTTGGTGCCGTTTTTGAAACCCACGGGGCAGGACAAGCCAGACGCCAGCTCTCGGTGTATCTGAGACTCTGTGGTCCGGGCACCGATTGCGCCCCAGCTCATCAGATCGGCTACGTACTGAGGTGAAATAACGTCAAGAAATTCACCTGCAGTCGGCAGGCTCATATCATTGATCTCGCACAGTAAATTGCGCGCAATACGCAGGCCATCATTGATCGCAAAGCTATTGTCCATGTAGGGATCGTTTATCAAGCCTTTCCAACCAACCGTGGTTCGCGGCTTTTCGAAATAAACCCGCATCACCACTTCCAACTTGTCCGCATATTTTTCGCGAAGCTGTAGCAAGCGGCCAGCATATTCTGTGGCTGCCTGTGTATCGTGGATTGAACAGGGTCCAGCGATTACCAGTAAGCGCTTGTCTCGCCCATGAACGATATCTGCAATGCGCGCTCTTGCATCAATCACCGTTTGCTCAGCTGTCTCGGACAGCGGGTATCGCTCCATCAGCGCCACAGGAGGCAGCAGTTGCTTTAACTCTTCGATTCTTACGTCATCAGTTGAATGTGTCACGACTTTATTACTTCTCTTCTTAAAAATAGGTAGAAAAATTTGCTAACAGGGCCTCCAAAAGACCACGCTAACCTTTAGTTAACAGCTCTCTGAGGTCAATTATTCCGGCATTCGCGCGTGAAATATAGCTCGCCATCACCAAAGAATGATTGGCAAAAAAGCCAAAGCCTCTGCCGTTTAGAATGACCGGACTCGCAACCCAGGCCTGAGTTGCCTCAAGCTCACGAATAATTTGTCGCAGGCTCACCGTTGCGTTTTTCTTCTCGAGCACATCCTTAAAGTCCACTTCAATGGCGCGGAGAAAGTGTATGAGCGCCCAGCAGCTGCCCCTGGCCTCATAAAAAACGTCGTCGATTTCAAACCAGGGCGTTTTGACCAGCATTTCATCTGCATTGGACGTTGCCTGTGTCGCTTCTGCATCGCCGGCCAGATCCGTGTTAAGGCGCCGCTGCCCAACACTGGCACTGAGTCGCTGCGAGAGAGAACCCAGGCGCGACTCTACCGTCGCCAGCCAGTCGGCGAGGTTATCCGCTCTGGTATAAAACTGGGCATTTGGCTGTCCAGTATCGCCCAATCGGTCGAGATAACGCTGGGCGTGCTTGATGCCCTCCCTGTACTCATCTTCCGAGCGCGGAAATATCCAGCTCTCGGTATCAAAGTTAAACCTCGGTTCCGCTACCGCCAAATCTTCATCTTCGGTCGACTGCGTCTGCGAGCGGCTAAAACTTTCCCGCATCGAGCTGGCCAGATCGCGCACCTGAACCAGCGCGCCAAACTCCCAGTTCGGAATATTATCCAGTAACAGACCAGGCGGCATAATATCGTTGGAAAGAAACCCGCCCGGCTTGTGCAATAGCGTATCGGCAACACGCAGCAGTGCAGTGGTTACGGTTGCACCTGCGACGAGTTCCTGCTCGGTCTGCGCGAGTGTGGCCTCAACAACATCAAACTCCTCAGGCTCAAACGACCAATAGACCATCAGGATAAGTACGACCAACAAGTATATGGCGAGCGCACTACTCAAAATTCTCCAGGTCAAACCGCCTGCCCACCAGTAGCGGACATCGTCTTTCACCAATTCAACTCTTTCGCTTAGCTGCATATAATTTTGTCACCCGGGCACATTTACTACCGTGGCCATCACCTTAGATCAACTGCTGGAGCCTGCACCGCGATAAGTTGCTCCCGATCCTCATCACCAACGGCAACGAAACGCAAAGACAGATCAATGGCCTGCGAACTCTCGATCCGATCGAGGTCCAGACCAAAAAGCATCAGATGCAGTCCGCCCGGCTTGAGCTCAACAGATACACCGCCCGGCACATACACTTCATCCCGCCGCCTCATCGCGAACTGTCCCTCAGTATCGACGATTTCATGAATTTCTATCGCCCTAACTTGATCGGAGCTGACAGAGATCAGACGCCAGGCATCTTGGCCGGGATTATTGATACTCAGATAGGCGGCGCTTTTGTCCAGCCCGGGCGGCGGCAAACGATAGTAGGCTTCGTTTACGGAGAGCACAGTCTGAACCGCTTCCGCGGGTTCATGAGGCATATCCTCGTTCGTCCGCCGGTCTCCATCCGAGCATGCCGTCAACAGGAGCAAAAGCGCGATGCACTTGCCGGCGCGGGCTATTGCCAGTCGGCGCAAACAGCAGACAAAACGTTGGTCCATTCCGGAATTTATAGTCTCTAATTCATCAAGGGCGCGCAACTATAACACCTCACCGAAATCACTCAAAACCATAAGCTATCGGTGCCAGCATCCCGGTTTGAATGCCAGGCATAACTCAAAGGGACCGAATTATTTTTGCTGTTGGCGGTCTACTTGAGGCTGCGAGTAGAATACCGGGGAAGCTGAGCAAAACTGAGAGTGACCGCCATGCCGATCAATCAACGACTAGCACTTGAGCGCCTGTCCGCTATCTTCCGGGCTGGTCAATTTTTGGCCTGCCTTTTGGCGCTGCCTGTATTGGGTGCTGAATTCGGCACTGAGACGCGATACTCAGACCAGACAACGGGCTTTGAGGCAAGAAGCGACACCTATCAACAAATCGAAGAGTTTCTCCCTGCCGCTGAGGCCTTTCAGGCAGCGCTGGAATTCGATCGCAGCGGTGCTCAACTTGCTATCAATTGGCAAATCGCACCCGACTACTATCTCTACGAGCACAGCATCAAAGTCAGCCTCGTCGATTCGCAGGGTCTGGCAACCGACATCACCCCCATGCTGTCCAGCTCACCCTCACTACGCCGCACCGACCCTCACATCGGTCAGATCAAGGTGTTTTTCAATAGCGCCAGATACCAGCTGCCCGCTAAAAATACTCAACTTGACGTGAAACGCTCGGATATTGCGGGTATTCGTGTTGAATATGAAGGCTGCGCATCGAACGGCCTGTGTTACGAAACCCAGACAGTAGATTTCGCCACACGATAACTGTGTACAAATGTTCGCAAACTGCAGTTAATTGTCGGGAAACAGCTGGAAAACTCCCGCAACGATTGCAGCAAGCAAGAAACTAACCTATTATCCTTGGGTGTGTCATTTTGAGCACTTTGGCGTCATTTGACCCCAAATTCCGCTCAATTTGGCGATTTAAACGCACTAACGCACCAGCCACATCGAGATAGCACCATGGCTAATATCCTGGTCCTGCACGGACCCAACCTCAATTTGCTCGGCAGCCGGGAGCCCGATACTTACGGCACGGCCACGCTGCAGGATATTAACCAGTCGCTCGTGGGTCTTGCAGAGACCGAGGGGCATACGCTGCAAGCGGTGCAGAGCAATAGTGAAGCAGAGCTGGTTCAGGCGATACACGATGCTGATGCCGCCATCGACTACATCATCCTGAACCCGGCTGCCTTTACGCATACCTCAATTGCGATCAGAGACGCTCTCCTCGCCATCGATATGCCATTCATCGAGGTCCACCTCTCGAATGTGCATTCGCGCGAAAGCTTTCGACACAAGTCATTTTTCTCTGACATCGCGGAAGGCGTGATTACCGGACTCGGCCCTCGAGGTTACGAGCTCGCTTTAATTGCCGCAATGGACCAGCTATCACACTAGGTCATTTGCGGGAAACCTAACAGAGAACACAGCAAACAAGAATCAACGACAAGAGTTAAGGCCATGGATATTCGCAAAGTTAAGAAACTTATCGAGCTGTTAGAAGAATCGAATGTCAACGAAATAGAAATCAAGGAAGGCGAGGAGTCTGTGCGCATCAGCCGAGGCGCTGTCGCCACTGCGGTAGCGGCGCCCGCGCCCGCACCGGCGATCGCACAACCGGTAGCCGCTCCAGCCGCTCCCGCACCGACCGCGCCTGCTAGCAGTGCGCCCGCAGCCAGCGAGGCGCCAGCACTAAGCGGTGATTCGGTGAAATCGCCGATGGTCGGAACATTTTATAAGTCGCCAGCCCCGGGCGAGCCTGCGTTTATAGCGGTGGGGCAGGAAGTGAAGAAAGGTGAGGTTGTCTGCATCGTCGAGGCGATGAAAATGATGAACCAGATTGAGTCGCCTGTTTCCGGAATCGTCAAAGAAATTTTGGTTGAAGACGGGCAACCGGTTGAGTTTGATCAGGACCTGATACTAATCGGCTAATGCCTAAATCACACCGGTCGAGACTCCGTCTAATTTTCTGCGCAAAACCCAAGCCATGCTTTCAAAAATAGTTATCGCAAACCGCGGCGAGATAGCACTTCGTGTGCTTAGAGCCTGCCGTGAACTTAACATCAAAACGGTTGCCGTACACTCCACTGCTGACGCAGATTTAATGCATGTCAGGCTCGCTGATGAAGCGGTTTGTATTGGGCCCGCATCTTCACTGGAAAGCTATTTGTCCAGTCACGCCATTATCAGCGCAGCGGAAGTCACCAATGCCGATGGCATTCATCCAGGTTATGGTTTTCTGTCAGAAAATGCTGACTTCGCCGATCAGGTCGAGAAAAGTGGATTTACATTCATTGGGCCCAGCGCCGACGTGATCAGAACCATGGGCGACAAAGTCGCCGCGATCGAAGCCATGCAAAAAGCCGGGGTTCCCACTGTTCCTGGATCTAACGGACCTCTCGATGATGACAGTGCACGATCACTGCGTATCGCGGAAGAGATAGGCTTCCCCGTCATCATCAAAGCTGCTGCCGGCGGCGGCGGACGCGGCATGCGCGTGGTGGAAAACCCGTCCGAGCTGATTAATTCGATCGCCTTGACCAGAAGCGAGGCGGAGGCGGCTTTTGGCGACGCAACCGTTTATCTTGAGAAATTTCTTGGCAATCCCCGTCATGTTGAAATTCAGGTCCTGGCCGATGGACAGGGACAGGCTATACATCTTGGTGATCGCGATTGCTCGCTGCAGCGAAGACATCAAAAAGTCATTGAGGAAGCACCCGCACCACTGATTCCAGAAGATGCGCGCAAAAAAATTGCAGAGTCTTGCGTGAAAGCCTGTATCGATATTGGATATCGCGGCGCAGGCACCTTCGAATTTCTGTACGAAGACGGTGGATTCTACTTTATTGAAATGAATACCCGAGTACAGGTTGAGCACCCTGTATCCGAAATGATTACCGGCGTCGATATCGTCAAGCAGCAGTTATTGATTGCTGGCGGTGAAGCACTCTCCATTAGCCAGGAAGAGGTCATTTTCAAAGGCCATTCGGTAGAGTGCCGAATCAATGCTGAAGACCCCAACAATTTCCTGCCTAGCCCGGGCAAGGTCACCCAGTTCCATCAGCCCGGCGGCATTGGCATTCGAGTTGATTCACATCTTTACAGCGGATACACCGTCCCCCCTTACTACGATTCGCTGATAGCCAAATTAATCGCCTATGGCCCGGACCGCGAAACAGCACTCAGGCGCATGAATACTGCGCTGGACGAGCTTGTTATCGATGGCATCAAAACCAATATCGATTTGCACAAGGAACTCGTTAACGACAGTGAAGTTCGCATTGGCGGCATCAATATTCACTACCTCGAATCCAAGCTTGCTGAACGCGATAAGTAACAAGAGGCGGCTAGCATCTTGCGAGACAAGTCGTGAGCGACGCGAAGAAACCAAGCTGCTGGATTGAAGTCTGCGCAGAAACCTATAAAAGCAACGTACCCTTACTTGAGGAACTGCTCTCGGCAGAAGGCGCCCTAAGCGTCTCACTAGTGGATGCTGCCGATCAGGCAATTCTGGAGCCGGCCGTCGCCACCACACCGCTTTGGGACCATGCAATTGTCAAGGCGCTCTTTTCCTGTACTGCTTGCGGCGATTCGGCAGAAGCTGTACGCGAGGCTGAGGGCATACTTAGCGCAGTGCGTCTGGCCACTGCTTCGTTTTCCGAGCTGCAGGGCATAGCGTTTAGTTTTTCTTTGATCGAGGATCAGGACTGGGAACGCAGCGCGCTCGATCAGTTTCACGCTTTCGATATCGGCGATATGCTGCGGGTTGTCCCAAGCTGGCAAGACCATGAGCGCCAATCTTCCAGAATCAACTTGCTAATGGACCCCGGGCTGGCATTCGGTACGGGCACCCATGCGACGACACACCTCTGCCTTGAGCATCTCGACCGCTTGGTCACCACGGATAAGTCGGTTGTCGATTTCGGCTGCGGTTCTGGCATTCTCGGCATCGCGGCGCTCAAACTCGATGCCGGGCGCGTTTGCTTTATCGATAATGACCCTCAGGCAATTACCGCAACTCACAATAACCTGCGCCTTAATAAGCTCGAAAACAAAGACTTTAGTCTCATAAACAGTGCAGAGCAGGGGGTACAATCGATGCTGGCCGGCGACAATGATGGTGCGGATATCGTCGTGGCCAATATTCTTGCAGGCACATTGATTGAGCTACAAGGTTTAATCGCGGCGCTCACCAGGACGCGCGGATTAATCGTTCTCTCTGGTATTCTGGATGAGCAGGCCGACTCCGTTATCGACGCATTCCGCGAAAGTTTCGAGTCTTTTGAGCGCCAGGATCGTGATGGATGGACCTGCATACAGGCTCGGCGAAAATAAATACCGCGGAATCCTGCGGCGCTCGATCGATCATCCAGCTATGCTTAAAGGGATGGCCTAATCTTGCTTCACAAGAAGCATGACCACTAGCGCCAATAGAGGTCTCACGCAGTCACGATACTATGCGCAGCCAATGCCCACATTGTATTAGTCGATTCGATATACCCGCAGCTGCTCTTCAGGCGGCAGACGGCGTCGTTCGCTGTGGTCACTGCATGCAACTGTTTAATGCAATCGATAATGCGATAGATGAACCGGCGACCGGTAAAACCGACGACACAATCGCAGCAGACGCAGAAACAGAATCAAAAGATGTACCGAGCCAGCCCGGCGACCACGACGGCGCCAGCACCGGCTCGGAGGCGACGCCCGATAACGACGATTTAAACCCGCCTCTGCCCCCGGAACCGGAACCGGAACCCGAACCGGAGGATACGGCAGCCGACGACGTAGCACCCGCTGAATCGCTATTCTCTTTAGAAATAGAAATGAGCACGCTGACGGCCGATGAAGAGGCAGCTCATGAAACCCCTTTCACGGCGCCTGACAATTTCACGACCAGCGAAATAGACGAAACGTTAGAATCCGAATCATTTCACGAATCCAGCTTTGACGAAGAAAATCTTGAGCGTATCGCTCTACATCAGGACGATCCTGCTTATTCCCCGATAACGCAGGAGCTGGCCACAAACGACTCGGCCTCCGATTTTGATTTTCAACAGTTCGACACCACGCCAATGCTGCCCAGTGAGGTGCCAAACGGCACGAGTCAGCGCTGGCGAGGTTACCGCATCTTCGCCTCGACACTCATTAGTCTGTCTTTAGCGGCTACGTTGATCACACAATGGGTGCTACTGACGCCCCATATGCAGGATGAGAGGCTTAGCTGGCTTAGGGATAGCCTGGCGCCACTCTGCGCCTACACCCACTGCTATCATGATGCGAGCGCCGAGAACTATCAGTCGAGGGGGCTCGTCGTCGTCAGCCATCCAAGCGAACCCGACGCGCTGATTCTCAAAACCACCTTGCACAATACTGCGAGTCGGAGCTTGCCCTTTCCCGACCTTTCGCTGGAATTTAGCGGCTTGGACAACGAGATTATCGCTAGCCGCGTTTTTACCGCGCGCGAATACCTCGGTGAGGAGTTTCTCAGGCAACACCAGCAATCTCATCCGAATGCTGGAATGTTGTTGTCGAAAAATTCTGCCGTGACTATTGAGCTTGAATTTATCGACCCGGGCGCCGCGGCCGTCAATTATAATATCCGCTACTTCCCACCCAGTAAGCTATAAGTCGCGAAGCTCGTCTCAACTCATTTCACTCATGGCAACCCAGCCTGACAAAGACACCAGCAAATGGTTTATTGGCTCACATGAAATATCGGGTCGGGTACTGCTCGCGCCAATGGCAGGGATTACAGATCGCCCCTTTCGAGAGCTTTGCCTGAGTTTCGGTGCAGCCATGGCCACCGCAGAGATGTCCTCCAGCAAAGCCGACCTGAAGGAC
>CAZDEW010000009.1:0-53900 GCA_964504585.1 uncultured Pseudomonadales bacterium | reverse complement strand
GTCACAATGCATGGCGCATCGCAGCCGCATCGTATAAGATCCGCGCGTTGTTTGCATGCGGTCTCTGGCCGCTATGTATCATCACCAACTGCCGGCAAGTGCGCTAATGGGACAGGCAAATCAACGCATACGCAATTTCTCGATTATTGCCCATATCGACCATGGCAAATCGACGCTTGCTGATCGCTTCATTCAGAACTGTGGCGGGCTGACCGAGCGCGAAATGGCGGAGCAGGTGCTCGATTCGATGGATATCGAGCGCGAGCGCGGAATTACGATAAAAGCGCAAAGCGTTACGCTCGATTATCAGGCGCAAGACGGACACACCTATCAGCTCAATTTTATCGACACGCCTGGGCACGTAGACTTCAGCTACGAAGTCTCCCGCTCGCTGGCCGCTTGCGAGGGAGCGCTGCTTATCGTTGATGCGGCTCAGGGCGTTGAGGCGCAGTCAGTTGCCAACTGCTATACCGCAATCGAGATGGGTCTCGAGGTGCTGCCCGTACTCAATAAGATGGATTTACCACAGGTTGAGCCCGAGCGCGTTGCTCAGGAAATCGAAGATATTATTGGCCTGGAAGCAACCGATGCTTGCCGGGTCAGTGCAAAGTCCGGGCTTGGAGTCGACGATGTACTGGAAAAAATTGTCTCCGATATTCCACCCCCTGAGGGCGATCCCGACGCCGATCTACAGGCGTTGATTATTGATTCCTGGTTCGATAACTATCTCGGCGTCGTTTCGCTTGTGCGCGTGGTGCAGGGCACCTTGAAGAAGCGCGACAAGATTGTGGCAAAGTCGCAGGGTAAGGCCCATCAGGTTGATGATCTGGGTGTGTTTACGCCACATAAAACATCCCTTGATCAGCTCGCGGCGGGCGAAGTGGGTTACGTGGTTGCCGGTATTAAAGATATTCAGGGTGCACCGGTTGGCGATACCTTCGTACTGCAAGCGCAGGAAACAGATAGCCTGCCAGGCTTCCAGAAAGTGGTGCCCAAAGTCTACGCGGGCATGTTTACGATAAGCTCCGACGACTACGAGAATTTTAGAGAGGCGCTGGCCAAGCTGACACTAAATGATGCCTCGCTCTTTTATGAGCCCGAGGTTTCCGATGCTCTAGGCTTTGGGTTTCGCTGCGGTTTCCTCGGCATGTTGCACATGGAAATCATTCAGGAGCGACTCGAGCGCGAGTACAACCTCGACTTGATTACGACTGCACCGACCGTAGTTTATGAAGTGGTGACGACCCAGGGTGAAGTGATCGAGGTCGACAACCCTTCGCGTTTGCCTGATGTGGGCTCGATCGACGAGATGCGGGAACCTATTGTCAGAGCCAATATTCTTGTGCCACAGGATTATCTGGGCAGTGTAATTACGCTATGCGTTGAAAAGCGCGGCGATCAGAAAGATATGCAATTTATGGGTAAACAGGTTGCCTTAACCTACGAATTACCCATGAACGAGGTTGTGCTGGATTTCTTTGATCGCCTCAAGTCCTGCAGTCGCGGGTATGCATCTCTCGACTATCAGTTTGAACGCTTTGAAGCGGCAAAGCTGGTGCGACTGGATGTGCTCATCAACGGAGAGCGGGTCGATGCGCTGGCCACGATCGTGCATCGCGATCTGGCTGAATCTCGCGGGCGGTCGCTGGTAGAGGCAATGAAAGAGCTTATACCTCGCCAAATGTTCGATGTAGCAATTCAGGCTGCAATAGGTGGTCATGTCATCGCGCGACAGACCGTCAAGGCATTGAGAAAAAATGTCACGGCCAAGTGTTACGGTGGAGACGTCACACGTAAGAAAAAGCTGCTAGAAAAACAAAAGGCGGGTAAAAAGCGGATGAAGCAGGTAGGTCGCGTAGAAATACCGCAGTCAGCGTTTTTGGCCGTATTGAAGGTCGATTCGTAAATCGCTAACGATCCAGGAACTCTCATGGATATCAATTTCCCACTTATTCTTTTCTTGCTGGTTGCGCTGGGCGCGATCATCTGGCTCGTCGATACGCTCTTTTTTGCCAAGAATCGCGGCGCAGATGAAGCTGACCCGTTTCTTGTTGAGAACGCCAAGCAGCTCACTCCAATACTAGCGCTGGTTTTTGTGATCCGCTCTTTTCTTTTCGAGCCATTCCAGATTCCATCTGCCTCGATGGAAAAGACGCTGCTCACCGGCGATTTTATCCTCGTTAACAAGTACACCTACGGCATTCGCCTGCCAATTCTCAGAACTAAAGTCATGGACATCAACTTGCCTCAGCGTGGTGATGTGATGGTTTTCTTTCCACCGCACGATGACCGCTACTTTATAAAGCGCGTGGTGGGGCTGCCTGGCGATAGGGTGGAGTACCGTAATAAGGTGTTGTACATCAATGGGGTTGAACAAGAGCAGCAGCCCTTTGACAACACGGAGAAGCGCTCTCTTTATCGCCAGTACTGGGAGCAACTGGGTGAAGTCAATCATCAAATTCAGACCAATCTGGCTAACCGTAAACCTAAAACGATTAATTATGTGGTCCCCGACGGCATGTACTACATGATGGGCGATAATCGCGACAACAGTCAGGATTCAAGGGTGTGGGGTGCGGTACCGGAAGAGCGCATTGTTGGTAAAGCGGTGGCCGTGTGGATGCATAAAAAACCCGGGTGGAACTTGCCCACGTTCAAAGATGTTCGCTCGATTCGCTAGCGCATAATCTTATTTTATGAGAACTGGTTCTCATTAGTCTGTTCTAAACTATAAGTACAACACTATTTTCCGTCGATTAATTTCAGGTTGTACTTATGGCTCTATCCCCTGTGCCTGCGCTCAAGCAGCGTGGCATGACCAGCGTGAGCTTGCTTATTTATGTTTGCTTTGGCGCCATCGTTCTGGTTGGTGTGATCAAGGTTCTTCCCGCGTACATGGAAAACATGAAAATCCAGAGTGTGCTGGAGAGCGTCGCTGAGTCATCCAATAGCGGATCCGTCCCTTCAAAAGTTGATTTGCAGCGAACACTGTCTAAACGTTTTTCGATTGAGAGCATTACTGCAATCTCGGTGAAGGATATCAAAATGGAAAAACAAGGGCGGGGCTGGCTTCTGGATGCTAGCTACCAGAAACATATCGAGATCTACGAAAACGTCGCTCTCGTTATCGATTTTGCTGACGGTAATAGAGTCGCGATTCCTCCCACTCAGAGTTAGAGACTCTGCTGTTGTCACCTAGCTAGATTCGTCGTGGCCCCGCAGCGGCAGCACTTCCTGACGCAACGCCCGGTGAAGCTTCCCCGCTTCCGCATTTCATCGCATTCTGCGTGCCTTTAATGCCTGCTTGATCCAATTTTGAGCGCGCTTTGTATGGGATCTTGCCCCCATTTTTGTGATAATAGCCCCACTTCTCGGCACGCTCATTAGGCAGCCAAACTCTGCGTATCGTTTCGTATCGTAATCAGTGCTGTCATTCCTGGGTCATTGAGAAGCAATTTACTTTTCGTCAGGGGATCCGTGAAGGATATAGTAGAAGTATCTGCGGCAGAGCTTGTGTTGCAGAACACGCTAGAGCATACGTTTATCCGCAAAGACCTGTTGCGGCAAGCGCTGACGCATCGAAGTCACGGCGCGAATAACAACGAACGCCTTGAGTTCCTCGGTGATGCGGTTTTGGATACGATCGTCGCCCAGTTGCTTTTTGCCCATGATATTAAGGCTAGAGAAGGAGAGCTGACCTCGCGCCGAGCTTCGCTTGTAAACGGAAAAAATCTCTCGGAACTCGCTGGTCAGCTGGGTGTTGCCGACGCCTTGCTGCTCGGGCGCGGTGAAGCAAACGGTGAGGTTAAGGAATCTATTCTCGAGGACGCTTTCGAGGCACTTGTGGGCGCGGTGTTTCTCGATGCGGGCTATGACGTCTGCTTCGATGTGTTCTCGCGCTTTTTGTTGCCAATCATTGAGAGTCCAGAGTTCAGCAGCGCAGTAAAAGATAGCAAAACCCAGTTGCAGGAACTGATGCAGGCTGGCGCAAAACCCTTACCTAGCTATCGCCTGTTAGGGGCAACGGGCCCCGACCACGCGCGAATTTTTGAGGTTAGCGTCGAGATCTCAGAGCCCAGTTGCGTCTTTACCGGGGAGGGTAAGAGCCGCAAGCTTGCTGAGCAGGACGCGGCGAGTCAGCTGCTGCAACACATTCAAAGGGGAGAACAATGAAATTACCTGGACGTAGGCTTAGGCAGGCGGGACGATCGCTTTGAACAGTCATGAACAACAAAGGTGTGGTTTTGTGGCGCTGGTTGGTCGGCCAAATGTCGGAAAATCTACGCTGCTAAACAAAATTCTTGGGCAGAAGATCAGCATTACGTCTCGCAAGCCGCAGACGACCCGCCACCAAATAACGGGTGTGCAGACCGATGGTGACACCCAGACGATTTTTGTCGACACGCCGGGAATCCAAAGCAAGTATCAGTCGGCGATTCATCGCTACATGAATAAAGCGGCTTCCTCTACGTTTCAGGATGTCGATGTCATCGTCTTTATCGTTGATCGTCTGGAATGGTCTGAAGCTGATCAGCATGTTGCCGATGCACTGCGTGAGGTCTCGGCGCCCGTTATTCTTGTGATAAACAAAGTCGATAAACTATTGGATAAGAATCGGCTGCTCCCGCATATTCAGGACCTCTCCGGAAAGTTGAACTGGGCGGGTATTGTTCCACTGTCTGCAAAGAGTGGGCATAACCTTGATGATTTAAAGTCTGCTATAAAAAAACGCCTGCCGCTAGCGACGCATCTTTACGACCCGGACCACCTGACCGATAGAAGTATCCGCTTTCTCGCCTCAGAGCTTATTCGTGAAAAGATAATGCGTCAGATGGGTGATGAGCTGCCGCACAAAGTTGCGGTAGAGCTCGAGCGATTTGAAGAGAGTGATCGCATCATCCATATCGATGGTTTGATCTGGGTAGAGCGGGACAGTCAGAAGAAAATGGTCGTTGGCCGAGCGGGCGAAAGGATTAAACAGATTGGCAGCGAGGCGCGGGTCGATATTGAAAAGATGTGCGAAAAGAAAGTCATGCTACGACTGTGGGTGAAGGTGAAGACGCACTGGTCCGACGATGACCAGATGTTGAAGAATCTTGGATTCAATGAGCAGTTTTCACAGTAGTCGTCGCAGCAGAGGCTGCGTTTTTAAGCAACTTTTTCAGTGTGCTTCGTCGCGTGCAGTTTGAGGTATGAAGCGGGCCTATCTTTTACACTCTCGACCCTATCGAGAAACCAGTGCGCTGGTTGATATTTTTACTGAAGAATCGCGCTGCGTCAGGCTTGTTGTCAAGGGGCTTAACCGAAACGGCAAATCTGCGCAGCAATTGCGTGGTGTGTTACAGCCGTTTACTCCGATGCTCTGTGACTGGCGAGGACGCACTGAGCTGAAAACGCTGCGCCTTGCCGAATCCTCGGGTAGGGCTTATGTGTATAAAGACAAAGTGCTGTACTCAGCCATTTATGTCAACGAATTGTTGAGCAAGCTGCTGCCAAAAATAGAGCCTGGAGAATTGCTGTTCCAGCATTACGAAAAAACGCTTGAGGCACTATACAGCGCAAGCGGCGACGACGTTGCTGCTGCCAATGCTGACGGGCAATCAACCTTACAGGTGGTCTCCAGAATCTTGCGAGAATTTGAGTTTCATCTCCTGGAATCTCTTGGCTACGGTATCGACTTCGAGTGTGAGGCCGCAACGGGTGAGAGAATTCTGAGTCAGCAATATTACAGCTTCGAGCGCGATCGCGGGTTCGTACCGGTGGTGTCAAAAACTGACTCTACCGGGGCGCCTACCACTGCGCAGCGCAGTTCGGAGCGCATTTTTTCCGGTGACGAGATTCGGGCTATCGCCCAGAGACGCTGGGAGCTCTCCGGCTCCTTGCCGAGCGCGAAAAAGCTCAGTCGTCTGGCTCTCGACCAGCTGCTTGGCGGGGTAGAGCTGGACAGCCGTAAGTTATTTCGCTAGTCAGCGCTTTTGTCCGTCGGTCTGGTACTTGACCTATCTTTGCTCGATTTTGGTTTTTCTTTTCTGCGCCAGCAAGCAAGTTTGATATCATCCGACTCTGACCACAGTTATTCTTTGCGGCGAAAGTTAAGCTGCGAACGCGATGACAGCGTGATGCCAACGTGATGACAGCGTTATGACAATGCGATGCGGAAGTAATGGAACGACCGCGCGATGATCGTCGATGTTTTGCGAGCAACGCTCTACCTTCAATTGCACCTGTCTGGAAGTAACACACAACAGTGAACTACCCAACTATAGAAGACTGCATCGGTGAGACGCCTCTCGTCCGCTTGCAGCGAATGAATAAGACTGACAACACAATCCTGCTCAAGCTGGAGGGCAACAATCCAGCCGGTTCTGTCAAGGATAGGCCCGCCATGAGCATGATTGCGCAGGCGGAGGCTCGCGGTGACATTAAACCGGGTGACACGCTAATCGAGGCGACCAGCGGTAATACCGGTATCGCGCTCGCTATGGCGGCGGCGATTAGGGGTTATCCGATCAAGCTGATCATGCCATCGCATA
Organism: uncultured Pseudomonadales bacterium; assembly: GCA_964504585.1. GTDB lineage: Bacteria > Pseudomonadota > Gammaproteobacteria > Pseudomonadales > UBA7434 > UBA7434. The sequence continues at coordinate 47,367 of CAZDEW010000009.1, read as the reverse complement.
TGAGCGATGAGCGGAAGTGGGCAATGTCCGCTTACGGTGCCGAGCTTATCGAAGTCAGTTCGGAAAGTGGTATGGAAGGTGCACGTGATCTGGCTATGGCGATGCAGGAGCGAGGTGAAGGCACCGTTTTGGATCAGTTTGCCAATCCAGACAATCCGCTTGCGCACCTTCATGGCACGGGCCCAGAGATCTGGCGCCAGACCAATGGAGAGATTACTCACTTTGTCAGCTCCATGGGAACAACGGGGACAATTATGGGCGTGTCCAGTTTTCTCAAGACAAAGAAACCGGATGTGGAGATCATTGGCCTACAGCCGACAGATGGCTCTAGCATTCCGGGTATCCGCCGTTGGCCAAAAGCCTACTTGCCCTCAATTTACGAGGCACCGCGCGTTGATAAAGTCGTCGACGTCGAGCAGCGCGACGCCGAGAATACGATGCGGCGGCTGGCACGAGAAGAAGGTGTTTTTTGTGGAGTTTCCTCCGGTGGTTCGGTCCACGCGGCGCTGCAGCTCGCAGAGACTGTCACCCAGGCGACTATTGTCGCGATCATTTGTGATCGGGGCGATCGCTACCTGTCGACAGGCGTTTATGCTGAGCCTGTTGGCTAACAGGCATAGATAATCAGAGCGATCGGTTTGCATGCGCGCGTGCAAAAGCTGAGTTGGCCCGAGTGATGGATGCCCAGGAAAACTAGTCAGATTACGAGATAGACCAGCAACAGAATTTCCCCCTATGGTCCAGGTTAGAAAATCGTATCCCACACAAGCAGACGGCTCCCTTGACGTCGATGCGTGGATTGGCGAACTCACTGGCTTCAACGAAGCCGATGAGCGTGAGCTTATGCGCACGGCCTGCGAGCTTGCGGCCGAGGCCGAGCGCAACGATACCTACGTTAGCCGCTACGGAAAAATAAAGTGTTTTAGCGCCGGTCTGGAAATGGCGACCATCCTCAGCGAGCTTCATCTCGATGAGCCAGCGCTAATAGCCGCGGTCATCTATCGCGCGGTGCGCGAGCAACACATTCAGCTTGGCGTGGTAAAGAAAAAACTGGGCGCAGAGGTAGCCACACTGGTTGAAGGCGTACTTCGCATGGCGGCGATATCGGCCTATCGCGGCGATGACGTCAAGGTGCTTGGGCAAAATCAGGAGCAGGCCGAGAATATTCGCAAGATGCTCGTGGCCATGGTTGATGATGTTCGTGTAGGGCTGCTTAAGCTGGCAGAGCGCACGCAGGCAATTCGAAGCGTCAAAAACCACCCTGAAGAGCGTCAGCGCCGAGTGGCACAGGAAGTCTTCGATATCTACGCGCCGCTGGCACATCGCCTAGGGATTGGTCAGATTAAGTGGGAGCTGGAAGATCTTTCCTTTCGCTATTTGCATCCCAACGACTACAAGTATATCGCTGATTTACTGCAGGAGAAGCGTTTAGACAGGGACGCTTATATCCAGCAGGTAATCGATCACGTTGAGAGTACCCTGCACAATGAGGGTATCAAGGCCAGCGTCAATGGCAGGGCAAAACATATTTACAGCATCTGGCGCAAAATGAAGCGCAAAGCTGTCGCTTTTGATCAGCTCTACGATCTGCGAGCCATTCGTATCCTGGTCCCCAATCTGGTGGACTGTTACACCTGTCTGGGTTTGATTCATACCACCTGGCGCAACATACCTGCAGAGTTTGACGATTATATTGCGAGCCCCAAAGAAAACGGTTATCGCTCGCTACACACAGCTGTAATCGGGCCCGAACAAAAGGTTCTAGAGGTGCAAATCCGAACTCACGACATGCACGAGGAGGCTGAGCTGGGAGTTTGCGCCCATTGGCTCTACAAGGGCACCGATACGGGTTCCCGCGCCGAGAGCTATGAGCAAAAACTCGGGTGGCTGCGCGAAGTGCTAGCGGTTCAGGATGAAACGGGAGAGGAAATTCTCGATACCGATCTGCAGAATGTGATCGCACGCAATGTAGAGAATGATCGTGTTTACGTGCTCACACCGCAGGGTCATGTGGTCGACTTACAACAGGGTTCGACACCGGTTGATTTCGCCTATCACATCCACACGGAGGTTGGTCACAAGTGCCGCGGCGCTCGTGTTAATGGCCGTATTGCGCCGTTGAACACCGTGTTACGAAACGGCCAGCAGGTCGAAGTGATCACCGGCAAGGAAACCAGACCCAACAGGGACTGGTTGCGGCCGAGCCTTGGCTTTTTGCACTCGGCGAGTGCCCGCGCGAAGGTGCGAGCGTTCTTCCGTCAGTTGGAGCGAGGCGAGCGCGTAAGTAGTGGCAGGCAGTTACTGGATAAAGAACTTAAGCGACTCTCTTTAACCAGCGTCGACTATAAGTTGCTGGCCAAAGAATTTGGCTACAGTGTGGTTGAGGATTTTTATGCCACCCTTGGCGCTGGTGATATTGGTGTCGGGCAGATCGTTCGCAAAGCTGAGAAGATGTTTGAAGGCCTCGAAGATGGCCAACCTTCGCTGTTTGCTGATGTCAGCGGGGCCAATAAGAGCATCCTGGAACAGGTAGTTTCACGCGCAGATGGCGAAACGAAAGTTTCGGTTTCGGGCGTGGGAAACTTGCTGACAACGCAGGCTGGCTGCTGTCATCCGGTCCCCGGCGATCCGGTCGTCGGCTATGTTTCAACGCAGCGAGGGATCACTGTGCACAGGCAGGATTGTGCTGAGTTTCTGCAAATGGAACGTGCGCAGCCTGAGCGTGTACTGCCTGTCAGCTGGGACGAGAAAGACCGAAGCTATTACAGCGTCGAGCTACATATAGAGGCCTACGACCGTACAGGACTGCTCAGCGACGTCACGGGCTTGCTCTCGCTCATGAAGGTCAATGTCACTGGCTTGAACACCCAGAGCTACCAGCAAAACCAGACGGCGACCATGAAGCTCACGATAGAGATCACTAACCTGGATCAGTTGGGTCGAATTATCGGGCGCCTGCAGGCTCTGGCAAATGTTATTTCGGTTGAGCGTTCGCGATAGCGAGCGATCGGTCAGTACAAACGATAGATTTTGAATGGAGTTATGGGCAAAGAAAATCAGGCGAGGCGCTACGGCTTTGACGATTTACAGACCATGATGGCGCGCTTACGCGACCCAGATGACGGCTGCCCCTGGGATTTGGAGCAAACGCCGCAAACCATTATTAACTATTCGATTGAAGAGGTGTACGAGCTGGCTGAGGTGGTTGAGCGGCTGCCGCTTGATTACAGCAGTTTGCAAGACGAGCTGGGGGATGTGCTGCTACAGGTTGTGTTCTTCGCGCAGTTTGCTCAGGAAGACGAGAAATTCTCGGTAGAGGACGTTGTCGATCACCTGTGCCGAAAAATGATCCGGCGTCACCCGCATGTGTTTCCCGGTGGCGTGCTAGAGGCGCGGCGCGATAAAAACACTGAGGCAATCGATAGCGGCGATGTTAAGCAAAGCTGGTCGGCGATTAAGAAAGCAGAGAAAGCCGGGAAGATGAACGCAGAGGGGGCAGAAAAAGGAGTATTTGCCAATATTCCGGAGCAACTGCCCGCCTTGTTACGCGCCGCCAAGTTTCAGAAGCGTGCGGCGAAAATTGGTCTGGATTGGGATGGTGTGAGTGGCGCCATGGCCAAGGTTCAGGAGGAGTCTCACGAGTTGCTAATGGCTCTGGAAAAGACAGCGACGACCAGTGATACGTCGCAGCTTCCCGGGGAAAAGGCAACGGTTCACGAATCGGATCCAGTGGAGGAAGAATTGGGCGATCTGCTGTTTAGCGTCGTTAATGTGGCTCGTAAACTGGATAAGAACCCGGAGCAGCTGCTCCGTCAGGCGACGCGTAAATTTGCTTACAGAGTTGATTTTGTCGCGCAACAACTTGATGACAGGCGACAATCGAGCACCGAATCCAGCCAGAGTGGTGCGGATGCCGCACTTTTAGATGAATTGTGGGAAAAATCTAAAAGGCTATCTAAAACATAGGCTTACCTTGTTTTTTTCAGTTTTATCGCAGTGGGCCGATAACTTCAGGGCGGCGCTTGGCGCTCGTCTGTCAATTAGACTTTTCAGCGACTTGTTATCCACCAATTGGTTGTGTATCGTTGCGCGCTTGTTGTGGTTTGGCCTCGCTCGTTGGTGGCGCTTGCTTATCGACACGGCTGTTACTGTGGGCAGTGTTGGCAAACGATTCGCATCTAGCGAAGCAGGGCGCGTTGACGGGTCAAACGATTTTTTATTAGTTCATTTTCAGAGGAAACGGTATGCGATTGATACTGCTCGGGCCTCCAGGTGCCGGCAAAGGTACGCAGGCGCAGTACATTTGTGAGGCTTATTCAATTCCACAGATTTCAACCGGAGATATGCTTCGTGCTGCTATTAAAGAGGGCACTGATTTAGGCAAGCAGGTCGAGAAAGTCATGGCTGCCGGTGATCTTGTATCCGATGATCTGATTATTGCATTGGTTAAGGACCGCATATCGCAGCCTGACTGCGACAAGGGTTTTTTGTTTGACGGTTTTCCTCGCACTATACCTCAGGCAGAAGCGATGATAGCTGCGGGCGTCGTTATTGACCACGTAGTCGAGATAGCTGTTGATGACGAAGAAATTGTTTCAAGGCTGAGCGGTCGCCGTGTTCATCTGGAGTCTGGGCGCGTATACCACATTCGGTTTAACCCGCCGAAAGTTGAGGGCATTGACGATGAATCCGGTGAGCCGCTGGTGCAACGTGAAGATGATAGTGAGGAAACGGTTCGCAATCGTCTGGGTGTCTATCATGAACAAACCGAGCAGCTCGTTGGTTTCTACAGCAATCTTGCGAATTCGGCGGAGCAGTCTGGCCCCCATTACCATCGAATTAACGGAGAGCAGGGTGTCGATGAGGTTAAACAGGCAATTTTGAGTTCGCTGGCCTAGTCAGAAGCAACTGCTTTCAGAAAACCGCGCCAAAGGCGCGGTTTTTTTTCGCCTGCGCCAAGCTCTGGTACCCTATCCATTCTCTGATTGTCTTGCTTTAGCTGGATAGCATGGCTGACATTAACGATAAAGTCTGCAGAAACAGAAGAGTCAGTACCTTACTATTGTTTCTAAACGTAACGAAAGTGCGGTGAGTAGTCGCTTTCCATCGTACGATTTAACTCAAAGCGCATTAAGCCAACGCAAAGCAACGTCGCCAGCTGTTATCAGTCGTTCTGTGCTGAATTGGTGGCGCAGATTGAGTATTTAACCAAAAGAAGGCTAAATATTTTCCGTGTTTGAACGATAACTTTATTCGCACTGAAGTTTTTGGGCACACAATGCGGTGCAAATTTATTGACGCGAGTCAGAAAGTTCTCTTTCAACACTGTTGTTTTCATGTGAGTTTGAAACTGCGAACGGTTTTTTTTTATGCCCACAGGATTAATCGTTTAAAAAAGTAATTGCTTTAACAACATCGAATTTAATTAGAGAGTTTTATTTTTTTCTAACGGTCGAACTAAATAAATTGCTTTAAAAATTAAAAAACGCGTTGTTTTTCTAATTTAATTACCAAAAACTTCATTTTTGCCAAAAAAAATCTTGCAACTGCGTGAATTTGGTTTACTTTTTATCTAAGATGCTCTTGTCAAGTGGAGATGCGAGAGTTTTTGTTGATCGATTGCGAAGTGCTTCAAAATCTTGATGCAAAAACAAAAAGCGTCAGAAAATTGGCGACTGATCGGTCAACCAAAAGCAATCGCAAGCAGTTTGCTTCGGTATTCAACGTAAAAATGTGAGGAGACTCAACATGGCTATGGTAAAAAAGAAGAAGGCTGCTGCGAAACGCAAAGCCACTAAGAAGAAAGCGGTAAAAAAGAAGGTAGCTAAGAAAAAAACAGCTACCAAGAAAAAAGCAGTGAAAAAGAAAGCAGCCAAGAAAAAGGTTGCTAAGAAGAAGGTAGTTCGCAAGAAGAAGGCGGCCACCAAGAAAAAAGCAGCTAAGAAGAAGGTTGCTAAGAAAAAGGTCGTGAAGAAGAAAAAAGCGACCAAAAAGAAAGCAACTAAGAAAAAAGCCACCAAGAAAAAAGCAGCTAAAAAGAAAGTTGCTAAGAAAAAGGTAGCGAAGAAGAAAAAAGCTGTTAAGAAGAAGACAGCTAAGAAGAAAGTAGCCAAGAAGAAGGTTGCTAAAAAGAAAGTCGCTAAGAAAAAGGTAGCGAAGAAGAAGGTTGCCAAGAAAAAGAAGGCAGCCGCTAAACGCCGCCCAGGTCGACCAAGGAAGAAGTAACGACTTCCACCAGTTCTTATTAGATCTGGAAGACCTGAGAAGCGTTTTGTAACGGTACTGTCGTGAGACAAGCCTGTTCCAAGGCGCTGAAAACAAAAACCCGCTCAATTTATGAGCGGGTTTTTTTGTTTTTCCCTTGCTATTTACTGCCTGGACTTGCGTTCCCCGACCGCATTTTGAAGATCTTGCAGCTGCTGGCTGGAGTTGATGCTGGTAAAGCTCCGATCTTCATAGTCGTGCTCGGTGATCAGACCCTGAGAGGAGTCCTCCGATAATGCCGCTAGCCAATTTCTGAGCGAGAAATCTCTGCGCGGGGTCGATTCGGGCCATTCCCTCCAGTCGCGCGCGCACTGAATAGCGCGCCCAAGACCAAATGCGACAGGTAGGTAGTGATGTTTTTGGGAATCTGCCAACCGCGATGCGTAATAGTGCGCTCGTTGGGGCGCGGCAGATGCGCCGCTGATTAGTTCTTCCAGCGCGTCTTTGCAAAGGAAGGGCATATCGCAGCTCGTAACCACCATGGTGCCAGCGGTTAGCGCTTCTGGCGAAAAAGCCTTGCTATTTTCTATCTCGATAAGGCAGCTAATGATTCCCGCCACGGGCCCGGCGATCGGCGCACACTGATCATGTATCAGTCCTTCCTGGTTCACGAGACGCGGCACTTTTCGATGCTCTGCATCGGTTTCCGCAATCGCCTGCCGCAGAACTTTCCGATAGTTCTCCTGATGCGCGTTGCAGCTTATTGCAATGCTGTCGCATAGGGGTAGCACCGCTTGGAGCGCAAAGTTGATCAGCGGGGAACCATTGAATGCTACCAATCCTTTTTCACTATGGCCCATCCGTGTTCCGAGCCCGCCTGATAAAATCAAGCCAATCACCGGGGGTTTAATCGGCTTGGTGTTTTCGGGATCGGTCATGTCGCGTCGGTGAAGCTGGTTAGGCTGGGTTTTAGGCTTGGTATACGTTTCTGGTCGCGCGTATTGCATCGGCCATCGCTTAGTTTCGACTTTCTGGCATTATTTTAAGCCTTGTTTGGATGCTCACTCAAACAGGGTCCAAAATTCAACAGGCTTGAGTCAAGTAGTGTGAATCAACAACCTATCATATTAGCGCTCGAAACCGGTTCAACCACCTGTCAGGTGGGGCTTGTGGTCGGTGGGCACTTTGTCATTAAGCAAAAATCTATTCGCTCGCATTCACAAGTCGTGCTTTCGCTCATCGATGAATTGTTAGCAGAAGTCGGTGTATCACTGCAAGATATTGCGGCAATCACGGTCAATCAGGGCCCCGGCTCTTTTACCGGTCTGCGAGTTGGTTTGTCGGTTGCTCAGGGTCTGGCTTATGCGGTCGAGTGCCCGGTCATCCCTGTTATCTCGCTAGAAGCGATGGCAGTCTCGGTCGCAGCGCGCACCGACTTCCCGGTCGTCAACTATTGTATGGTAGCGATTGATGCGCGTATGGATCAGGTTTACACCGCTTGGTTCGCAATCGACTCGTCTGGCCCAATTCCAGAGCCAAAGCGACTGACAGAGCTCGCCGTGGTGAATCCGACTGCACTGTGTATGCCGCCTGTGATTGAGCAGCAGCTAGATGCCCAGCAAGTTATCGCAGCTTCGGGCACGGGGCTGAAATACCTCGACCAATTTCCTGATGCGCTAAAAGAGCGCTTATCGCTGATCAACCGTCAGGACGGCGCAGAGCAAAGTGATGTAGACATGGAAACCTTGCTCACGCTGGGATTGCGGCGCTTTGAGCGCGGCGAGCTTGTCGCTGCGGGAGAGCTCGACGCAGTCTATGTTAGAAATCGTGTCGCTCATGGTTCTGCTCAATAGCCGCTCGGAGTGCTATTCCAAACAGTTTTTTCCTCGAGGTTCCCTCAATTCGCGGGTAACCCCTCGCTTCTACGGCCAACTCGACTGAGAGGCTGCAAGCGCGTATTGACTGCTACACTGTGAAGACATGGATATACTTCAAATCATAGTTCTGGCCTTGATTCAGGGCTTGACCGAATTCCTGCCGATCTCCAGTTCGGCGCACCTGATATTGCCTTCACAGTTGCTGGGCTGGAGCGATCAGGGGCTAGCGTTCGATGTTGCAGTGCACCTCGGCTCGTTGTTGGCCGTGGTGATCTATTTTCGTGACGACCTCACGCAGCTGGTGACAGCCTGGCTCAGCACTGCGGGCGGTCTTAGAATGCAGGAGAAGCATCGCGAGAACGTTTTTCTGGGTTGGAAGGTCGTATTGGCGACCATCCCCGCCATACTTGTGGCACTTTTGTTCGGCGATTTTATTGAGCAGAATCTCCGCTCCGGTTGGGTTATCGCAACCACTACCATTGTTTTCGGTCTTTTGCTGGGGCTTGCAGAACTGCGCGCGCGCAAAAGTGATGCGGCCCTGCGCAGCGCAGGGTCTGATGTACTGGTCATTGGCTGGCAGATAGCGTTGCTCATCGGTATCGCGCAGATCTTCGCCCTGATTCCCGGCACATCCCGCTCGGGCGTGACCATGACCGCGGCAATCTTGCTTGGTCTTGGCAGGACCGGCGCGGCGCGGTTCTCGTTCCTTTTGTCGATACCGATCATTGCCGCCGCTGGAATCTACGCAAGTCTCGATCTAATCAGCCAGTGGGAGTCTGTGGTCTGGCTGGAGATCTTTTTAGGTGTTGTGGTTAGCGGTGTCAGCGCCTGGCTGTGCATTGCACTTTTCATGCGTCTTATTGAGCGAATCGGGCTAATGCCTTTCGTCTGGTATCGCCTTGCGCTTGGGGTCTTACTTATACTCGTTTTGCAAAATTCCTAGACCGTAGTAACCACTAACCTAAACAGTGCATTTAAATATTGCAGTAAACACCTGATTTAAAATAAAAATTAAATTGCCTTGACTGCCATAAGGCAGCAGTTTTTCGCCGAGCTATAGCGACTAACGGCGCCATCATGGCTCGCTCAATTTTCGTATCTCTTAGTCTTTCTTGTTTGCGTGCTCTCGCACAGAACGCCAGCTCTGTTAATGCACTTCAGCGATCGCAACACAGCGTTCGCCGCACAGCCATGAAAGCGCAATGGCGGCTTGGCTATATGCTTGTCTTCGTTAAAAAGACGCAGTTATAATCTGGCTGCGGAACGTGGTCTGATTCCGCCTTGCAGGAAGCGTATGGCCACCCGCCCGCACGTTTCCTTGTGACAAGTCTGTCTACAGGTCAACTCGAGACCCCAAGTGTCTTTACTCGTCAACACTGCACAAAGTTTTATCGCGATACCGCCCAGATCCCGGTCTGAGCAAGTCGTGCGTGCGCAAGATGTTGCCGCCAGTCAACAGAGCACAAGCTCCGCTCCCCAGCTGCTTAAAGCAACGCGAAAGCTTAACAGCGATGTGCTCGACGATGCAAAATCCAGTTTTGATCGCTATCAAAAGTCTGAGCTGCGGCTTGCGGAGTCAGGCGCCCGTGACGAGCTGGCCTCAGGTGCAATTTATGTTGACCCTTCTTATGTAGACGATGCAACCTTAAGTTCTGAACAGAGCTCTGCAGAAACATTTTCTGCTGCAGGATTGTTTGATGAGGCGCTGATTGATGAGGCCGTGTATTTGCGTGAAGAAGCGCCTGTGTCATTGACCGCAAAGAACGCGCTTTCCTCCTACACAAACGTTGAGAGAATCAACGTCTTTTCCCAGAGTAATCTCTCGCAGATTGTGGGCGTCGATATTACGGTCTAGCTTCCTGTGGGTTTCCCTTCCCACGATATCCCTGCGGTATTTTCGTAAACCAGTGCTTTGATGCACCGTAGCACGGGTCAAGTGTGCGCGTCTGTCGCTTGCTGTACCAATTTGTTTCTGCTTGACCGATAATTAGGGCTGTTAACCGATAGGATCCCCCATGCGAGACGAGCAACACAAACAGCTAAACCAATCCTTGCTGAGCTTCCTTGATAGCTCACCAACGCCGTTTCATGCCACGCAGAATATGCAGGCTGCGCTATCCGCGGCAGGTTTTGAGCAGCTTGATGAGTCGGATTCCTGGAGTCTGCAAGGCGGTGGTCGCTACTTTGTGACTCGCAACGATTCTTCGCTCATTGCCTGGCAGCAAGGTCAAAAGCCGGTGGAGGAGCAGGGCATTCGCATGTTGGGCGCACACACCGATAGCCCCAACTTGCGCGTTCGGCCAAATGCAGTGAAGAAAACGCGCGGGGTCACTCAGCTCGCAGTCGATGTTTACGGCGGCGTGCTGTTGAACCCCTGGTTCGACAGGGATTTGTCATTGGCAGGCCGCGTTCACTACGAGCGGCAATCGAATGCAAAGACGGGTAGCGTTGACTCCACCCTGGTCGATTTAAAGTGTCCGGTGGGTATTTTGCCAAGTCTGGCCATTCACCTTGATCGTGAGGCCAACAGTAAGCGCAGCGTGAATGCGCAGTTGCATACACCTGTCTATATTGCTGCAGCGGGTTTGCCGAGTGATGCTGGAGCAAACGGCGATGACGAGTTTCGCCAGCTCATGCTCAAGCAGGTGCAAACTGTCGACGCGGAAGCAGCCAGAGTGCTGGATTATGAAGTAGCGTTTTATGATGTGCAGCCGGCTGCGATTGTGGGTATCAATGGCGACCTGATCGCCTCTGCGCGGCTAGACAACTTGCTCTCTTGCTATGTCGATATGCGTGCCTTTATTGACAGCGAGCAAGACGACTGGAAATTACTCGTTTGCAGCGACCACGAGGAAGTGGGCAGTCAATCCAGTTCCGGTGCAGCCGGACCTTTTCTCAGGCAAACGCTGGAGCGCATTACGGGCGGCGCTGAGGCGATGTCGCGCGCAATGCATCAGTCCATGTTGATCTCAACCGACAACGCTCACGCGCAGCATGCTAACTACGTCGAGAAAATGGAGCCTGCGCATAGCCCCGCGTTAAACGGTGGTCCAGTTATTAAAGTGAACGCGAATCAGCGCTACGCCTCTAACAGCGAGACGCAGGCCCTGTTTCGGTCGCTGTGCGAACGCCATGAGGTTCCGGTGCAATCCTTTGTGACGCGTGGTGATATGGGCTGCGGAAGTACCATCGGGCCCATTACCAGTGCTGAAATCGGCGTTAAAACGCTCGACCTCGGTGTGCCAACGCTAGCGATGCACTCGATTCGCGAAACCGCAGGCTACGACGATCCCTGGCATCTTTACCGAGCGCTCAAACATTTTCTGCAGCGGGACTAGCGTAGCGGCCTGCGTTTAGTCTCAGCCAGCGTCAAGTACTGCATTGGCCGCCTTCACGGCAGCACCGCTTTCTACGCTGTGACCTTCCGCGGACAGCGCGTACTCCAGTGCGTTCAGGCAGAACCTGACATTGACGGGGTTGGATGCATAGCCCATCAGGCCGATGCGCCAGACTTTTCCGGCCAGAGCGCCCAGTCCCGCACCGATCTCAAGATTAAAATCATTCAACAGGCACTGGCGTATTTTCGCATCGTCGATACCCTCGGGAATGGCAACGGCGTTCAGCTGGGGTAGCCTGCAGCTTTCGTCGACTGCCAAGTTAAGTCCAAGTGCCGTCAGACCTGCTTTTAGCGCTTCGTGGTTGCGACGGTGACGCTGCCAGGAAGCCTCCAAACCCTCTTCCAATACAATAACCAGCGATTCGTGCAGGGCGTAGAGCGGGTTAATGGGCGCCGTGTGGTGATAGGCGCGCTTTGCACCGCTTCCCCAGTAACCCAAAATCAGATTCAAATCGAGAAACCAGCTGTTGACCGGTGTTTGACGCGCCTTTATTTTTTCCACAGCGCGATCGCTGAAGGTGACCGGAGAAAGACCCGGAACACAGGAGAGACACTTCTGGGTACCTGAGTAAACCGCATCGGCACCCCATCGATCGACGTTCACATCAACGCCAGCAAGCCCTGTTACCGTATCGACGATGGTCAGCATGCCGGCGGATTGTGCGAGACCGCAAAGTGTATCAATGTCGCTTTCAACGCCGGTCGAGGTCTCTGCATGAACCATTGCCAGAATCTTTGCATCACCATTGGCTTCAATCGCCGCTTTGACTTTCTCGGGGTCGATAGCTTCTCCCCAATTGTCTTCGACCATGATGGCCACGCCACCCGATCGCACTACGTTTTCTTTCATACGGCCGCCAAATACACCGTTCTGGCACACAATGACTTTATCGCCGGGCTCTACCAGATTGACAAAGCAGCACTCCATACCCGCTGAGCCAGGCGCTGAAATGGGGAGTGTCAATTCGTTGCTGGTCTGAAACACTTTTTGCAGCAAGACTTTGATTTCATCCATCAGACGAATAAATTCAGGATCGAGGTGCCCAATTGTTGGCCGTCCGAGTGCAGACAGAATTCGAGGGTTGACGTCGGAAGGGCCGGGTCCCATTAACGTGCGTTGAGGTGGATGAAAACTTTGCAGCATGGCTCTGGATACTCGTAATCTATTCGGGATTTTCAAGGGTGCGCGAATTGCGCGAGGCGCATGGTAGACAAGCTCGAACCATGCGTAAAGTCGAATAAGCGCGGTTTCTCAATGTTGTATCTGACCGGGTTCAGATTTAACATGAACAATAATAGTTAATCATATTAAAAACAGATAGTTATGGAGGTCTCTATGGAGTTAGATGAGCTCACACAGAAGCTGAATAGAGAGACGGCACGCATTCCATGGAGCGAATTACAGCGCTTCTTTGCGCAGGGAAAAACCTTGCGTGTGGATAGCTCGCTCGACCTGATTCAGGTGGCCAGAGCCGTTGTTGATGACGACGCCGCTAAAATCAAACAGCTTATGCAAGACGATCTGCTAGGGCAGGTAGATGATCAGCAAGCGGTCGCCTGGCTGGAAGCGGAGGCTAGTGTCTGGGCTATCGTATCGGCGCCATGGGTATTGGTTCAGGAAGAGCGCCCCGATCTCGAAGCCAATCAATAGGCTAACAGCGACTTGCCCGACCTCCCTATAATTTTCCGTGACGATGCCCTGGTCGCCATCGATAAACCGGCAGGCTTACTGGTGCATGCTAGCGACATCGACCGCCACGAAAAGCACAACGCAATGAGCCTGTTGCGGGACCAGCTCGGGCAGTGGGTGTATCCGGTGCACCGACTCGACAAGGCCACTAGCGGCGTTCTGTTGTTTGCAACATCCAGCGAGTTGGCGCGTGAACTGTCGCTGCAGTTCGAAACCCATCGTGTTGAGAAAAACTATGTCGCCATGGTCAGGGGTTGGGCCGGTATTCAGCGTGAGCAAACACCGCTGTGCGAGGATAGCGCTTTAGTTGCAAGTACACTCACTGAGGTTTTTGCCGGTTGGGGAGCTCAAAATGCTGCCATGCGGCTGCGCCGTCTGCGCCCTGATGAAAACAGCTGGCGGCTGGTCGACAAACCGCTGGCCAAACCCAGGTCGTATTGGTCTCGCAGAGAGCGATCTCGCCAGCAAAAACTGCGTGCCGAGACCGCTGCGAGTTCGATGCCAGAGCAAATCAGTTCAGATAAAAAGCCAGCGCAGACGCACTATCGCGCGCATTGGCTAATCGAACTTGACCATGCGGTCGATCGCTATCCCAGCGCACGATACAGCGTGCTTGAAGTTAAACCGCTCACTGGCAGACCGCATCAAATTCGACGCCACTTAAAAAGCGAAGGCTATCCAATCGTCGGTGACAGAAAGTACGGCAAGGCCACGCACAACAATTTTTTCGCCGATGGCTTCGGTGAAAACCGGCTGATGCTGGCGGCGCAGTCGTTAACGGTCGAACACCCGTTGAGCCGTGAGCGTCTCACCATTCGGCGTGCGCCATCCGAACCTTGGGCCTACTTTTTTAGTACTAATCCGGCCCTGTAACCGAGTCGCGCATCCACGACAAAACCCCACTGTGATCCAGTGCACAAAATGATTGGCGCTGGTCAATAGCTGAGCTGCGCGTGCAGTCACAAACCCCAAACATAATACATTTCAAGCCGCCTCCAGGCCTCTCCCAAACCACTGATTTGCTAGATTTAGTAGTAACAGCGGGGTTCGCTGACTGCAACGTAAGCCGGGGTTACCACTCGGGTTAGGTGGACGGTATATGCGCTTAGCACGACCTCAGTAAAACAATAGCCTGGATTGATAGTGGGTTAGTCATGTCATTTAATTTGGGAAAAACCAGTCACGAGGTTATCTACTTCATTGAAGATAACAAAGTCACCAAAGAGATGGAGTACGGAGAGTTCGAAGCTGTACTCGATGGTGTCGTTTCGGAGACGGAGTTTGCCGGTGACGAGTGTCAGGCGGTATTCGCCAAGCTCGACACGAGATTGAATATTCTCTCAGCCGTTTTCTTTCTTATCGAATTTGATAGCGACGGCGCCCTTAAACTCGGTTGGAACTTGCCCCTTGAGCAGCTAGCGGAAACTGCGGCTTATGGTCCGCAGATCAATGGCGCGACAATCCGGCTTGCCTGCAGCAGCCAATGTCCTATTCCCTGGCTTGCGAACGAGTTGTGGGAACCTGAACTGAGCGCACAGAACAACACGCTCAAGATGCTTGCCGCGCAGGCCAAGCAAAATCGACTCGGTCTCTACGTTGAGACGAGCGCAGCCAAGGTTCCGCCTGTGGTTGGTCTCGGCGCTTCCTCGGCGGGTGGAGCGGATGCAAACGGTGTTGCTAACAACGGCGTACCAACCTTGACCCCCGCAGACGACATGTCGCTGCAAAACGCCACGGGTGTCGATTATCAGCGTGTGGTCGAAGCATTGACTGAGCGGGAAGAAATGCTGCGTGCTAACTTGCGCCAGAAGCGCAAGGAAGAGCGCGATCAGGCGCTGCTTAAACAACGCGACAACATGGCACGCGGGATCAAAAAATTGCGTGCGCAGTTGGTGAGCGCCAAAAACCGCTACGCCCAGGAGTTGGACAGGTTACAGCGTCAACAGGCGCAAAAGCTTGAAGCGCTTAACCGCCAGATAGAACAGAGCAACCAGCAGTTGCTAGCACTCGAGAAGAAAAACTCTGTGCTCATTGACGAAAATAGAACGCTTACCGAGCAGGCCGAGCTGCAGTCTGCCCAGCACGAAGAAAATATTGCAAAAATGGCGGAACAAAATGGCTTTGACCACGATACGCTACGCAAACATATGCGCCGCGAGCTGCAGGCCAAACTGATTGAGCACACCAGCGAGCTTGAATCAAAGCTCGAGCTCAAAGAAGTCGAAGCCAACTATCGGGAAGAGAAAATCAAGCGCTTGCAGCGCGATATCGCGACGCTGAAATCCAGTGAGGGCGCTGCTCCAGCGGGAGATTTCCTGCACGAAGCCGAACGGTTTGAAAGCGATGGTATGCACTTTCTGGTCTCTCTGCCGGTTTTGGGACCGGTCAGGATTCCTGCGTCTGAGTTGGCGGTGTATCGACTCGATGCAACGGCCTATCTGGCCTCAAGGCATGGTTTGCAGAAGGAAGTGTTTGAAGCCTGGTGGCAGCATGCCAAAAACCCGGTTTGTGGGCACAAACATGCCGATGGTAGCGTCTGTGGTCAGCCGGTAAAAGCCGGCAAGCCACAGTATTTTGAATTTGGCTACTCCGACCGTTGCAGTGAGCACGAGGGAGAGGACTTCGGCGATCTTCGTCAGTACGGTGTATCGTAACAGCCTAAGTTAAAGTCCCAGACTACTGTTTTACTTCCCGATACGAGCCGCCATAAAACAGCAGCGGTTCTCGCTCCTGCGTCGCAAACCGTTCAACCTTACCCACAATAATCTCATGGTCGCCGCCGGGGTGAATTGCCTCCGTTGAACACTCAAAGCGAGCAACATACTCCGTTAGCAGCGGCACGTCGCTTATGCCTGCTTCCAGCGCTAAACCTTCAAAGCGATCGCCCTCAACCGAGGCAAAACTATTCGAAAGCGCCTGCTGGCCGCTGTGCAACACGTGGATCGCAAAGTGTTTGGCCTTGATAAAGGCATCGTAAACACTGGCTTCGTCCGAGATGCTCCACAAAACCAGCCTGGGGTCGAGCGAGACCGAGCTGAAGCTGTTGACGGTAAGCCCTGTCGGCTGATTTTTCTCATCAAGCGCGGTAATGATAGTAATGCCAGTAGCGAACTGGCCTAGCGCATCTCTAAATGCGCGAGATTGGTCTGATGAAATTGCCACTAAATAAGATCCTGAGAAATGGTGGATAAACGCAAACCACAGAAATTGGCCATTTCAATGAGCGACGTTAGTGCAGTGTGCTTGTTCAAACAAGGTAACATTATATATCTAAGTCAAATTTATTGTGTTGCTCATGCTTTTGCTTAAGGTCAGGTGTCGAACATCTCCGCTTTAACGTATCGGCTTGACGGGCCCGCTAGATAGTGCGGTAAGAAAGTTGGTAAAAACGAAAATATAGACGCTAGCGCTTCTGATCGATAAAATTAGAAGCTACTTGGCATTGGTGTTGCCAGGGTATGGTATTTACGCTCACAAATACGTTATTTTTATTTCAAGCTGCGCCGCATCTTAGAGCGTCCAATTAAGTAGCAGCTCACGATAATAATTTGATATCTATACTGGTCTCTAAAATTGCTCACAACGTTTGTTCTCCTTCTGGTGATTATCTATCTAGCGTCTTTGTTTGCATTGGCGCGTTATGCCAATCAACAGGCGAAAGAAGGTAAAGAGTGGTTCAGTCACCCCGCTATCTACGCGCTCTCACTTGGTGTTTATTGCACGTCGTGGACGTTTTTTGGTCTGGTTGGAACCGCCGCAGAGGGAGGCTGGGATTTTTTGCCGATACTGATTGGCCCAATAATACTCTATGTTTTCGGGTTTCCGATCATACGCAAAATAGCCAGAATCACACGGGAAGAGCGCTTAGACAGCATCACTGATTTTCTTTCATTCCGCTATGGTAAGCGTAAGGGCATAGCGCTTGTGGTCAGCATTGTCGCGATACTGGCAACTGTGCCGTATATAGCGTTGCAGTTGAAGGCTGTCGCTGATGCATTCGCAATGTTCGCCGGGGATGCCGCTAAGAACATTGAGATTTCCATGCTGACCGCGATCGCGATGGCGGCATTTGCGCTTTTGTTTGGTACTCAAAGCAGCGGTAGAAAAGTCTATAACGCAGGCTTGGTTACCGCTGTAGCGTTTGAGTCTGTCATTAAGCTAATCGCGATGGCTGCAGTTGCGGCGCTCTGTATCTCGCTCGCCCTTGAAGACTCCATTCCACTTTCAAGTGCTGAATCAGTTTTTCTGGATTTTCAGCCAGATATTGGTTTTTTTGTTCAAACGCTAGTTTCTGCGTGCATGGTGCTATGCCTTCCTAGAATGTTTCATCTTTGCTTTGTAGAGAATCATTCAGAGAGCCAGTTGGAAGATTCGCGTTGGTTATTCCCTGTGTATCTGGCGCTAATGATTATTTTTGTGGTTGTTATAGCGTCAGTGGGTAACTTCGTTTTCTCTTCGCAGTCAGTAGATATTTCTTCAGACAGCTACATGATCGCTATTCCTTTGCAGGAGCAAAGTTTTGGAGTGGGGCTCCTCGCATTTATCGGGGGGTTTTCAGCGGCCACAGCCATGATCATCGTGGCGACAATTGCGGTTAGTCAAATCGTTTCAAACAATATAATTTTGCCTCTATTGCTCGAGCGCGACAAGCAGCTGGGTTTCCAAAGAGACTACAGTAGGGCAATGCGAATTATCCGTCGCTCGACGGTGATTATGGTTATTTTTCTCGCGTTTTTCTATCAGCGCACATTGGTGAATAACCTCGCATTAACCAGTATTGGGCTCATAGCGTTTGCGCTGGCGGTACAGTTGGCGCCGTCTTTAATTTTTGGTCTTTATTGGGGGAAGGGCAACGCGCACGGCGCTTATGCCGGTATAACAGTTGGTTCTCTACTGTGGTTCTACACATTATTTGTGCCGCTTTTGTCAGATGGGGGGTTGGGGTTTGAAAGCCTGCTGGAACAGGGGCCATGGGGTATCCAATTGCTCGCGCCGCAACGAATTTTCGGCCTTAGTTTTACTGATTCATATTCGCTTGGTGTAATCGTGAGTTTGTTGGGCAACATTATTGCCTATCTTGTTTTTTCTCAGCTTTTCAAGGCACGTTTTACCGACAGATTACAGTCACAGCGTTTTCTCTATGCAGATAGCTATAGTGGCGAAGGAACAACTCTGGGCGATATCTTAATCAACGATTTAAGAACGCTACTCAACCAGTTTCTTTCCGTTGAGCATACTGAAAAGATATTGCTCGGGCATGATGGCTTTGCTGATCCGCCGTTATTGCAAACGGTTGAAAGATCGTTAGCTGGCATCACTGGGGTCGCCACAGCCAGGAGCTTGCTCGAGAGCATCAGTACGCACCGCCCGGTAAAAGTTGAAGAAGTTATGAATATAGTGCGTGATACTACTCAGGCACTACGCTTCAATCAGGATGTGCTTTATGCTTCCTTTGAATCCGTACCGACGGGTATCAGTGTTGTAAATGAGAAGCTAGAGCTGGTTGCCTGGAATAGCAAATATCAGGCTTTGTTCGAGTTGCCGGATTCTATGCTGCAGATCGGGATGCCGATAGTGGAAATCGCTCGTTTTAATGCGAGTAGAGGCATGCTAGGTGAGGGCGACACTGAGGAGCTGGTCCAGACTCGCATGCGACACCTCCGTCGTGCGAATCCTTACCGTGTCAGGCGCAGCCACAATAAATCTACTGTGATCGAAATAAAAGGCGAGCCATTACCCCGAGGCGGATACGTCACAACGTATGACGACATTAGTGAGTTTATGCGGGCGCAGAACGAGCTTGAGTTGGCTAAGATTGACCTTGAAGCGCGTGTGCATGAGCGAACTAAAACCATAGAAGAAATTAACGCAAGCCTGCTGGAAGAGATTAGTACCAGGCGGGAGGCAGAGGCCCAGCTTCTGGAAGCAAAAATGGAAGCAGAGAACGCTAACCGGACAAAGTCCGAGTTTTTGGCGCTGGCATCCCACGATATTATGCAGCCGCTTAATGCAGCGAGTCTCTTTACGGATTCACTCTCTAACGATTCATCAATAGATTCGGAGATACTAGCCGCTATACGATCTTCCATAGAATCGGCTAGCAGCACCATATCCACGCTGATGGAAATTTCGCAGATTGATAAAGGGGTATTCAAGCCGTCGATCAGCAGTGTTTCCGTGCAGGATATTTTTGATGCCCTGCGCAGCGAATATGCTGTGCTGGCAGAACAATCTCGAGTCATAAAGTTCGTCAATACTCGAGCATATGTTCGTGCCGATAAAGTCTCTCTAACGCGGATATTACAGAACTTTATTTCTAACGCAGTTAAATACAGTGATTCACGCGTATTGGTGGGTTGTCGGAGACGCGGCGAGTCTTTAGAAATTACGGTTTTGGACCAGGGTAGGGGCATATCAAAGAAGGATATCGAGGCGATTTTTGGCGAGTTTTATCGCGCAAACGAGCATAAGAAAATTGAAGGCATAGGATTGGGATTGGCCGTTACCAAGCGATTAGGAGAGGCTATGGGGGGAGATATACGGGTGATCTCCCACAGAGGAAAGGGAAGTGCCTTTTCGATTACACTCCCTATATCGGAGCCTATAGAACGGAGTGAAAGGCAAAGCGAGGAATCAGAGCATCGCTTGAATGGCCTTAGGGTTCTATGTGTCGACGATGATCAACGAAATCTCAATGCATTAACCGGCTTGCTTAAGAAGTGGGGTTGTGTGATCCGCCTCGCCGAAGACAATTGGAGCGCCTTTCGTGCCGTAGATGGTTTTGCCCCTGATGTGTTGTTGATGGAC
This sequence comes from uncultured Pseudomonadales bacterium, assembly GCA_964504585.1. Taxonomy (GTDB): domain Bacteria; phylum Pseudomonadota; class Gammaproteobacteria; order Pseudomonadales; family UBA7434; genus UBA7434. The sequence continues at coordinate 27,392 of CAZDEW010000009.1, read as the reverse complement.
TACCAGTTGCAGGACGATCTTGATGGTTTGGAGTTGAGCGACAGGCTGTTAGATCAATTGGGTCCGGATGTGGGGGTTTGTATTTTATCAGCAGCTGATATCAGTGACCTTCGTGATCAGGCGAATGCCAGGGGCTACTCGTTTATACCAAAGCCAATCAAACCGGCTAAATTGCTCGCCTTCTTAAGTTCCAGAGTGGACGAGAGCTGACTGTGTGGATCTGGTTTCGCTAACGAATATCGATTTTGGCGCGGTAAAAAACGTCTTGTTAAGATTCCGATTCGATAGCCATCTGGTTGAGTAGAATACCGGCCTGAGTTCGATTATTGACACCTAGCTTTCTAAATATCGCAGTGACATGAGCCTTAACAGTACTTTCTGTAATGCAAAGATCGCTTGCGATTTGTTTGTTCAACAATCCTTCCTGTATGGCACAAAGAACTCGATACTGTTGTGTGGTCAGGGAGGCCAGTTTTTCTGCAAGATCAGCTTCGGTGGCATTGATTTTGTCCAGCGCCGCAAGATCAATATTGTCTGGAATCCAGTAATCGCCATGTAAAACCGATTCGACAGCAGTTCTAATTGATTCAGACGCGAGCGATTTTGGAATGTACCCACTTGCGCCATGGCCGATGGAGCGAGCGATTATCTTCTGGTCTTGCCATGCCGAAACCATCACCACAGGTATTTCCGGATACTTTCGACGAACGCTAATCAAGCCGAATAAGTCTTTGGATCCCGGCATGTTGATGTCGAGAAACAAAATATCAGTGTCTGGATTGCTCTCCAGGCATTTTAACGTTTCATCAAGATTGGAAGATTCATTGATTGCCACTTCCGGGAAGTGCGTTTGCAACACGTTCAACAGCGCGCTTCGAAAAAGTGGATGGTCATCCGCTATATGAAACTGGTACATATCTTCTGGCTCAGTTGAGTGCCTTCCTTCCTTCGATTAATACATCGACGATTTGTGGTTCAGCGAGCGTTGATGTATCGCCCAGTTCATCATAGCTGTTGGCGGCAATTTTTCTGAGGATTCGACGCATAATTTTTCCGGAGCGCGTTTTTGGTAAGCCCGGTGTCAGCTGAATGACTTCGGGACTGGCGATCGGCCCAAGCGATTCCCTGACTTGCTTTACGATTTCCTTGATTAGGCTATTACCTGTCTCCGCACCTGCCACGGGAATGGCGAAAACGTAAATAGCTTCCCCTTTGATATCGTGTGGAAAACCAACTACCGCCGCTTCTGCCACCGACTCGTGCTGAACAATCGCACTCTCAATTTCCGCAGTTCCCAGCCTGTGTCCTGAAACATTTAGTACATCGTCGACGCGACCAGTAATCCAGTAGTGGCCATCTTCGTCTCGACGAGCCCCATCCCCGGTGAAGTACATACCATCGTGTGCCGAAAAGTAGGTGTCGTAGAACCGCTCGTGGTCGCCCCAGATTGTACGAGCCTGCCCTGGCCAACTATCTGTGATAACGAGTTGACCTTCCGCAGCGCCTTCGATGAATTCGCTCTGTTGATTAACAAGTGCAGGCTGGATACCAAAAAAAGGTGTCATTGCTGCGCCCGGCTTAAAGTCATTGCGATAAGGGAACGGCGAAATCATTACACCGCCTGTTTCAGTTTGCCACCAGGTATCGACTACTTTGCATTGGCCAAGGCCGAACTCGTCGTTGTACCAACGCCAAACGTCGGGGTTTATTGGCTCACCGACTGAACCCATGACTCGAAGGGAAGTCCTTTTACTGGACCCAAGCGCAGTGTCAGCCTGAGCCAATAAGGCTCGCACGGCGGTTGGCGCCGTGTAGAAAATGGTGACGTTATGCTTGTCGATGACTTCGCCAAACCGACCTACATTTGGGTAGGTGGGTACGCCCTCAAACATTAAGGTCGTTGCGCCGTTCGCAAGGGGACCGTAAATGATATAAGAGTGCCCCGTAATCCAGCCGACATCGGCGGTACACCAGTAGATATCGCTATCCTGATAGTCGAATAGATTGGCAAAGGTTGAAGCCGCGTAGCATAAGTAACCACCACTTGAATGCTGAAGACCTTTGGGCTTGCCGGTTGACCCTGAGGTATAAAGAATGAAAAGCGGGTGCTCCGCATCAAATTCTTCAGCCTCATGTGAATCAGATTGCCGATCGACAAGTTCGCGATAGTCTATGTCGCTGGTATTTGAAGCCTTAGTTTCAGCACCAGTTGCCTTTACGCACAGTACGTTTTCGACCGGATGGGTGCCGAGGTTCTCCAGTGCTTGATTGACACAAGCTTTGAGTGCAATTTTCTTTGCGCCGCGAACGCCTTCATCTGCCGTGATGACAAGTTTGGCACCACAATTGTCTATCCGGTCAGCCAAAGCTGCGGCAGAAAACCCGCCGAAAACTACAGAGTGGACCAGACCTAGTCTGGCGCAAGCAAGCATTGCATAGGCCGCCTCTGGAATCATGGGCATGTAGAGCACCACGCGATCGCCTGCTTTCATGCCGAGCTCTGCCAGTCCGTTGGCGAGCTTGCACACTTCCTGATGTAGTTCGCGATAGCTGATGGCTCTGCTTTCGCTCGGCTCATCGCCCTCCCATAGAATAGCGGTTTTGTCGGCATTCGATACAAGATGGCGATCAACACAGTTTACGCAGACATTAAGCTTGCCATCTTCGAACCAGCGAATATGCAAGTCATCTTTTGCGTAAGAGGTATCTTTGACTCTACTAAAAGGCGTGCTCCAGGTCAGTCGACTGGCCTCTTTGGCCCAGAATGTCTCTGGATTATCTCGAGCCTCAGTTTGCAGTGATTGATAACTCTGTTCGTCTATGGCTTTGGCTAAGTTGTTGGGCATTATCAATTCCTTATTTCAATATCAATAGGGTCGTAAACTGGATGTGCCGGTCAAAGGTACGGGCTGGGCCAGAGATTTAGGATCCGCTTTCGTGAGGCAGAACATAATGTAATTTAGGGCGAGATTTTGCAAGCGCGTTTTACCGTGTTTCCGCAAAGGTACAAAAGCCTTAACTTTCATCGATTCTATGTTCTTGCAACGCGGCGCAGTCTGTCTGTTGAATGCTAGAAAAGATGTGCGCCTTTGGATGATTTTCTACGAGCTTTGGCACGGCTTGCTCAAGAGATTTCAAATCGCCCGTGGCAACTTTGTGATCAAGAATCAACCGGTTCTGCCCAGATTGGAATAATACTTTAGTCGTAGATTGGCCTCATATTGGGCAACTTGAGACTAATGTCTATGTGCATCTACGTCGCCCCCTTCTACCTACGAACTGTTAGCAGCACCGATAAAGAGCGGATGCTCGTTCGCTTACAACTAAAGTCCGATTTCCTTATTGAGCGCCGTTGTTAGACTGTAGTCAGTCGTAGTAGTACCTGTTGCTGCGTGTGCAGTTAGGGGGAAATTGGAAGCCTGATTGATAAGTAACGAATGGTTATCCTGGGGTGGCGCCGATAAAAATGATGAATCGAGACTACAAAGCAGAGTATCAGGCCGCGATCGATAATCCTGTTGATTTCTGGTTGGCAGCTGCAAATTTATTGCCCTGGTACACACCGCCAGAAACATTGCTGTCAGAGGATGTGCCGGGTTTTCAGTCCTGGTTTCCCGATGGCGTAATGAATACTTGTCATATGGCGCTAGATCATCATGTAGAGAATGGTCGTGCCGATCAGCCTGCATTGATTTATGACTCTCCGGTTACCGGAGTAAAAGAGACTTACACCTATCGAAGCGCGTTGGGTAGGGTGAAGCGTATAGCTGGAATGCTGGAAGCAAAGGGTGTTGAAAAGGGTGATCGGGTAGTCATCTATATGCCCATGATTCCGGAAGCGGCTTTCGCGATGCTGGCCTGCGCCCGCTTAGGAGCTGTTCATTCCGTCGTATTCGGAGGGTTTGCGGCGCGAGAATTGGCGATTCGAATAGATGATGCAGAGCCGAAAGTTGTCCTGTCAGCTTCTTGCGGTATAGAGTGCGAAAAGATCATTAAATACAAGCCGCTGCTTGACAATGCGCTTGAGATTTCCTCCCACACACCTGACAGTGTCATTGTTTATCAGCGAGTTCAGGCAGTCGCAAAGCTAATTCAGGGGCGAGACCATGAGTGGCAAATTCTGGAGTCCAGTGCTTCAGATGCTGAATGTGTGCCTGTGCATGGCAGCGACCCTCTCTACATTCTCTATACATCGGGCACAACGGGAAAGCCGAAAGGTGTGGTTCGAGAGAACGGTGGTCACGCCGTGGCAATGCACTACAGCATGAAGGCGATATATGACGTCGACGCAGGCGACGTTTTCTGGGCCGCGTCCGATGTTGGCTGGGTCGTGGGTCACTCTTACATTGTTTACGCGCCGCTTCTTCGCGGTTGTACAAGCATTATGTATGAGGGTAAGCCTGTCGGGACACCTGATGCAGGTGCATTCTGGCGCGTAGCTGAAGAATACAAGGTAAAGGCGCTTTTTAGCGCGCCCACGGCTTTTAGGGCAATTAAGAAAGAGGACCCTGAAGGCGAACATAGCAGAAAGTATGATCTTTCCAACTTGTCTAGAATTTTCTCGGCGGGCGAGCGTCTGGATCCGCCAACCTACGAGTGGCTCTGCGAGACTCTTCAGCGCCCAGTGATTGATCACTGGTGGCAGACGGAGACGGGCTGGGCAATAGCGGCAAACATGACCGGCATTGAGGAGCTACCCTGCAAGGCTGGATCCGCGACAGTACCGGTGCCGGGTTACCACATAGAAATACTGGATGACCAAGGGAAACCTTTACCACAGGGCCAACAGGGCAATATCGCGATACGGCTTCCACTGCCGCCGTCCTGCTTCAACACCATTTGGCGGGATGAGGCGAGATACAAGGATTCCTATTTAAGTACCTTCGACGGCTATTACACCAGCGGTGATGGTGGATATCTCGATGAAGATGGATACCTGCACGTGATGGGGCGCTTAGACGATGTCATTAACGTCGCCGGTCACCGTTTATCTACTGGTGAAATGGAAGAAGTGATTTGCATGCATCCCGCTGTAGCGGAGGGTGCGGTCGTCGCGCGTGATGATGAGCTAAAGGGTCATTTGCCAGTGGGATTTGCTGTGTTGAAGAGCGGTGTGGAAGCGGACAGCGAATCAGTAAGTCGTGAAATTGTGCAATTGGTCAGAGAAAAGATTGGTCCGGTCGCCTGTTTAAGAGAAGTCCACATTTGCAGTCGGCTTCCCAAGACTCGCTCTGGGAAAACGCTGCGCAAAACGATAAAGCAAATTATCAATGGCCTGGAATATACGGTTCCATCAACAATTGACGACCCTAGCAGTCTTGATGGAATCAAAGCAATTGCAAGCGAACAGAAAGATAGTCTGAAAGTTGCGCAAATGAGTTAGTGCTTCTATCAATTTTACCGAGCGCTTTTTGACAGATAGAAATCTGATTCAGAGAAAAATTAAATAATTTATAAGAGAGGTGTGTGATGGGTCTTGGTGGAATAAGCATTTGGCAGCTTCTAGTCTTGGCAGCAATTGTAATGATGCTCTTCGGAACCAAGCGCCTGGGAAGTCTCGGAAGTGATCTGGGCGGTGCGATTAAAGGATTTAAATCCGCAATGGCTGACGACAAAGATCTCGATAATAACTAAGTATTTTTTTTTCGACCAAAATTTTTTTCGTTGCGCTACATAGAGTGGTGAAAACGTTCTCTTGACCGGTTTTGTTATTTTTTGGTGTTTAACCGAAAAAAGTAGTCATCTAGCACCAAAGTCTAATTTCGCATCATAGCGGTGCGTCGCAAACTGACAGGGTCGTACCTTAAAAAAGACTCATACTAATTAAATACGAACTCTCGGGAGAGAAAAACCATGAAATTAAACTCGGTTAAAAAACTAATGGTAGCGGTGATGGCTGTCGGCATAGGCAGTTCTGCCAATGCGGTTTCGACCAAGATAGGCGATACCACACTGACTATAGGCGGCTTCGTCAAAGCGAATGCTATGTGGACTGATTATGAAGACGGCGGGCCGCTGAGTGGACTTAGCGAGGAAATTTTGGTTCCTAGCACAATCCCGGTAGGCGATAGTAGTGCAAGCGAAGGCTATCAATTCGATACGCACATCAGCACGTCGCGCCTGGGATTTAAAACGGCAACACCAACTGAAAATGGCAACGTCTCAACGAATCTGGAATTCGATATGCTCTCGAAGGCTAGTGCCTCAAACCTGGGCAATGAGAGAATTTCAAACTCAGCGGTATTTCGCATCCGTCACGCTGTTTTGAACTGGGATTTTTCTGAGAACAAAACGCTTACTCTGGGTCAAACCTGGTCAACCTTCTTCAATGTGGGTGCGCTTCCAGAATCTGTCGACTTCATTGGGCCAACTTCGGGCGTGATATTCAACCGTCAGTGGCAGGCGCGTATTACCAAGAAGCTGGATAACGGCGGCAAATTTATGGTCGCTTTGGAGAACCCATCGTCCAGTGTCTACGGTCTAAGCAACAATATCGATGACAATAAGGTGCCTGATATTGTTCTTCGATACAGCGGTAAAGCGGGTGATCTGGCTTATACCGTTGCTGGTATCGTACGCGAAATAGCGTACGACAACACAGCCACCGGCGGCGATGATGACAGCGTCTTTGGTGGTGGCGTAAGCGTCTCGGGTAAGTTGGCGCTCAGCGGTAAAGATGATCTTAAGTTTATGGTCTCTCACGGTACGTTAGGTCGTTACATTGCTCTGCAAGCTTTCCAGGACGCGGATCTCGAAGCAGATGGTGATCTGGATCTGGTGGATGTGACTGGCGGCTTTATTGCATACCGCCATTGGTGGAACAACAAGACCCGCAGCACTTTCCAGTATGCAATGACTACAGCTGATTTGCCCGACAGTCTTGCTGGTGCGACGACAGAAGAGGTTTCTAATCTGGAAGTCAGTCTTATTACCTCACCGACCAAAAACCTTGATCTCGGCACTGGATTTATTCAAGCCAAACGCGAGCTTGAAAACGGTACGGATGGCACGCTTTCACGCATCCAGTTTTTCGGAAAGCTGAAGTTCTAGGGCACTTTGGGGCTCTGCGAGAAGTTCGGAGCCCCTCTTGCTTCTAATAAGTAGTTTTAGAAAATATTTATTACTTTATCAGACAGTAAAAATCGGAGTCGATTATGAAAAAAACTGATAAGAAATTTCCCGAACTATCACGTCGCGGATTTATGAAAGCATCGATTGCCGCGGCAGCGGCGTCGGCTGCTGGATCCGTGCCTTATGTCTTCGCGAATAATGCAAACAACTACGTCAATGCGCCCAAAGGCTCAACGGTTACTCTGGGCTTTAACGTTCCTCAAACAGGTGCTTATGCCGACGAGGGCGCCGATGAGCTTAGAGCTTATAAGCTTGCGGTCAAACACTTGAATGGCGAAGGTGACGGCGGTTTATTGAACACCATGAAGCCAATGAGCTTGACTGGCGAAGGCGTATTGGGCAAAAAAGTTGTTTATGCAACTGGTGATACGCAAACTAAATCTGACGCGGCGCGTGCATCTGCCAAGCGTATGATGGAGAAAGACGGCGCGATCATGATCACTGGTGGTTCTTCATCAGGCGTTGCGATCGCGGTTCAGTCGCTATGTCAGGAAGCGGGTGTGATCTTTATGGCCGGCTTGACCCACTCGAATGACACGACGGGTAAAGATCGACGCAAGTATGGCTTCCGCCACTTCTTTAACACTGAAATGTCAGGCGCAGCTCTGGGCCCAGTGCTTGAGAAAGAATTCGGTAAAGATCGGGTAGCTTATCACCTCACGGCTGATTACACCTGGGGATGGTCTCAAGAGGGATCAATCAAGAAATATACCGAAGCACTTGGCTGGCAAACTAAGGCTGCTGTAAGAACGCCATTAGGTGCAGGTGACTTTTCGCAGTACATAACGCCAGTGCTTAACTCGGGTGCCGACGTCCTCGTACTGAACCACTATGGTAAAGACATGGTCAACTCGCTCACTCAGGCCGTTCAGTTTGGTCTACGTGAAAAGCAGGTTAATGGCAAAGATTTCCAGATCGTGGTTCCGCTATTCTCTCGCCTGATGGCTCAGGGTGCAGGAGAGAATATCAAGGGAATATTTGGCTCAACCAACTGGAACTGGTCGCTACAGGATGAAGCATCTAAAGCTTTTGTTAAGTCCTTTGGGGCCGAGTATGGTTTCCCACCCTCACAGGCTGCTCATACTTGTTACGTGCAAACGCTACTGTATGCCAATGCCTGCGAGACGGCAGGGACATTTAACCCATGCGGTGTAATAGAAGCGCTCGAAGGCTTCTCATTTGACGGTATGGGCAACGGTCCAACCGAGTATCGTGCTGGCGATCACCAGTGCTTCAAAGACGTACTCGTTGTACGCGGTAACGAAAATCCATCTTCACAGTTCGACTTGTTGGAAGTCGTTCAAGAGGTGCCTCGTGCCCAGGTTGAATACTCAGTCGATATGCTCGGTGGTGAGCTTGGCGAATGCAGGGCAGCTGTTTAATTTCGTAAGCGAATGCCACTCTGGGTGTGAATTGCACTCCTCGCGCCCAGAGTGGCTCTTTTTTAAATTGATAAACCCTTGGTGTAACTTTATCTGACTGAGCGGTTGCAACCATGGAAATTGAAGCAGAAGCCAATTGCAAAACCAATCGATCCTGTAGCTAGGAGTTAATGTGGACGCGATATTATTACAAGTACTCAACGGCCTTGATAAGGGCGGTGCTTATGCATTGATTGCTCTTGGTCTAACGCTCGTTTTCGGAACCCTGGGCGTCGTTAATTTTGCTCATGGCGCCATCTTCATGCTGGGCGCTTTTGTTGCTGTCTCAGTGCAGAATCTGCTCACGATCTCCAAAAAGGTGAGAGACGAGGGCATCACTTACTTCGAAGCTTACAAAGAAGTTCCCTATCTTGAAATTTGGTGGGGCGACACCGGCGCCGCGATAATCGATTACGCTGTGCCGATCTCTATTTTTGTGGCTATTCCCGTTATGTTACTTATCGGCCTTGCGATGGAGCGAGGTTTGATACGGCATTTCTACAAGCGCGAAGACGCTGACCAGATTCTGGTTACATTTGGACTCGCGATTGTCGTACAGGAAATAATGAAAGCAAATTTTGGGGCTAACCCCATTCCTGTTTCTCCTCCCGATGTAGTTGCAGGAAGTGCCGCGATCGGCAGTCTTATTGGGATGGACGGAATCGTGTACCCCTGGTGGCGGATGATTTATCTGTTGTTCTCACTTAGCGTGATTGCCGGTGTATTTGCATTCCTGAATTTCACTACCTTTGGAATGGTGGTTCGCGCAGGTATGCATGATCGCGAGATGGTTAGCATGTTAGGGGTTAATATCGAACGCCGCTTCACGATAGTCTTTGGTCTTGCTGCGATCGTTGCGGGGCTGGCGGGTGTTATGTACACCCCCATACTTCCGCCCGACTACCACATGGGAATGGATTTTCTTGTGCTTTCTTTTGTGGTTGTAGTGGTAGGTGGTATGGGCTCGTTACCGGGAGCGGTAGCGGCAGGTTTTCTTCTTGGCATTTTGCAATCGTTTGCCTCCATGAACGAGGTTAAGGCGATACTGCCCGGCATCGATCAGATCATCATCTATCTGGTAGCCGTGCTTATTCTTTTATTCCGGCCTCGTGGCCTTATGGGCAAGGAGTAACAAATTGTGGATTCGATAACGACTTCAACCAAAGAAAAAGACTTGCTGATCATTGCGGTCTTTTCCCTAGTAGTATTTACCGCGCCACTCTGGGCCGCTCCCTTTGGTGCAGGTTATCCTGACCTGTTGCAGAAGTTTGCGATCTTTGGTCTGTTCGCGGTTGGATACAATATCCTGTTCGGATTGACGGGGTACCTGTCATTCGGGCATGCCGCGTTTCTAGGGGTGGGTTCTTATGCAACCGTGTGGTCATTCAAGCTATTGAGTATGAACGCGCTGCCTGCAGTCGTATGCTCTGTGGTTATAACCGCCTTGTTCGCGGTGCTTATTGGTTACCTCAGTCTTCGCCGGTCGGGTATCTACTTTTCTATCCTCACGTTGGCGTTCGCCCAAATGTCATATAATCTCGCCTATTCAGTGTTGACGCCTATTACAAACGGTGAGAGTGGGCTTCGGGTACTACGTGAAGATCCTCGTGTGATTGACACTGCTCTCGGAATTACCGTTGACGGATCGCCGCTGGGTAACTTCTTCGGCATCCAGCTTACGGGTTATCCTGGTTTCTACTTCTGTGCCGTCGTGCTCATCATCGGTTTCTGGGTAAGCCTTAAGATTTTCCGCTCTCCATTTGGTCTCAAGTTGGTTGCAATCAAGTCAAACCAGACGCGAATGGAATACACCGGATTCAACCACAGACCTTACCTGCTTTGTGCCTTTGTTATATCCGGAATATACGCAGGGTTAGCAGGCTCTCTCATGGCCATTGTTGATCCATTAGCCGGTGCAGAACGGATGCAGTGGACCGCTTCAGGCGAAGTTGTGCTCATGACTATTTTGGGCGGGTTGGGAACGCTTTTTGGTCCGCTCATCGGCGCATCAGCAATCAAATATCTTGAGAATATCTTCTCCGGTATCAATGACACGGTTTTAGCGGAGTCCTTGTCCTTCTTCCCTGAACCAATCACAGATCTGTTGGTAACGATTATAGGGCCATTCGTTGGCAAAGGATGGCACTTGACGTTGGGCTTGATGTTTATGTTGATTATCGTGTTCTTGCCTGGTGGCCTGATGCAGGGCATTCGAGGCCTCCACCGCCGCTTCCGTGGTGGCGGTGATCAGAAAGAAGATGGTGTCGAAAAGACCAGAGGTGCCGAGTCATGAGTGAAACTAAGACCCTGCTCGATATTACAGGTGTGAATAAATCGTTCGGTGGCTTGCGCGCGCTCAACGACATTAACTTAACGATAAAGGAAGGCGGAACACACGCAATTATCGGCCCAAACGGTGCAGGCAAATCAACCTTGCTGAATACCTGTATCGGACTGTTAAAACCCGATACGGGTAGTATCGATTTCGAAGGGTCTGACCTTACGCGCGGGTTTTCGCCTTACCAGATAAACCAGATGGGTATATCACGGGTGTTTCAGACACCTCAAATCTTTCCAGAGTTGAGCCTTTTGCAAAACGTCATGATTCCTGCTTTAGCCAGGCGTGATGGCGCGTTTAAGTTCAATATCTTCAAGTCGCTGCGGAAAGAAAAGACTTTAGAAGACGAGGCAATGTCTTTACTGTCTGATCTGGATATGACGGCGCAGAGGGATAATCCTGCGGGCAGTCTCTCTCGCGGCAATAAGCGTCGCCTTGAATTGGCGATGTGCCTGATTCAACGTCCGAGGCTATTGTTGCTTGATGAGCCTACGGCTGGCATGGCCAGACACGACACGAATAAAACTATTGAGTTGCTCAAGAACATCACAAAAGATGTAACGAAAGTGATTATCGAACATGACATGCATGTCGTGTTTAGTCTCGCTGACAAGATTTCAGTGTTAGCACAAGGCGCCATTATTGCTGAGGGCATGCCTGATGAAATCAAAGGCCATCCAAAGGTCAGAGAAGCTTACCTGGGGAGCGCAGTCGTATGATCTTTCAAGAAAATGCCGTACCAAAAACCAAGCCTGTCGAGTCCAAGGGCGGGGCTCCCGCTTACTTTTCCGCATGGGATTTACATGCCTATTACGGTGAGTCTTACATTGTTCAAGGCGTCAGCTTTGAGGTGAGAGAAGGCGAAATACTAGCGCTGCTGGGGCGGAATGGCGCAGGCAAATCGTCAACGCTTCGTTCAATAGCCAGAGCGCAGGATCCGGAGCTTCACAGCGGTGAAATCTGGCTCGATCACGAGGCCGTGCACAACATGTCGACCCATCAGGCGGCGCAGTCGGGTATCCAACTTGTGCCCGAAGACCGTCGCATCATACCGGGTCTTACGGTCGAGGAGTCGCTGGATTTGGCGCAGATCGCCAAGCCGATTGGCTGGTCAAAAGAGAGAATCTTCGAGCATTTTCCTCGCTTGGCGGAGCGTCGTACCCAGGAGGCCGTAACAATGTCTGGTGGTGAGCAACAGATGCTTGCTGTTGCCAGAGCACTGGCGCGTGACGTGAAGCTACTATTACTTGATGAGCCCTATGAGGGGCTGGCCCCAGTAATAGTTCAAGAGATAGAGCGCATTCTTGAGGGAATTCGCAAACTGGGTATTACAACGATCATTGTCGAGCAAAACGCAATCGCTGCATTAAACCTTTCAGATCGTGCAGTTATTCTCGATATGGGTCAGGTAGTCTTTGACGGCACCGCCCAAGAGGTTCTGGACGACGAGGCGCTCAGAGAGGAGTATCTCGCTATCTAATTTCCATTGTCTTCATCTCGAAGTTCAAGCGCAGAATGCATCATTCTGCGTTTTTTTTTTGCCCCTCGTATTTTGACTTATAAGCAAATCGTCCGGTTCAGCCGAAACAAACGCTGCGCTTGGTTTCGGCGGTTATCTTATCGTTATAATGGTTGAAAGCTGCTGTGTAGCGAGAGAAAACCGGAGTTCTTAGATGAAGTTATACCTGTCACAAGTCGCGCCTAATCCCACCAAGGTCATGATGTATATCGCAGAGCGAGAAGCGCTAGGCGTGACATTTGATTTTGAACGAGTCGATATTGAGCTTGCAAAAGGCGCGCATCGCCAGCCCGATTTTCTGGCACTCAATCCCTTTGGTACCGTCCCGATGCTCGAGCTCGACGACGGTACAAGGCTTCTGCAATCGCTAAGCATTATGGATTACTTCGATGATGTCTTCGCAGGGCCAAAACTTGAACCTGAAGATCCTGCAGCACGCGCAAAAGCACGTGACATTGAACGCATTGCCGATGTACGCCTCGCAGGCTTAATGGCGCGATACGGCCATGCGGTTAACTCACCCATCGGTTATCCACCCAACCCCGAACTCGCCGCGCAGTTACTGAAAGACATGCAAACGCCACTGAACTATCTCGAAAGCCTTTTAGAAGATGGCCGGCCATGGCTGTGTGGCGATAGTGTGACGAAAGCGGATTGCACCTTGCAAGCACACCTACACTTTCTTCGATTTTTAAAAGTCGATGTATTGGAGGGACGGGAAGGCTTGCTCGCGTGGAATGAGCGGCACAGTCTGAGAAAGGAAATTGCTAAGTTGATTTATTTTTAGGATGTTCTGGGACGTTTAGTGGTAGAGCATAAACTTTAGTTTATGAAATAGTTTCAAAATGATAATGCTGCTTTCAATATGACAATAATTCAGATAATGTATTGATGCTTGAGAGGCATGTTGTTAACATCTTAAGTCGTCAAAGAAGGCGGTCAAGCAAGACGGAAGTATTGAATGATTTCCGAAATATTCAATGCCAGATAAATACTATTGGAAAGTCTAAAAAAATTCTAAGCGGGAAAGTGTAAGGCGAAGCAGGTAAGTATTGAAAATTGCTTCGGTAGGGATATTTTAAAAAGCATAATAAATTTCGTATGGGTATTTCGTAGGGTATAAGGAAACAACAAAGATTTAAATCGATAGAAAGGATATGAGTCGTTGCGTCTTTGGATAGGCGCTTACAAATCTAAATGTTTTTCTGATCGCTCCTTTTTTTGGGGACAGTATTCCTGCGCCTGATGTTTTGGTTTGAGGTATTTCTGTGAAGGGATATAAAGCCGTACTGCTTGTGGTTACGGTAGGCATGGGGTTGTTTCACGCTGCCACTTCGTGGGCTTCCGCTCGTGACGATTACAGTAAGCATAGTGATGATGGCTATGCTCATCACGATAATTCCAGTGGACGTTACAATCAATATCATGACCGCTGGGATTGGCGTGGCCCTCACAAAGGCTGCAACATTAAAGGTAAGCACCATCACAAGTATCATGGCGGCCATGGAAAGCCCCGTGGGCAACTGGACTGCTCTACTGCAAGCGCGAGTCCCAAGCGCTTATGGCCGGCAAATCATCGGCTAAGCGATGTTTATATCCGTGGTCTAAAGACAGTCGATGGTCGCAAGCCTGAAGTTGTTGTGCAGTGTGTTTATCAGGATGAGCCGTTAAACGGTATTGGCGACGGCAATACCAATGTTGATGCGAAGCTCGGTTATAGCGGCCAGCTTAAACTTCGAAAAGAGCGTGTTCGACGCCGGTTCGGCAGTGGAAATGGGCGTGTGTACCATATCGATTTCCTGGCGAGGGATATCACTGCGGGTGAGAGCTGCGAGGGAACGGTTGCAGTCGAAGTACCGCTTCGTCGCTGGGGCAAGGCGAAGGACGACGGGAGACTCTATGTCAGTCTGGATAATGGTTTTGATTGCGGGGGCAGCGATAACCAGGCTCCGGTGATTTCAAGCAGCCCGGTCACCACTGCGTCTGAGCTTGCGCCCTATCTGTACCACGTCATCGCCGAGGATCCGGAAGGGGGTACGCTCGGCTACCGCTTATTGCAGGCGCCGAACTCGATGGAAATATCGAGTGACGGTGTAATTTCCTGGACACCTAAACACGGGGATGCAGGTAGCTACACAATCATCACCGAAGTTAATGACGGTATCAATCAAACCGAGCAAAAATTCGCTCTTATCGTATCTCCCCGCACGAACACAGCACCGCAGATAGTCTCAATACCAGAATTAGCAGCTACAGAAGAGCAAGCCTATGTGTATCAGCTTGTAGCACAAGATGACGAAGGTGATGCGGTTGGTTTCGCACTGGTTTCTGGTCCAACTGGGCTAACCGTCAGCCTGTCGGGCTTGGTTCATTGGACACCCGACGAAGGTCAAGCCGGAGCCCATACCGTAGTTTTGGAAGCAATCGATGCGCTAGGAGCCGCTAGCCAGCAAACTTACAATCTGCTCGTTGCAGAAAAACCTAATGATTCACCTGAAATCTTGTCGTCGCCGGTAACATTGGTCAATGAAAACAGTCTGTATCAATACCCGGTCCTGGCGCTGGATCCAGAGGGTGATGAGCTAACTTATCGACTCACTGAGGCTCCTCCAGGGCTTGCTCTGGCGCAAAACATACTTGAATGGACAACTTCCTTTGATGATGCGGGAGAGTATTCAGTCACGGTAGAGGTCAGGGATGGAGCGGGAGCGAGCGCTTCCCAGTCATTTTTGTTGACCGTTGTTGACGTTAACCGTCCACCCATTTTCACCTCAATGCCAGATGTTCTGGTTTCGGAAACCGAGCTCTATCAGTACGTTCCGGCTGCGGTCGATGACGACGGTGACCCAGTGGAGATTTCGTTGTCCTCTAGCCCCCAGGGGATGCTGATCAATGCTGAGGGCATCGTTGCCTGGCGACCGGGTTTTGACGATGCAGGGCTCTACGATGTTGCTTTACAAGCATCAGATGGTCGAGGTGGCACCGCATTCGATGAGTTCTCACTAGTCGTAAATAACACTAATCGCGACCCTCAGATTACGTCTGAGCCACTCGAAGTCGCTGCCGAAAATTCACCGTACCTTTATCAGGTTGAAGCAAATGATGACGATGAGCAGCAGCTTTTCTTCGGCCTGCTCAGATCGCCGGCTGGCATGAGTATTTCGGATATGGGTCTGGTTGAATGGGTCCCGGATTTCGATAGCGCTGGCGAAGTTTCTGTAGAGGTATCGGTTAGTGACGGTGAGGTGACTATTTCCCAGCAATTTTTCATCAACGTTTCACAAACTAATCAGTTACCAGTGGCTGAAGATCAGATACTCACGGCGGTTGAGGACAGGGCAAGCTTGATAGATTTAGTTGCGTTTGATGGCGATGATGATCCATTAACCTACCGCATCACTACCCCTCCAGCGTCGGGTAGCGCTTTCTTGAGCGAAGGCCGTGTTGAGTATATTCCGGCAAGCAACTTTTTTGGTACAGATCGGTTCTCATTTGTGGCTAACGACGGCTCGGTTGATTCGGAAGTTGCGACAGTAACAATTGTCACGACCGCTGTGAATGACGCTCCGGAGTTTGTGTTTTCGCCCTCTCTAGAGGGCCAAGAGGGCGCAGTCTACTCGGCAGTTGCGAAAGCGATTGATGTTGAGGGTGACAGCATTTCCTTTGTCTTGGAGGAGTCGCCTGTTGGGATGACGATCGATAGTATGAGTGGCGCAATAGACTGGATTCCTGGTTTTGATCAGGCGGGCGAGAATTTTGTCAGGCTTATGGTCACGGATAGCGCTGGAGCTTCTACCAGCATCGGGTTTAGCATTTCTGTTGCGAATACGAATCGTGCGCCTGGCGCAGAAACCCTCAATCTACAGGTTGATGAGGATCAACCTTTGAACATTGTTTTGAAGGGTATTGACGAGGATGGCGATTCCATTGATTACGTTATCGATAAGCCGCCTACATCAGGCGTTCTCAATGACCTCACGCCTGCTGTGACGTACCTTCCTTCCGAAGATTTCAATGGAAGGGATTCATTTACGTATTTTGTGAATGATGGTGAGCTCGACTCGGAGATCGCCAGTGTTTTTATAACTGTTAATCCAGTTAATGACTTGCCACACGCTGAGGATATAGACGTCTCAATGTTCGGCGATAGCAGCAAAGACATCCAGTTGTTGGCGAGTGACATCGATGGAGACTCTCTAAGTTTTGAAATCAAAACCGAGCCGGGCAATGGCAGTGTGGAGATTAATGGAAGTATCGCAATCTATACACCAGCCGCTGGATTCTTCGGTCGTGATAGCTTTACTAACGCCATATCCTTTGCGACGTAAGTAAAGCTATCACGACCGAAGTATCGCAATCTATACACCAGCCGCTGGATTCTTCGGTCGTGATAGCTTTACTTACGTCGCAAAGGATATGGCGTTAGTTTCACCTCCTGCGGTTGTACTCATCAACGTCAGTGAGCCGAATAATGCTCCGCTGATCTCTAGTGAGCCAGGTATTGTCGCGCTGGAAGGGGAGCCTTATAGCTATCAAGTACTAGCAAATGACACGGACAATGATTCCGTCAGCTTTGAGTTGGTCACAGGCCCAAGCGGTATGGAAATTGACGGTTTAAGCGGCCGCCTGGTCTGGGCTGAGCCGCGAGCGGGGATTTTTCCCGTAACGGTTCAGGCTTCCGATCCATTTCTTGGCTTGGACGAACAAAGCTTCGACCTGGTTGTATCGCAGGCACTACCAGCGGTTACCCATCTTGGTCAGTCTTTCTGGTTCGCTTTTAGCCCCAACCTCGAGGGATCAGGGTTCGCATCATCGTACAAAGTTTTTGTATCGTCGCTGAGTGGCGCTAACGTGACGCTGGCAATTCCCGGCCTTTCACATGCAGAGAGCCATACCCTAGGGCCGGGAGTCGTCCGGCTGATTGACCTAACCTCACTGGCGCCGGTGCCGTCCCCCCGAGAAACTGAGCCAGTTGAACTAGGTATCAACGTCGAGTCCGATGCTCCTATTATGGTTCATTTGCTCAATACCCAAAACGGAACCACCGATGCTGCTTTGATATACCCCACCACAGCGCTTGGCCAAGAGTACTCCGTAGCCTCAATTGGCTCGAGTTCCAACAATCACGGCGAATTTTTCTCCATCGTCGCTGTGGAGGATGACACGGTTGTAACGATTACGCCCAATGTTAGCTATGACGACGACGCTGGACAGATTTTTAAAAGTGGCGTTCCATTCGATCGCACACTGAATCGCGGAGAGATTTTTCAGGTGGCAGATGCTGGTATTGTATTTCGCTCGAATGGCCAGCCAGATGACCGAACGGCTTATTTGAATCTCTCTGGTAGTTTGGTCTCGGCAGACAAAAAGGTCGCAGTATTTTCCGGCAACAAATGTACTTCCTTGACCGGTACCGGGGAGTGCGACCATCTGGTTGAACAGCTCCTGCCAGTCGATAGATGGGGGGCAAGATTCTGGGTTGCTCCATTTGCTCAACGAACGGAACAAGATGTTGTTCGCGTATACGCTCGCGAAGATAACACGCTGGTTTACATTGGAGACGTCCTTGCTAATGAACTCATGTCAGGGCAATACCATGAGTTTGATCTTGCTGAGGCAGTCGGCGTTGTGTCGAATAGGCCTGTGCAGGTATTTCAGTACGCCCGCAGTCGCGATATCAGTTCAGAACTGGTTGGGGGGCCATCGATGCTCAGCATTGCTCCACGCGACCAGTTTATCTCCCAGCACGTTCTCTCGACCCCGCCAGAAGATTACGACCAAAACTATGCCAACCTCATAGCTCCCATGAGTGCAATTGAAACTGTAACCGTGGATGGGGTGTTGCTTGACTCATCAATATGGACAGAATTCGAGGAGGGTGGCTATGCACATGCTTCCATAGCTATCGGCGTCGGGGCACATCGAATCGCAGCTGTCGAACCGATAGGCGTCTCTGTCTACGGTTACCAGATTGACGGGTCTTACGCGTATCAGTCCGGACTGGGATTTCATGCGAGAGCAACGGTCGTTGTTGCGTCATTACTCCCCGAAGAGGAGCCTGCTATAGCTGGAGACAAGATTTGCCGGACAGTCCAGTTAAGTGACCCGAGTGGGGATCCCGTTAGCCAGCACGGAATAAGTTTTTCAGCGGTTAACTCAGTGACAGGCACCTTAACCCGCCTCTATGATATTTCCGATAGCGATGGTCAGGCGAAGTTTTGCCTGTCCAGGGGAGGAGCCGGTACTGAGGCGATTAGCATTTCGGTAGATAAAGGGCCAGGGATAGATGAAGAGTTTGAGTGGCTTGCTTATTTGGGTTCCGAAAATGTGGCGCCCGTTATTGAAAGTACGCCGATTGTCAGAGCACCGCTGGGAGGAAATTATAGCTATCAGGTGGTAGCGCGTGATCCGGATGGTGACGAACTGTCTTATCAGCTTTCCCCAGACTCGATGGCTTTTGGTCTAGAGGTTTCTCCCGACGGGCTGGTGAGCTGGAATCTGTCACGGGATGAACTGCTACGCGAGTGGCCCTATTCGATTGAGCTTCATGTTCATGACGCGGCGGGCAATGTAGCCACCCAGCGTTGGAATATCCTGTTGACGCAAACGAACCTTCCGCCGGAGATATCTATTGCGCCTCGTAGCGTAGCCACCGAGGGTGTGAGTCAAACGATACTGGCGACGCTATCAGATCCAAACTACGTTTTTGGTGACCGCAGCCAGGCAAACGATTCATTTACCTGGGAATTGCTCGGATCAGCAAACGAGACCGACACGTTCCGTCAGTTTGGGCGTGCAGAAGTACAGGTAGACTCCCGTGCTTCGGCCGAATATCCAGGTTATGCCGCCGATACCGATCCGTTTTGTTATGCGCCGGGGTCGACGCTTGAATCACTGGAGTTACTCCATCGCCACCATATAGAGCGTAGGCGTGCGATCGGTGTATTTGGGCCGTTATTCGATGCCAACCGCGACGGAATATTGAATGCCGATGACGGCGCAGTAGCAATCGCTCATGGAGATTCCAGGGGTATCTACGCCATTGACCTTGAGTCTGGTAGAGAGCTATGGAGCAATGAGACCGCTCGCGTGGACTCGATCGGGGTGTTAATGGATATTGATCTGGCGGTTGGGGACTCACAGGCCGACGCAGAGTACATTCATTACTCGCAAAATCGACTCGCTGTTCACAATTCTGATGGAAGCTTGCGTTATCAAGGCCCGATGATTGATACCGTCTTCTCCAATAACTACAAAAAGCCCGTTATTCCATTTGATCTGGAGTCTGACGGTACGCTTGAATTTCTCTATGGCCCATATGTCATGAATTCGGCCGGTAATCTGATCATTGAGCTCATACCAGAGGGCAGTTCGTTTGTGACCGGACAAGCAGCGATTGGTGAAGCGCTTCCTGTCGATATTAACAGGGATGGCCATTATGAATTCGCTTTCTATGACGCGCTATATGACGCTTCTGGCAGCATTATGTTCAAAGTGAACGAGAACCCTGACCGGGTCAATGATGCCAGCAATACGGTGAATTCGATGCGCTACGCATTCTATCAGGCGGCCAATTTCGATAGTGATCCTGAGTTTGAGCTAGTTGTCTCAGCGTCTTATCCAGACAATAACTTTGGTTACGAGAATCGACTGATATTGATCGATGACGACGGTCTTGAGTTATGGGATTTGCCTGCAAGTGCCACCGGTCCAATTCTGATAGAAGATTTTGATCTTGACGGCAGCCCCGATATCTATTTGGCCGCGAATCATTCCTTGTATCGAGCCGATGGTTCAATGGTTTGGAGCTTTAGTGAAAGTACTGCTAGAACAAGGTTGGCTGCGTCGTTAGCTGATGTTGATGGAAACGGGTCGCTGGATATCCTGCGTTACCTTAATGATGACGAACTGCTTGCTCATGATGGCAGTACCGGTGAGGTGTTACTTCGCAGGGAGGCCACAAACAGCAATAGTATTGTCGCCGCATATGATCTGGTGCCGCCCGCGTTTATCGATATCGATAACGATCAGCAAGGCGAGTTAATCATGGCAGGACGTTTATTAGATGTTTATGAAAGTCTTGATCAATCATGGTTGCCAGCAGCAAATCGTCAGGTTTTTCTGGGGCAAAGCCTTGCAAGTACGCAAGCCTTAGATAATTGGCGAGATTCCTCTTTTCTGTCATTCGGGGCAACGTCAGCGCCTGCGCAGCACAAGGTTGATGAACGTTTAATGGATAGACTGGCGGACATTGCGCTACGTGGCCTTGTGGTGCAGGCTGATGATGGTGGGGGGTTCCGGGTAGAAATTGAGATTGCAAATAGGGGGCTTGCAAGAACGCCGGAGGGTATGACGGTAGGCCTCTATAAAGACAGAATATTACCCGAGAATCGCGTCGGCGCTCTGACTCTGCCATCGATAGTTGGGGGATACGGGACAGAGGTTTATACGACTACCGTGGCGAATATCGACGATCTCGGTTCATCGGTGATTGCGCGGCTGGACGATAGTTCGGCGCTCAACGAATGCCATACAGCAAACAATACCGTCTCTGCAAATACGACACGGCTCCGCGTTACAGACTCTGGTGGATTAGCTGCAGAAAACGCGATTAGTGTCGGAGCCTATCGCCAGTCTCAGAGATTGGAAGCTAGAGTGCAGCCTGGTGAATTTGAAATTCTTGTCGGCGAGTTGTTCGAGCGACAGATCTCGGCAGAACCAGCCACGCCGATTGATGAGATTCGTTACTTCCTGAATGGCGCACATCTTCCTGGCGCCGTCGTCAATTCTGAAACTGGTTTGTTTAGCTGGACTCCGAGTGCGGATCAGTTGGGTGTCCATACCATATTCGTTAATGCGCAGAGTGTAAACGCCGGTAATTTCGGCAGCGCGATTTTTACGGTGCGTGTTGTCGCCCCACAGCAGGAAAACCAGTCTCCAGAGATTACCTCGATTCCAGAGAGTGTGGTCTCGATTCATGAGGTTTTTGAATATGCAGTGATTGCTCGAGACATTGAAGGAGATCAACTCAATTTTCAGCTGCTGCAGGCTCCGAGCGGCATGACAATTAATAGACTTACTGGGCAGGCACGTTGGATACCGCATCCCGATCAGGTGGGTGAGAGTAATGTAGTAGTAGAAGTAATAGATATTGCGGGTAATCAAGTCACGCAAAGTTTTAGTGTCACAGTATTGGAAAACTTTGCGCCGGTAATCACGAGTGTTCCCCCTCGATCTGTATCTATTGGTAATTTGCTCGCTTACCAGATGTTCGCGGTTGATGCCGACGATGACTTGCTCAGCTTTGACCTCATTAGTTCACCGCCGGGGATGACCCTTTCTAACGGCGGCCTGATTCAATGGGATACACATGGCTTGGAGGCTGGATTTTACGAGGTTGAGATCGCTGTTGGTGATGCCAGTGCGGAAGTGCGGCAGTCCTTTGTGATCAAGCTTGTAGGCCAGAAGGGAGGCGGTGCCATCGATATTAGATTATCTGCGCAGCCCAAAGTCGTAGCTTTTACTGGCGAGCCCTATAGATTTTTTTCGACCGGTATCTCAGAGGTGCCAGGCGAGGTCTCCATTACGCTGCTAAATGCTCCAGAGGGGATGACGTTAACCAAAGATCGTCCGTTCACCGGCTTCTCTCAACTGGACTGGTTGCCCGACGGAATAACATGTCAGCCTCCGGTGACGCTCCAGCTAATCGATAGCGCGGGTAACGTAACGCAAACCACTTTCACCATTGACGTTTACAGCGCACCGAAGCGCCTTAATCGCTTTCAGTGCTCGCTTGATGCAGAATTTTGTCCGACCAGATAACCGTGGGAAATATAAGAATGATGACTGCAGAATTCTTGCGTGACGATAAACAGCTAGTAACTCCAAACTTGACGCCAGTTGATACGCTATCTAGTGCGGGTTTCCGTTGGGCTGCGGCCGTTACATTGGTAGTTATTAGCTTCGTCTGGTTCTCACCTTATGTCAAAGCTGCGGTAGACGAAGCTAATCGTCCACCGATTTTCAATTTGATGGATAGCTATTATCCGTTGGGTGAGGAATTAACCAGTTTGCGTAACCAAGCTAGACAAACGCTCAGACAGTTAAGTAAATTTTCGAATGGCGATGACTTGGTTTCAGGTGCGGTAGATATCGAGCCACTGCTTAGTGATCTAAGTCGAATCCCGAATATCAAACGGCTGGATCTGCAACAGCGCAGCGATTTGCGTGAGCAGATCGATCACTATCGGCGGAATCAATTGGATGAAAAGTTGATTGAGCGAGCGGATGTGAGTTTGACAAACCACATTGCCGGAATGGATAAACTGTTTGAAGTTCTGGATGATATCGAGCGGCTTGATCAGAATCTGGAAAGTTTTTTCCGTGTTGCGAATCATCAAGAATGGCTACACGAAAAGTCTGCCGCACTCGACCGATTACTGGGGCAAATATCGCATCCTTTTAGCCGGGGACACGAGAGCTTAAGTAATGAATTTGGCTTTGTGTTAGATCCTCCAAGAGAGATATTCACGACACGGGCAGAAATTGAGACTTTGCTAGGTTTAGATAGTGGTGAATATCTCGCGGCCGATAGCGCGACAACCGTAACCGAGCGTATTTCGGGCAAGGTTGCGGAGTTAGGTGGAGAGCCTCTCACACTCTATAAGTGGGTTCACGACAACATCAGTTGGATACCCAGCTATGGTTTGATGCAGGGGGCAGACTATACGCTTCAGGCGGGGCAAGGTAACGCGTTTGATACTGCCAGTCTGCTCATTGCTATGTTGCGCGAGGCTGGCTTTGAGGCCAGGTATCGCTACGGGGTTGCTGAGATTTCGGTTGAGCAGGCGACGAACTGGATTGGCAATGTTCGGAATGCTGACGCCGCGACGAATTTAATGAGTCAGGGGGGGATACCGCAGACACAAGTTAGTTATGGAGGTGCAGTTGAGGATATTCGGTTTGAGCACGTTTGGGTCGAGTTCAGACAGGGAGGCGTATGGCGCAGTCTAGACCCTTCGTTTAAGCAATATGAGTATCAGGAGGGTATGGATCTGGGTGTGGCGGTTGACTTTGATGTCTCCGGTTTACTTAGCCAGATACAGGTTGACTCAACGAGCAATGATTCTGAAGGCTGGGTGCAAGGCGTCGATGCCAGTACCGTAGAATCTGCGTTGGAAGAGTACCAAACTGAGCTTGAATCCTATATCGCGAATACGGCCCCCGAATCGACTCTGGTTGATGTGCTTGGTCTACAAACCATTGTTTCTTCCAGTGCGGTAAGTCTTGAAGATGCCATGCCCGCTCATACAACCGACCTCAGTGCAGCGGCGGCGGCTTTACCCAATGAGTTGTTCCATCGGTTTCGCTTTCAGTTAGGCACGGGTATTTCGAGCGATCTGGGGGAGACATTCGAATGGGGCGGTTTGATTTATGAGCTTAACCAAACGACGGCGAATCTTCTGGGTAAAGACCTTGCCATTAGCTTCAGGCCAGCCACTCAGGCCGATGAAGACGCATTGCTCAGTTTCATTCCTCAGGATGCGACGAGCGCAGAAGATCTACCGAGTACAATCCCTGCCGGAAGTATCAATATGATAGCCGAGCTAACCATCGATGGGGATATCGCGCTTAGTTCGCACCCAGTAACCCTTGGCACGACACTGCGTTCACGTATTGGTTTTGAACAGCCGCAAAGAGGGTTCTCTTTTACAGAGAATAGCGTGATCGCAGGCCAGTACAAAGCGATAGGAATTGACATGCAAGGCGTTAGCCCGGCACAGCTTGAAACTCTTGAAGCAAGGCTTGATTCGACGCGGGCTGCTATTGAGGCTGACAATGCTGCGAGTCTTTCAAAGCATGACGTTGTTGGCGGTGTTATGCAGGCTGGCATACAGGGTTATTTTGCAATGACCTATGCTACGGATCGGATCGCAGCTCAGTCCGCGGGTGTGGTCTATTATCGCCAACCAAGCTATGGGACATTTTCCACCGATGTTCAGGTGGCCTACGGCATTACGGGGCAACCATTGCAAGTAAGCTTTACCGGAGTTGCGATGGATGTTGACCGTGTGGTTAACAACGTTGAAGAGAAAGCGAATTGTTATGAGGGGTTTGTAGCTTTCAATCGAGCTTCAGGCATGCGTAATTCAGCCTTTGAACATCAAATCCCCGAACAGCTTTTCTCAACCGATGAAGAGCAGGCAGAGGGTGTTTCGACTGCCAAGGCTCTTGCCATTGCCATGGCGCAGGGTCAGCGGATATATACACTAAATGCGAATAATGCATCACAGCTAAATAACATAATCATTGATGAAGGCTCGAGAAGTGAAATAATCGCCGCGTTATCTGAAGGGCTCGAGGTAACAGTTCATGAGGCACCGATTACTGTAAATGGATGGCAGGGTAGCGGCTATACTATTCTTGATGTTGACTATGGTGTTGGGGCTTATAAGATTAGTGGTGGGGGGAGTGGTGGCGAATTGCAGGCGGTTATTGGAGCTCTTTTCGCTCTTGTTGGGGCAGGATCCCAAATCGGTAGTATTCTGGAGGATGTTGCCGAACTTGGTAAGGCTTTTGATAAAGTTGCGAGAATACTGGGACCGCTAGGAGTGTTTTTATCGGTTGTGGATGCGAAGATATCAGGCTGCTCTAGGGGGGCTTCATTAGGAATTTTCTATGCATCACTTAGCGCCTGGGGTGGGACACTATTGTTATCGTTCTATGCAATACCACTTCTAGCGCTGATCTTTGCAACTATAGCAATATTAGCGGCGCAGTTTTTAGTTACAAATGCAATAAAGGACGATTTTTGTGGAGACTAATCTTTACAGTGGAGTCAGTTGGATTTTTTCTCGTCTCGTAGTACATGTTTTTCTTATTGCGTCATTTCTTTACGCTCTCTTGATTGTCACTGAGAGCATTACTCTAGTATTGAGTATTTCCGTGGTTGTAATAATTTTGTACGCGTTAGTAGTTTTCGCGCATTTTCGGCTGCCGATAGCGAGCATTGATTCAAATTTTATTACTGTAAGAAACTATTTTTATACAGGAAAGAGTAGATTGGCCTTACAAGATATTCAGCAAGTTGAAGTACGTGCTCATAGTATTAGATTAATAAGCTCTGTTGTTACGGAAGTTCCTCTGCGCGGTATGCCGCTTACATATAAGCAGTTTTTCAAAGAAAAATTTGGCAAAACGTCAGCAGCCAAAGGAATCAAGGTTATTGATCCATCCAGCGATTGATAACCATATCTAATGGCAAATACAGATTACCTTGCGAAGCTTGGTTGATTGATGAATTTCGAAGAGCCATTTTCTTCAGTTTGCTTCCGTTAGCTCAGTGTTTATATAAGGATAAAGTTATGAACGGATACGTGAGCCCAAAGCTTTTGATGTATTTATTTTTGGCGGTTGGCCTGCTGATTTACGTCAAGATCTCTAATCCCTTCCTTAAGTACTCTAGCGAAGAATTCTGGGAGAGCGCGTCATTGGCTGATGTGGCTTTAATTCCAGAGGAAGCGTTGGCCGAAGGAAATCGCAATGGACCGGTATTGATGTGGGCATCCTCGGTTGTAAGTGATCCACAGATTATCACGGCAATTATCGAGAGGGGAGTTGATGTTAATGAACGCGAGGTGGACTTTAAAGGAACGGCCTTAAGCGCGGCTGCTTACCAAAACCCTAATGTCACAATAATCGATAGACTGATAGAGCAGGGAGCGGAGGTAAACGTTGTGCTAGGGTTGCGCGAGAAAACACCTCTGCTCCTAGCGGCAGAAGCGAATACGATTGAAGTCACCCAATCCCTATTGAGTCATGGAGCAGATATAAATTATCGCGACGAGAACGGAAACAACGCCTGGGAGGTGGCTATTCGGCATGATAATAAAGAAGTTTCGGAATTTTACGCGCAATTGATGGATTGCAGTTTTCCGATTTCTTCAGGTTCTGATTTGATTAAAGGTGGTTGAATCGATAGTACTAGCTTTGTGTGCGACGCCGTGCTGTGTGGCCGTCGTGATACTCAAGCATGTTGCGTCTTGAAACGCTTAATTGCTTGGTGCACCTGCCTAACCTGATAAGGTTTAGCTTTGCCGTTCGCATTTTGAATGTTGACACGGGGATCACCAGCCCAAGGTGTCCTCTAAACCTTGTGGCTAGAGACGCTTTAACGCGGTTCACCGAAGAAATGTTTGCAAACTTTCGCTAAGTCATTGAGCCGCACGGGTTTTGCTGCCTGCTATATTGCCTTATTAAGGTTCTTGCGCTAAACTTGTACGGTAATCCCGTACATTTGGTGGTTTCCATGGACACAATCAGCGTAAATCAGTTTAGAGATAAACTAAAAACCTTTGTAGAACAGGTGGTTACAGACCATACCACGCTTAAGGTAACCCGGCGCGCTGGTGAGGCCTTTGTGGTCATGAGCGCTGAAGATTGGGAGCGCGAGCAGGAAACCTTGTACGTGCTTCAGAATACCAGCCTCATGAAGCAAATAGCCAATTCTGCTGCGACCCACGCAAGCAGTGCGGGCTATACCCCTACAAGTGAGGAGATGGATGAGATCACTCGTATTTGAGGGGGATTCTTGGGCTGCATATGAAAAGCTGCGCGCAAACGATAAGAAACTTCATAAGGCACTGTGTAGATTACTGAAAGAAATGCTTCGCTCCGATCCTAGCTCGGGTTTAGGTAAGCCAGAGCAGCTACGTCACAATCTTTCAGGGTATTGGTCCCGAAGAATTTCCCAGAAAGACCGTCTCATATATAAGTTTGACGCTAACTATATTTATATTTTTGCGATCGGGGGCCATTACGATCAGCGATGACTCGCGATTGTCTTAACGCCGCTAACAGGGGCTCGCGTCAGCGAGTCCTAGCTTGCTTAGCCTGGTTATATTGCGTGGCGGCCATTTCAAGGAGCTTAAACACTACCAGAAAAACACCGCTCGCAACAAAAAATGCCATTGGTACCATACTC
>CAZDEW010000008.1:0-59737 GCA_964504585.1 uncultured Pseudomonadales bacterium | reverse complement strand
AGATTAACTGGAAATCTCATCCTCGTCATGGACCGGTTTTTGGGGGAAAGGTCACGTGTAGATCGTCGTTCCGTTGACCAGGCGCCCTTGAGGTATAACACCAGCTTTTGCATTTGCTATGAACAGATCCTTACTTTTGAAAGGAAAAAGGTTGTTGGCGAGGATGTCTTTACGGGTATAGATTTTTTGAGGCATGGCGATCTCCAAGACTATCGAGAAAACGAGAGCTGCGACGCGGAGTCTTAATCCGTCGAAGCATGAGGAAATCGTATTTATGGAAGCTGAATCGCGCACCTCCTATGGAGGGTGCGCGGCCACCATAGGTGGCCGTCCGAGGAGTATTTACGCGTTTTATTGGTTTGGGATAAGCAGTTCGTCCAGTAATGACACGACTTTTCTGGCTTTGTCTTTTACCGGAGGCATAACCACGTTATTTTCGCCAACTAAGAAATCATAGTACTCACCAATTCGTGATCGCAGTGCGTCTGCCATAGACTTGTCACTAGCATACCTACCGGCGTACTTCGGGTCTCCGCTGCGGAGGATCTTAGCAAGGGGTTCTAAGCCAAGCTCCATTTGTTCAGGCTTATTCATCTCAACCACTAAGTCTTTCATCAAAAGGTAACTTTCCTTGAAAGTGGCACGAGAAGAACGCTTGTTCTTCTGATTAACTCGGAAGACATCTTTTACCCGCCCTTCAAAATCCTTCTCTTGAAGCTGGCGTAAACACGTAGCAACAAAAAACACGTATGAAGGATCAACATTCTCTGGATTCTGAAGAGCTTGCGATATAAAGCCTTCGATGATTGACTTGGCTAAATCCGGTGCGTTGCCCTCGAGTGCTTTCTCGCACTCTTCTCGCATGCTCCTGGCATAGTCTAGTCTCTCGTATTCATCATCTGACATGCTTTTTCCAGGTGCTTAATGATTTTTAGGCGGAGCTTCCGAATAGCTGAAGATCACTAAGCTCACTCTATCTCCTAAAAAGCAGCTGCCCATAAGCAAGCTAGGCAAGCTAGGCAAGCAGAGCTTTTGCTCATTCGACGACGTCATCAACTACGCCATTGCCAGCTGATTCCTTCTCAGACTCATCTTCTATGCGCTGCTCAATGATTTCCCTTTGCTCAGCAGCATGCTCTATCGCTCGATTCATCCGAGAGATCGCGGACTTAATAGAACCATCCAGCAAAGCCAGCTTGCCAAGTTCAACATTCAACATAGCTTCCTCCAGCTCATCATGTAATTCCAGAATATCCCTCTGCTCTTGCACGCCATCTAGCTCAAACTCAACCCTTTCGACTGTCGACCTCCTCCAGTCAGATTCGTTTAAGTCGAACAAGAGCAACCTATTTGCGTAGAATGCTCGATAAGCCTTATGTCGGACAACCTGTAGCTCAAAGATTAATTCAGTGCTGGCCTGATACCGCTCGATAGACTCCACCCAATTGTCCTGCATATCCTGATGACGGGAATGCTGAAAAGCCTGGTAACTCAGTAGTAAGGCAATAGCCGAAATAAACAAGCTAACCAGCGATATATTGAGCTCACTTTTTTTGTCACTCATATTCCTTACTCGATTTCGCCTACCAAATTCTGCGGATCAACGTGTGTGTAGCGCTTCAAGCTGGTCGAGTTTCTCGAGGTGAGATTTCGCGTGATGGCAGGGACGCAATCTGCTCCGAATGGTTTTTATCACCACCGCCACAATCTGAAGCTTCTTCGCTTTGCGCATCCTCTTTCGTTAACATGCCACTTCCAAGCTGGAGTATTCGGGCATCGATCCACAGCGTCGGGCACTCCATCCGCGTCAGTATCAATGAGTGCCTCAAGCTCGTTAATTTTCCTCTCGAGCAAGAATAATTGAGAATCTAGTGCAGATTTCTCTGTCGAACAGGTTACAAGGTCGCTCGCTAGGGATGAGAGATCGTTCGTAAGTGCGACGTTGTCGGCGAGCGCACTCTCCAGTTCAATTTCGCATTGCGCAAGATGGTCTGCGCTTTCTGGGTAGAAATCGCAAAGATCTCCCTCGCCGTCAGCATCGGTGTCAACTTGTTCTGGATTGGCTGTGTGGGGGCAATTGTCACGTGGGTTAAAGATGCCGTCGCCATCTGAGTCTTGTCTATTAAATACGTCACCATCTACGACGAGCCAGAATGATTGTCTGGTGCGTCCAGAGCAAAGCCGATAGCTAATCGCGCTTCCGGAGCTAAAACAATAGTCGTTTGATAGTCGCGTGGTAAGCGGATAGATCCAGTAGTAGCCAGACTTTATGTTGTTGAATAGCGCAAGGTTTTCTTTATTCTTGGCGTTAAGAATTCCGCTATCTGGCGTTAAAGACACAACGGATTGACAGTTGGGGTATGAGTCGCATTCTCCTTCCGCTTCGAAATTAACGTAGAAGTGGTGCGCCATCTCACTGACCGCAAAATTAAATCTTGGGAGTCGCCATGTTGATACGCCGAGAAATTTTGTGGTATTGAGATTTTGGATGATCGCTATCACCTCGTCTCGTGTAACCTTTTCCCCACCAAGACTAACATCGCGATACCAGCTTATATCCAGAAGATCGTCATAGAAAGCTTCATAGCCGTCGTCGATGTTGCTGTTAGCATCTCTGGGGTGTAACTCGGCTGATGAATGTTGCATTATTGTTAATGCCGCGACCAGCGTTAGGATTGCCTTAATAGATTGCTTCATTGCTTTAGCTCCCTGTTTATAGTTTTCTGGACATAGATTATATCGAAATCTTGATTCGTGGGAGGGGCCTTTCAGTATTATCCGTTTATGGCGTTGGGAAGAGCAGGTCCAGCCAGGGCGGTGAGGTACTGCCTTTTCGCCCCGTCGGGCTAGGCTGGTGAACCATACTAACTCTGCTGTTTTGCTCGTTCTACGGCGTCTCCAAGTCCTCTTAGGATTAGGAAAAGCCCCATCATACTATCGTCGTTAAGCGCTCCTCTATCCACCGTTGTACACCCTGCGAGATAGTTGATGACATAACCGCAGTTATTAAGCGTGTCTGTTTGAGACTGGCCTACCAATTGATTTGCGCTGAAATCAATGTCTCCTGCTATGTTTGTATTTGCGTGACTCACTTCAGTCCCTCCATTCTTTCTTCAATCCTGGAAAAACTGTCGCGCAGAAACCACTCTTCTGCCCCAGAACGAATTTCTGGTTTGCCGCTGCCGTCTATAAGACCTGACGCTATATCAGCCATCCAACCAATTTTAGCGATCAGTGAAGCGATGGTGTTGAAGTAGGTAAAAGCGTCATCCTCTCGAGCGAGCTCGCAGGTTTCATCGCAGCCCATCTGAGCTAACCGCTCCATCGCACCAGCATCATTGCCAATCCGCTGTATCAGGTCCTGGATTTTACTAATCTCTACGTGGGACGGTTGATAGGGTGTGTTAATCTCTTGCGTAGTCATGATTTGAACTCCTATCGTTCAAGTTGTGGTTAGCGGTTCGGGGAGGTGCCTCTCCCCTTGCCGCGTTTATTAGCTCTTTCGGGCCAATTCGTTAAAGGCGAGCTCTACCCGCTCACCGCATAAGATTAATTCAAGCTGGCAGCCTCACGACTCTCGCTTTATTGGAGTCACAGTAAGATGACCAGGCCTCCATCAATTCGAAACGTTTAGCGATCAAGTCTCGCCTTTGATAAGCCTTTTGTGCTTCATCCTTCAATTGGTGGGCAAGCGCGACTTCCGCCACTCTCGCCGGGAAGCTGGTTTTTTCTGCGATCCAATCGCGGAAAGTTGATCGAAACCCATGCACCGTTAAATCAGACCTTTCCATACGCTTAAGCACACCCAGCATTGCGGTATTGCTCAGAGGCCTTCCCTCTCTAGCGCCAGGAAATAAGTAGTTAGAGGTCTCTGGTATGGACTGAATGAGATCGATTGCAGCGTTCGAAAGCGCAACTCGGTGCTGAATACCTGCCTTCATTCTCGAGGCGGGAACAGTCCAGATCCTCTTTTTGAGATCAAACTCGGTGCGGTTTGCTTGAAGCACTTCAGATGTACGTGCCGCCGTTAGAATCGTAAGGCGTAAGGCCTTTGCAGCATCGCCAGGCATCTCTCGCAGCGCAGACATAAACGCCGGCATCTGCTCGTAATCAAGTGCCGGGTGATGTCGCTTAGAGGAGTTCTGGACCTTGGAGGGATCAGGCAGCAGTAGTTT
The DNA here is from genome assembly GCA_964504585.1 of uncultured Pseudomonadales bacterium. Taxonomy (GTDB): domain Bacteria; phylum Pseudomonadota; class Gammaproteobacteria; order Pseudomonadales; family UBA7434; genus UBA7434. Next base: position 55,562 of record CAZDEW010000008.1, on the reverse strand, counting down.
AAGATTGGACTTCCATTCAGCGGGATTGGCAGCTTCCCGATACTCCTTAACAATCGCGTAGTTGATGATCGCCTCGACGCGCTGCCGCACCCGGGTCATAGTTTCATTCTTCGTCAGCCAGTGCGGCTCAAGAATCTTGAGAACATCTTCACGAACGATGTCTCTCACAGGCTTTTCACCAATAATAGGATACGCGTATTGCTGCAGGGTATTTGCCCACTGCTGGCGATGCTTGGCATTGCTCCACTCGTGGGACTTGGCTTTCAAATACTCTTCAGCAACAACGCTGAAGGTCGCTTTATCTTGGGCGCTGGTTTTTTCCCGCTCCAATCGCTCCGCTCTTTCCCTGGCCTTGGTCAGACGCCTCTCGTCCAACGGATCGATACCCTTCCGTAGCTTCTCTCTGAAGTCCTCAGCGCGATCACGAACATCGGCAAGCGAAATGTCTTTGAGAGTACCTAGCCCCATCTCTCGAGACTTGCCATCCAGCATGTACCGCAAACTGAATCGGAGCGGCTTGTCTTCTCTAACCTCAACATAGAGCCCAGACCCATCAGCGTATTTACCCGGCTGCTTCGCTTGATAGGCCTTGAGCGTCAGTTTTGGCTTTTTTGGCATTACAAAATATCCTACAAACGTCCTACAAAATTATTGTATATGTATGTCGACGGATATGGAAGCGTGTAGATAGAGAGATTACATAAGATCTATTTTTATAGTTATTTTAAGCCACTATTTAGATAAATATAGAAATATGTAGACACAAAAAAGGCGGACTGCCTCTCCGCCATTCATCCTTCCTCCGCTCTGAACCTTAAACTGCGTTTCACCGCCGTGTCCTGTAGCCCCCTGCAGAGGCTTAGGACACAATTCGCCCCCCCCTAGAGCGAGACAAACCAAGCTTTCTTTGGTAAGGTTGAGAACCCCTTGGCTCCAAAATGGAAATTTGGAGGCTACTTGTGCTCGCTGCGACTCGCTACTGGATTGGCACCCAATCTCTCGCCCTTATTTTCTTCAGGAGCGCCATAAATCCGCTCTCGGCGTCAGTGTTGCTGGCTTTTGTGTTACTGAATTCTCTGGCACACGGCGCCGTCTATAACGCCAGCTTCAGTGGCATCTCAAACTTGAGATACATTGACCCGGATACTCGCGAAACAACGGTTGAAGTAGACCTGATCCTTAGCGGCACATTTGATGTAGAAATCTCGCCGGGGTCTGCAGAAAACCCAGTATTGCTCCGCAATCCTCACTTTCAGACCGCTGCTAGCGACGTCCGCATACTCGATGAATCCAACACGCGCGGCGAAGAATATTACTATTCGCGAAATAGATACCAAACAGTATCAGGACTCACGAACATTGAGACAAAGTATCAAGCAAGTTCTCTCACCGCCATACCTATTGCTTTTTTCTTTCGCACTCGCGAACCGGGCTCCAGATTTCCAATTGAGCAGGTAGAGATTAGCGCCTTCCCAAAGCCAGATAACGAGCTTTCTGGGCTAAGCCTGACTGAAATCATTAGGCGAATGTCAATGGTAGAGAACGCAACGCATTTATTCTCATTAACTCAAGCAGGCATAACGACCACAAACTCGGCAACCAACTACTACATCGTCGACAGATTTTCACTGACGCCTGCGACCTCTGAGGTCCCATTGCCTGCGGCGGGCTGGTATTTTTTGACGGCGATTTTGGCGACAGTGGCTAGCAAAAGGTGCATACATGATTAAACAGCTTGCTTGCGCATTGCTATTATTCAGCGCATTTAACACGAGTCATGCCGCACTCGTTGAGCGAGATTTTTTAATAGCCGGTGACAGCCTATTGACTTATGACGAATCTAGCGGGCTGGAGTGGCTCGACCTTCCCGTTGTCGAGGACCATACCTGGTCGCAGCTTCAAGCGAGGTTAAGCTCTAATGGCGATCTGTTTGGGTTTCGATTAGCGACAGAAGAAGAACTAATCGCACTCTTTACCGAGGTAGGCATCGTAAAAACCCTCACTCCTCACTATTTTATTCCCAATCAGTTTGGGGAGGCAGACGAAGTTGCTTACTTACTCGGCCTATTGGCGGGACCTGAGATTATTGGCGTACAGGCAAGATATGACGGTGAAGTCCCTTCCTACTTCCCAGACCCACCTGACGATGCTCAAAACTTCTGGAGTATAGGTGCATGGATAGAGGTAGATCACTCATGGTCTGAGTGGGACGGATGGATAGCGGGTGATGTGCTATTTAAATGGCCCACTTACTCATTCGTTGTTCGAGAAACTCAGGTCGTACCCATTCCTGCCTCAGGTTGGCTACTACTCTGTGCCTTAACGTCGTTTGCAATCACAGCTCGTAAGAAGCGCAACGCCAACGGTAAATTTCGCCAAGGCGGCTTTAAACACTGATGCTCGGGTTCACAAAAATAATTCTATTTCTTATTGCGCTTCAGTGCTCCAGCACGACGCTCGCCGCGCTATTATCAGTTAGTGTGACAGGAACGGTTTTCGATCTAGACGGCGAACTGAACGGCAGTGGCTTTTTCTCAATTGGCGATAACTTCAATTATCGGCTATTTGTTAATGGCGCACAGGGTCAAGACATCGAAAACGATACATTTCGAGGCGGTTTTCTAGCGTCAAATAACTTGGTGCAGAATTTCACCTTCACCGTTGGCTCCTACTCAGCCAGCGGATCAACAGGTGGTATATTTATTTCTGACGAGAAGGAAAACCCATTTTTCGCTACGCAAGATTCATTGCGATTCATCCATGCGGATAATGCCTCTCCAACAATTTCTTATCCGGCTAACGAGAGAAACGATTTCACCCTGTCTAGTGGCGCTATCGGCGAGCTCGCGTTGACCGCATTTGCGATAACGTTTACTACCAGCAACGCAGGTTTTTTTGACACATCGGACCTTAATCTAACCACCCTCAGCGCCTGGTCGGAGCAGTCCTCAATTAATCGCTTTGCGTCTCTCTATTTTGAAACCGATGGGCTGCTTACCAGAAAACAAGTCAGAATCATGATCGAAGATGTGCGTGTCAGCGCCGTGCCATTACCGGGAAGTTTTGCACTGTTTGCACTGAGCAACTCGGGGTTCCTTGGATTTCGCGAGCGACAGAATCAAAAAGCAAGCGCCTTTTGAGCGGGACCAGCCCGGCTTGATCTCCCGCTAGTTATTGCACTCTGCCCACCGTAAAACCTTTAGCTTGCAGCATATCGACCACGCTCTCGTCACCCACTAAATGCCCGGCACCCACTGCAATTAAATAATCGCCGTCAGCTTCCATCATCGACTCGATCTGTCGAACCCAGTTTGCATTGCGATTAACGAATAGAGCCTCGTAGGCGAGTTGCGATACGTCTTTTAATCCGTCGATAATTTTCTCGTACAGCAAATCTTCATCGCCTTCTGCCCAGGCGTTAAGCATGGTCTGCACTTCCTCTTCGAAGTTATTCATTTGCTCGACGGTCTCGTCGATCATTGCAAAGTCACCCTGCTCATCCAGACTGGCCATCGCTCTTATCTGACTCATGCCACTCTCGAGATAAGCGATTTCATCACCCTCGCGTCGAGCTTGCTGTTCAATTAGCATGTCGGCGCCGGACGCCGGGTTTAAACCCAACTTGTGAAAGGTCGCCATCGAAACAGTAACCATCGCCAGCCACGGGCGCATCGGTTCCAGCTGGGCCATAGGTATGCCGGCAACTTCCTCTGCGACACTTGCAAACGCCTTTGCGCGTTCCTCGCCCAGCAAGGCACTCAGCGTCACCCCAGGGGCGTTAAGACCGTGTTCCTGCATGCCGAGTTGCAAAGCGACAACCGCTTCGCTGCTCGAGGTATCTGCCTCAAAATACGTTGTACGGGTATTCTCCATGACTGAAAGAAAATAATCCGATTGCCATTGCATGGACGCCGGCAGCGCGTGGAACGTGCCAAAGAGATAAATCTGCGAATCATCATCAGAAACTTTCCACATTGCAGGCCAGCGTTGCTCACCCTGCTCAGCGTTCGCTGCGGCGCTAAAAAAGATTAAACCCAGTATCACAGCACCCACGTGGCCGGGGATCAGCCTGCATCGAACTGCTGTGCAGTTTGTGGTAAGTCGGGTATTTGCCATCTCTAGCCTCCTCTTTTTAACTCCGTCTTATGGTGTCGCTTTTCTTTGCACTGGTTTGCACTTGCGTTTTTACCATTATGGTGCTCTTAACCAGCATTGATAGCGATATTTATCTATATTTTTCAATAGCTTATGGGCTTTCCGCACAGCAATTCGGCAACTTTAGATAGATGATCACGCGAAAACGGGATCACTGACTATAATTTCACTGTCGATTTTATTTACAGAAAACAGCCCTAAACCGCAGTGAGATTAGCCAATACGCTCACTAACAGGCTATTTTTATTGGTTTTTCAACCATCTGGCACTGCTTTTGCAAAACCATAGACAGACATTTGTCCAAAGCATTACATTTAACCAAAGCATAAAGAGGATCCTGCAGTGAATCTTAAAATTAAAACTCTACTTGCTGCGTCGGTAATGGCCGCTTCAACCGCTTCACAAGCTGGCATCGTATTACCCGCAGACAATCTCATTCAAAACGGCGGCTTCGAACACATTGGCGTTCGCAGCGGCAGCTGGCAGTACTACAGCAATAATAGAAATCGCTACACCGATCTGGGCTGGGACTACGGTGACAGCGCAATGGAGATCTGGGGAACGCCTTTTCTTGGTGTGACCGCTCCTGAAGGCCGTCAGATCGCCGAGCTTAACGCTCACGGCGCCGGTCGTACCCAATACACTTTCCAACAGTCGTTCGAGACAGAAGTCGGCACAACCTACGCCTACGGCTTCGCTTACAAGGCTCGACGTCACAACTCTGAGTCTTTCTTCGCAGGCATCGAAGGTATCAGCGACGATACGCTGTTTGATGATCACACTCGCCGCGACTGGCTGTACTTCAACAGCTCCTTCATCGCGACAGATACCACGGCGACTATCGTATTCGCTTCAAACGATAGACTCGGCGACACAACAGGTAACCTGTTAGATGCCGTTTACGTAACTAACGTATCTGAGCCAGGCATTTTTGCACTGCTTAGCGCCGGAGTGGCAGGACTATTTATTGGCCGCAGAAAAATCAAATAAAACTGCGTCAATGGAATAAAAAAGGCCCGCTCTTTTGAGCGGGCCTTTTTGTTTTCGGGTATTTTTTAAATAGCTTTATTAAAGGAGCAAAACTAGCCCCCGGTGCTTACAACCTCAACGGGGCCATGATCATCACAATGTCCGTTATGAACGTGATGTAAACGCCCGTCAACAATATAGTCAACGTGATCGCCATGAGGTATCGCCTCATGCCCGCAATCAGGTCCGTGAACATGATCGCCGCAGCTGGAAACGGGCGAACAAGCATCAGGATTGTCACCTGATACCTCGATCGTATGTTCATCGTAGTGATCACCGTGTGGATGATGCAAGTGACCGTCGTGCAAATAATCGATATGGCCGTCATGCTGTATCGCGGTATGACCGCAACCGGGGCCGTGCTTGTGCTCGGGGTGAGAGTGTGCGTTCGAACAAGACATTTTTGAACTCTCCTGATACAAGGTATCAATAGGCGCTTTAAAAGGTTAATACAATCATTCTGTACGCAAGCGTGGCAGTAGTCAACGCAATGCACCATGCTTCGCTAACAAGTTCAAAAAAAATTATGCCATGAGAAGCAAAAACGACTCATAGGGGCGAAAACGAACGGGTAAACGATACAGGGTAGCGTGCTCAAGGTAGGATCCATTTGCGAACCGACGGAATATCCGGTGAGCAGAACATTCTGGCCTCGAAATATCGAAGAGGAAGATAAGGGAAAAATTGAGAACAAGATGTCTCGATGCAAGCGAGTAAGCAGACGGCTACGTTCGCATTTAGACAACAGCCGCATGCGATACAAGCAGTTTTATCTTACTGTGACTCAAAGTCCTAGCGACTTACAGAGAAACATACGGTGTACAATAGCCGCGTTATTCTTGCAGAACCGTTTTCTTAGCAAACATACCCCTGGAAGTCGGCCAAGTTATGTCCGGAACACAGAATATCAACCGCCGATTGTTGTTTTTGATCGTGCTGTTAGCCGCACTGTTTTCGATCTCTCCATGGGGCGTGCAAATTGATAACACGCTGTACGACTCCTTTAGCACACAGATGGCACGCAGCGAACGCACGCAAGAGGTCATTGTCATCGGAATCGACGAGCCCTCCTTTCAAGAGATTGGCTTACAGTGGCCATGGCCACGCGAGATTCACGCAAGCCTGATTCAAACACTCGAGGAGCAAGGGGCGAGCGTAGTCGCATTCGACTTGCTGTTCCCGGAAGAGTCATCGGCACAATCCGATGCCGCGCTCGCCGCATCGGTTCAGGCAGCGTCGACGGCAGACAAACCGCTGCCGGTTATCATCGGCACCGATTTCAAGGTTATCCAAAACGACCAGTACGCGATCAAAACACCCGTAGAACCCATCGGCTTGCTAATTGATGCGGGCGCTGAGACAGGTCACGTGAGTATTGGCATTGATTCTGACGGCTTCGTACGCAGGTTGCAGCCGGTGCTTCAGAAAACACTCAGCCTCGCCACCAGGGCTGTCGCGATTCACAAGCCAGACTTCGATCCACGGCAATTGCCCGCGGAATTCCTGATTAACTTCGATGGCGGTACGGAATCCATAAAGCAGCTGTCCTACTACCAGGCGCTGCAGGCGGATAAGTTCCTGCCCGACGATTACTTCAAAGATAAACTCGTCTTCGTTGGCGTTCGCTCGCTCACGGCCACTCTCCCCGATCGCCAAAGCGCTGACCACTACCCAACCCCCCTCACGCGAGGACAATCGGGCTATACAGCGGGCGTTATGATCCATGCCCTGGCCGCGGCTAGCCTACTCGAGAATAGCTGGATCATTCAGGCACCGAGGGTATTGAGCTCGCTGGCCGGTTTAATCATTGGCGGGCTCTACATCGCGATTGGTATTCGTCACAGTCTTAAACGAAATGCACTGACGGGCCTGATGATACTGATTGCGATTGTCGCTGCGGTAGTTTTTATTTTGCAACAACGACACCTCTATATTCCCGTGATCTCGGTCGGCCTACCAACCTTTGCGGTTGCGCTGTTCTCGCCCTATTACAACTATCTTGTCGAGCGTCGTCAAAAACGCGCAATCAGAAAAGCATTTAGCAGCTACGTAAATAAAGACATTGTGCAGCAAATTGAGAACGATCCCGATTCCCTCAAGCTGGGCGGCAAGCAAATTGAAGGAACCGTTTTGTTTATGGATATTGCCGGGTTCTCGGGGCTTTCGGAAACCGAGTCGCCTGAATTCATGATTTCGTTTATCAACGAATTCCTCTCGGCAATGATTGAGATTGGCATGCGCAATGGCGGTACCGTTGAGCGATTTCTGGGTGATGCAATCATGCTGATCTGGGGCGCTCCAACTGCCGAACCGGAGCACGTAAGGCTCGCCTGCGAAACAGCGCTGGAAATGAGCAAAAAAATTGACGAAATAGCAGAGCTGACACAGACCAGGCACGGTTTTCGGGTTTCCGCGCGCATTGGCATCAATAGCGGCTCCATGACAGCGGGAAACATTGGCGGTGCAGAGCGATTTTGCTACACCGTGCTAGGCGACTCGGTTAACCTTGCCGCGCGCTTTGAGGCTGCAAACAAAGTCTACGGATCCCGGATCATCATCGGACAGTCAACCAGAGATCAAATCCAGGAACGATTTTTTGCGCGTCTGATTGATATCACGACAGTTAAGGGCAGAGAGAGTGAAGAAAACCTTTACGAACTGCTAGGTTTCAGCGAAGACATCACAGAGGCGGTTCGCAAAGCCAGCACGCTCTACGCAGACGCCCTGTTTGCCCGAAGCGCAGGCAATCATGAGTTAGCTCGCCAAAAGCTCGAACAATCCAGAGCGCATGCCGAACTCAATGGCGCAAAAGCCCTACTCTGAAAAAAACGTAACCTGATAAGCAATTACGCAGCGCTGAATTATTTACCTGACTTGAGCTTTGCCATAAAAGACCAGACGTAGTCCATCAGCGTCAGCTGTTTTAAGTCAGTAAACTCGCCGGCATCAAAAAACAAAAGGTCACAGCTCGCGCAGCAGTCGAGACAAACATGTGATTGCTCGGGGTCGACCATCGTCGTCATTTCTTCATGGCACTGCGGGCAGTGCTTGACAGTTTGATTGCTGACTGGAAGCCCTATGGATGGGGGCTCTGAGTCAACAACCGACTCCGATAGCCATGCGGCTTTCAGTTGCTCAAAGGCAGTTTGCGTCATTAACAATCCGGCACAAGCGTCGCATTTTGAATACGCGATTTTATCGGCAAATGCATTGGCAATCAGATTGCCGCCACACGCTGGACATGACTGATCATGGCTTTGCAAAGGTTCGCTGGGGGCTGTTTTGCTATTTGAATTCATTATGCTCACTCTGTTTTGCCTAGCGCATTACGGTACTCAAGGTCTGTGTCGTAAACAAAAGTCTTTCGATTGACAGCCCCAGTAGGTGCCTTTGAAATCGAGCAATCAAATCGGGCGCTTCCTTTTCCATAGCCTGATACTGCTCGCGGCTCAGGATATACACCGACCCCGGCATATCCGTCACAATCGTAGCGGTGCGAGGGGTGCCCAGAAAGAAACCTATCTCGCCGTATATCGCGCCCGATACGACGCGCCTTACACGCAAACGCCCGCCGCTTCCGTCGTCAATATAGGCTGACGCGCCACAGGTTTCGAGCAAATAGAGCTCATCTGAGTTAGCGCCCTGTTCCGCCAATACGTGACCCGCTTCGACGTCGATCTCTTCAAGATAAGTCGAAAACTGCTGAAAAGCCGCCTTATCATCTCGTCCGAGTTGGGCAACAAAGGTGCTGTCGTTCTGAGTCGATACACCCGCGGAAAAAATCAGCCGCTCCTCGTGCCACTCCAGCGCGCGGTCGATATCATCAAAAATGTTCGCGTATGCCACGTCCTGTAGATTGATGCCGGTACTCGATAGGTTACCGAGAACTTTTTGATCGAGCCCGGCAATCAGAAGATAAACCTGCTTGAGTGTCACGAGCTGCGCGAGCTTTTCGAAATTCAGTTCCGCCGACGCATCGACGCCATTCACTTTGTCAAAATCCAGCAAGATCGTCTTCACCTCTGGCCGACTCTCCAGCAACTCTTTAACCCGACTATAGATGCGTCCCGATGTACCAAAAAATAGATAACCTTGTAGACCGATAACCAAAATACTCGGCCCGTGATCTTGCAGTATCTCTAACTGGGCGCCATTGCGGTCAACATTGCTTCGAAAGCGCCGCCCATCGCCTTCAAAGCGTATCACCTGAGTCTGACTATATTTGATGACGAACAGCACGGTCGCTGCCAATAAGCCGATGAGAACACCCTGCAAAAAACCAAAGAAGATTGCCACCAACAGGATTGTCGGAATCACGAGGTATTCATGCAGGAGATAGCGGGTTCGGGCCTGAATCAACCACTCATACAAAAAACCGAGCCCCATACTCAGCAATAGGCCGCCTACGACCGGCTTTGGCAAATACCCTAACCATGGCAAGGCAAACCATGCCATTAGCGCGAGAAAACCAACGGTCGCAGGCGCGAACCAGCGCGTGGTCGGTGCACCCATTGTTCTGGCGAGATTTGTGAGAGTAAGCGAGGGAAACGCGGCCATACCGCCTGCAAAGGCACTGACCATATTGGCAGAGCCAATGCGTCGCAACTCGCGGTTGGCCTGCGCATCGTGCTGCAGCAGTAGATTCAAGCCACTGATAGTTAGGAGCGTAGAAACACAGCTCAGTAAAACGATAATTGGAAAAGACGGTAGAGCGCTTTGCAAAAAAGCGTAATCCGACCCTCGCAAACTTGAAATTGCGCTTTCCAGAATACTCAGACCAAAGCCAGAGCCGTTACTAGCGGCCTGTAGATCACCTAAAGTAAATCGCTCGACAGCATCTTCGGGCATTGCATCTGGAAAAACCAGCAGTGCGAAATAGAACGCACCGACGCTCAACGATAAGGCCAATACCAGAAAGAGGTTTTTTAATTTGTGTTCCCGCACCGCAAAAAGCAACAGCGCTATCATGAGTGTCGCAAGCAACATAATCCAGTCAGCACTATCCAGATTTGGCAGATGCTGCAGGCTCATCAACTCGACACCTGTCCCTGCCTGAATACCTCCCACCGCCAGCAGCCAACCTGCCGTTGCGAAATACCCACCCATTACTGAATACGGAAGAAACTCGACAGATGCACCCGCCTTGAATACACCCAGAGCAGTCAACGTAACGCCAGTGAGAAACGTAGTCAGTAAGATGAGAATTACAGCGTGCCAGAAGAACGCCTCTGCGGAAAGCGATACCGGCAGCACCAGTGCGAGGGCGGCAACCATGGCAGCATAAATAGGCGCGGTATCATCATCAGGTTGTACAACCAGCATTCGATACTCCGAGTTAAAGCCATAGATCAGCCCGACTACTATAGATCCGATCACCAGAATCGTAATACCCGCGCCTAAAAACTCCTGAGCGCGCCCTGAAAAAATCAGGCTCGCAAAGGCCACACAGCTAATCAGAACCATGGCCGAAGAAAAAAAAGCAGGGATAAGAACGTCGAGAAACACTCGCCATTGGGGCGGGCTGTGATGTGAAGGTGCTGTATCAGATTTGCTGACCATGAATGATTCTCGTCATGCCTTAATACTGTTGCGCGAAGAGATATTCTCGAAGCGCACACTGCCGGTCTTACCGCCGGTGCAGTGACAATCATACAGCAATGGAGAAAAGATCGCGCTGATCAGCGCAGTCAGCTAGCCCAGCTCACTCTCAATAAGCTCTCTAAGCAAAGGCATGTTTAGCACCCGCAATCCCTCGTCGGTCTTTTCCAGTATACCCTTGGATGCCAGGCTACTGATTTCGCGGGTGACAGCTTCCCTAGTGGTTGCAACACGACTGGCAACCTGAGCATGCGTGGGAAACGCGATCGTACCTACGCTCTCGGCGTCGTGCTCACTGTCTTCAGCCATCTGCAAAACGATTTGCCGAATTCGATTGCTGACCGACAGTGCAGAAAAAGAGTATACGCGCGCCGTCAAACTTCTAATTTCGGCTGCAAACCGCGAGAGCAGTGTCACGGCAATACTTGGGTGGAGCTGCAACAGCTCATTGAAAAAATCATGCGAGAGCGCAAAAATCGTGACATCGGTTTTCGCGATGCAGTCTGCGCTGCGTGGCTCACTGTCGATTGCCGATAGCTCGCCAAAAATGTCGCCACCGTGCTTCTCCTTGTAGGAGATCTCGCGTCCATTTGACCCGAATGCGGTCACGTGAACCGTACCACTCACCAGACAGTACAACTCTCGACGCGATTCGCTGCGTGAGACAATCAATTCACCTGCCTTGAAACTGGCCAGCGTTGCTCTTCGGGCAATGACCTCACAATCAGCAGAATTCAGCCCGGCAAATAGCTGAATCGATTTTACGACGGCGTTACTGATCGACTGCATAGGCTTCTGGTCCGCCCAGGATGTCCGATTAAAATTGGCGTGAGCGTTAATGTTAATTAAATGTGTCATTGATTGCCATACCTCTATTGGCTTGCGCCTATTTCCGTTGCTTGATGGTTCAACGCATCTGGAGCCACAATGCGCCAACCGGTCCAGTTGAACAGGCGATACGCTACTATCCACATCCACACTCAAGCGGCCATGCAGATCACGACGAAAGCCACTGTGACGGCTTCCGCAAGAGCGATGCAGGCAAATCGACCAGGTTTCATTGGCAAATACTTCTGCCCTCTAAGCGCTTCGCGTCGATAGTTTGATGTTTTCATAGTTAACCCCTCTGCAGGTAGAGCCTGCCTTTGATCAGCCGCTTCGTTATCGGGCTGTTGTAAACACTATAATCCAACACCCAAAAGAACCATGTACGAAAACGCACAGCAAAACGAAGAGCGATCATCGGGATAGAGCAAAGGTGAACGGACCACAGCTAAGCGACTGTTTTTCAGCGTAGTTTTGCAGGCCGGTGATAAAAATCACAGGGGTTAACCCATGATAATGACGATAATAAGCGTGCGTTTTCGCACATTGCTCTTCATAGCAGGTGGCTCCCACCAGAGCGCCCGGCGGATAATGTGCTTTGATAAGAAAATAAGAGTAGCTAGCGGAGAAAATCTATAATGTGGGCTCAACTTGCCATCGCGGTATTTGGTGTCACCGCCGTATTTCTTACCCAAATTGACGATGCAGAGTTGAATCGCTACGCCTGCCTGTTCGGGCTTGCAGCACAGCCCTTCTGGTTTTATGCAAGTGCCAGCGAAGCACAGTGGGGAATTTTCGCTGTATCCATACTCTATTGCCTTGCGTGGCTCAGGGGCCTGTTCCGATACTGGCTCAACTAGCCTGCAGCCGCATCAGAGTAGACTCGAAAAAACGGCACAAGAGCTAAGGTGAGCAAGTACAAAGCCAAGGTGAGAAAGTGCATGTTGAAAGCGAGAAAGCGCATGTGAGGAGCTAGAAAGCGCAAGTTAGGAGCGAGAAAGCGCCAGCGCCGCACGCCAGCCAGAAGCTCAGCGTTAGTTGTACATGATGACTTCGTCGAGCGTTTGCCGCTTTTTACCGGGCGATAGCTTCGCGATAAGATCACGCTCAGCGGCGTAGAAACAGGGCAGCACAAAAAGCGTCGCAATACTCGCCACAAGCACACCCCAGAACATAACCATGATCATGGGTGTTATCAGGTCGTAGCTACCGAACAATCCATAAGCTGCAGGCAGAAGTCCAGCACAGGTCGTAACCGTTGTAATGACGATTGGCCGCAAACGCACGCTGGCGCATTCAACAATTTGCCGATCGTGTAAAACCAGAGGGTTTTCAGCCCCCTCCCTGTCGCGCTCAGTATTAAAGCGATCTAGCATCACCACCGCGTCGTTCACAATAACGCCCATCAATCCCGCCAGGCCGACCATGCCCACCAGGGTCATTTGCAAGCCGTGTATAACGAAAACCGTGAAAACACTAATAACGCCCAGAGGAATCAGGGCAAGCACCATGAATGGTTGCAGGAAGGAATTAAATAGCAGGATGAGTATCATCAGGATCACCATCAGGCCGACCGCAAACGCGACCACAACACTACCCGCCTGTTCCGCGGAGCTCACCAACTCGCCGTCAAAGTACACCGAAACATCCGGATAGTTGGCCTGAAGGTCAAGGCTCTCGACGTAGGCATTCACCTGCTCATTCAATTCAACGAGGCTGATTTTTTCGCGGTCAATATTGGCATAAACCGTCGTCGCCCTGTCACCACCGTAATGGAAAATTGTGCCTTCACCCGGACTCTGATTAAAATCAACCAGTGAGCGCAGCAAGAGTGTCTCCCCTGCTGCATTGCTGAGCGTCAATGACGAGAGCGTACTCGACAGCCCATACTCTTCACCACGGTCTAGAAGCATCCTGTAATGTATGGTTTCTTCAAGTCCATCGTAGGAATCAATAATCTTTCCATTAAAGGCAACGGCTATTGCATCGGAGAGATCCGCTACGCCCAGACCGAAACGCGAGAGCGCGACGTAGTCAATATCAAGCGATACTACCGGCTTACCTGCAACGTAATCGCTCCATGCCTCGGTAACACCGTCTAGCCCGGTGACAAAAGCAAGGACTTTCTCTGCCACGTCAAACCGGGATTCACTGTTGGAAACAACAACCGCTTCCAGTGGCATCCCCATGTCAGGCCCGAGCTGATCCACAATAACGGTCAGACGTTGTAAATCCACTGCGATTTCAGCAGGTAGCTCTCGCCGGATGCTCTCTGCAATTTCGTCTGAGGTAATAGTGCGCCGGTTATTCTCTGTGAGATAGAGGCTCACCATGCCCCAGGAAATATTCAGCCCCTCAGTAATTTGCCGGGGACTATGGTCGTGATGCCCAACCGTTACAAGAACACTCTCGATGACCTCGGCGGGCACAATTCGCCTGATGCTTTGCTCCATCGCCAACAGCTGCTCTTCCATCGTTTCAAAGGAGGCATCGACCGGCCCTTCAACCTTCACAAAAACAGAGTCCACATCGGCATCGGGATTAACCGCGACCACAATATTCGAAAAACTGAAATAGGCGAGCATGGCAAAAAAAGCTGCCAGCAGAAGCAGGAACAGATATCGATGAGGAACGATGCGCATCATCAAGCTTTCGTAACCGTTTTCGACAGCCTCAAACCAGGACCGGGATAGCTTTTGATTAGAATCCTCATCGATGGCGTGTGCAATGTGCGCAGGCAAAAACAGCTTGCACTCAATCAAGGACATCAGCAGCACCAGTATCGCCATCACCGGGATAATCCACATAAACTTGCCCTGTATACCACCCAGAAAAGCCATGGGCGCCAGCATCACAATCGTCGTAGTCGTGGCCGCCAGAATCGGCGCTATGACTTGCATAACACCCTTTAGCGCCGAGTCGTGGGCACTGAGTCCGTACTCGCGCTGTCTGAAAATACTCTCTGCAACAACAACGGCATCGTCAACCAGAATACCCAACATGAGGATCAGCGCCGCCATAGAAAGCATATTGACCGTTATTCCTAACAGCGGCATAAATATAAAAACCATCAGCACGGCAGTGGGAATACCCAGAACAACCCAGATCGTGAAACGCCACTGGAAAAAGCACAGCAACACCGCCGCAACCAGACCAATACCCAATAAGGCGTTGCCCTGTAACACCTCGAGCATCTGCCCAGTAATGACCGCTGAATCATTGACGATGATCAACTCGACGCCAGCAGGCAGAGAAGCCTGCCTTGAAATCAGGTAAGCTCGTATTGACTCTGCGATCCCCATTCGGTCGGCCCCGTCTTCGGCCCGGGGCAACAGCGTAATTGAGGGAAAGCCATTGTGGCGGGTACGAACAGAGGGCTTCTCATAGTCGTACATCACTCTGGCAACATCCCCTAGCCTCACCAGATCACCGGTGTTTCCTTGAAAAAGAATGACATCCTCTATATCTTTGGGATCTTCAAACTGACCAACTGCGATGATTTCCTGCTCTCCAGCAACAGAATCGACTGAACCTCCACTTTCTGAGACATTTCGACTTTGCACAGCCGCGATCACCGCTGCATAGCTCAAACCCAGCTGCTTGATCTTCAGCTCATCAATCAGGACTTTGACCTCTCGCTGGCGATACCCGGATCTGTCTATACCCGCCACGCCAGGAATATTGCGCATTTCCCGGCGCACGAGCCGTGAAATCTCCTGTAGCCGCTCCTCCGAGACGGAACCCGTGATCACAACCTGCATCAAGGCATAGTTTTTTGTCGACTCCGGCCTGCTTACCTCGGGCAATGATTGCAAATCACCTGGCAACGATGACATGGCGCGGTCGATCGCCGAGCGGATGTCTTTTTCGATAAGTTCGTAGGAAGCAGATGGCGCATTGGGATCTGCTTCGAGCTTGATCGTCGACAAGCCCTCCATCGAGTTAGAGACAACTTTCCTGATACCGTCAACGTGCAACAACTCCCGCTCCAGAGGCGTTGTTATTTTTAGCTCCACATCTTCTGCACCAGCACCGGGGTATTTGGTTTCGACCAGCATGCGGCCATTATCAAAGTCCGGGTAGGTATTAAACTGCGAGCTAACCAGAGAGCCAATTCCGGTTAGCAGGAAAAAGGCCATCAGGAGATTGACCAGTAAAGGACGCTCAATAAAATAGCTGATTATCGATTTCATAGGCAGGCTATTGATGCGCGGGCTATTACTCGACGGGATGTGATTGATGGCTCGGCAAGATCAAGCATTAGTTTTTAACAACGCGAGTGCCATCGGTAATTGCGTTAACGTTCTTGACAATGATCTCATCGCCTGCTGAAACACCTGCGTTAACGACGTAGCTATTTGCGTTACCAATTGAGAGTTCCGGAAAAACTCGCTTTGCAATTCCATCAATATAGCGATAGACGGCAAACTGACGGTGGTAATCAACAACGGCGGCGCGGGGCACTACCAATACGGACTCTTCAAAAATCTCATCGAAGGTGACTCGAGCCATCATGCCATCGCGCAGTCGATTTCTCGGATCGCTGAGCGCTACTCGCACTCTGTAGTTACCGGTATTCTTGTTTGCAGAGCTGGCAATAATATCCACCGCCCCTCTCAGCGAGGCATTGCCTTCGCCCACACCGCTCACCTGAATATCGCAGGCCATACCCACAGAAAGCAAATTAACGTCTTTCTGTGACACGTAGGTTTCGACCCAGAACAGATTGGAACCGCTGATCACACCGACACTCGACTGTGGTGTGATGTTCTTGCCTGGCTCAATATTTCTTTCTGTTACCAGTCCGCTAACGGGGCTGGTAATGACTGTCGCTGCAAGGTCTTTCTGAGCCAGCGCCGTCTCGGCTCGAGCGGCCTCTACATTGGACTGCGCAGAGTCCAGCCGCGACTTGCTTTGCTGGAACTGCAGCTCGGAAATAGCGCCTCGCGAGAAAACGCTGGCATTTTTTTCATGATTAGCGCGAGCCTCCTCAAGCGCGGCAACCGCCGAGCCAAGCCTCGCTTTAGCAGTGCGCAGCTGTAGCTGATATTTGCTGTCGTCGAGAATTAGCAGCGTATCACCTGCTTTTATCTGCTGCCCCTCATCGAACTTAACCTCCCTCACGATTGCAGCCACGTCGGCGCTGATTTCAAACTCGGATGAGGGTATGAGCGACCCGTAGGAAGAAAATGACCGCTGCAAGGTACCAGGCTCAACTACCACGGTAGAGACAACAATAGGCTTTTGCTCCGCAGGCTCTACTGAGGTGCCTGGGTCCGCAGAGCACGCAAACAGCGCAGGTATCACTAAAAGAACAAGTGGTTTGATCACACGCTAATCCCTATAACTCATTATTGTAATAGCTCACTCATGACAGGCCGAAAGCAAGCGCCCCCAAACAAGGCTATTGAATTCCAGATTGCCGTCGAGTGCAAGTCAGAGTTTGTACTGGCGTACTGCGCGCAGAAGAGCCGCAGCAGCTATCGTCCAATCTTTCGCCGACCGTACTGTACGATTAGCAAGCTCGCAGCGAATAACAGCAAAATATAGCTGTGGCTGATCGGCACGGTGATCTCTTCAGGCAGACTGTTACCGTCATTAGGGTCTGACCCCGCGTTGATCTCGTCGCCATCATTGATTCCATCACCGTCGGTATCGGCGGTGAAAATCTCGGTTCCGTGTATATTGATTTCATCGCGATTGCTTAGCCCATCACCATCGCTATCGATTAATGCATCCGCAGCATTTAATGGGTCCAGCAAATTGGTCGGGTCAAGCACCATGCTATCTTCATCGACGTCGCTGATCTGATCATTGTCATCATCACTGTCGCAGGCATCGCCCTGACCATCACTGTCAAAATCTTCCTGACCGGGATTGGCATCGTTGATACAGTTGTCCGTGTTGTCATCAACACCATCGCTATCGCTGTCAGGAATGTCTTCATCCAGCGCAAAATTCAGGTCCACCGCCAAACCTGCCTGTATCACCGCTAGCTGGTTTTCGGCAACGAAGCCCCCCTTACTGGCAGTTATCGACGCGATACCCTGATCCAAGGTCAGCGTATAAAAGCCGCTGCTATCTGAGAATGTCGAACTCACACCTGCGACAGAGGCATTATCGAGAAACAGCGCAGGGTTGGAACGCGATTGCACATAACCACGCAAGAGACCCGTAGGCGCATTGGCGCTATCCGCGGTAAACGTCCAGATCGACCGAGGTGGATTGGTCACACTCCCCGCCCGGGTCACGGTGCCAAAGCTGTCTACCGCATCGACGCCCCAGCTGTAGACAATCGGCTGGTTCTGGTCGTTAACGTCACGCAGGCCCGTAATACCAAGGAAGGTGCGAGGAACTTCGAGATAATCAGTACAATTTGCTGGGTCGACCGGGTTATCGATGTCCGCTTCGTTTTCGCAGACGCGCACTGTGTAGCTTAGCCCGTCAACATCGCTACTCGGCGTCCAACTCAGTATTGCCACCGAACCGTCAATCGCCGCCCCGTTCGCAGGTGCAGAGAGATCAAACACCGTGGGTTCGTTAGTCGTCACAAAGTCGTTGCCGCCCCGATTCTTATAGACGAGTGTTCTCACACCATCAGAGAGCGCATTAGTCTCAGTATCGATCACATAGTGATAGACTTCGTATTTACCCGGGTCAGTAAACGTACCTTCCGTACGACACCAGGTAGCCGGATTCGTGGGGCAACCGTTAATACCAGGTGCATCCAGTCCCAGACGTGCAAGCTGAGTTGCCTCGAGCTGTTCGGTTGGGAAGGTACCGCCGACGTCACCGCCCTGCAACACTGCCTGCGGGGCACGCACTTCAACAAAAGCTGCGCCCGTCTCGTTATTGTCATTGGGTTCAATGGCTAGCAGAACTTCCGAGTCAGCCGGCGAAGCAGTGCCCGGCGGCAGGTAAACGGTCGGCGTGGCTGCAGATACCGCGGCAGGCACCAACAGGGAATTAATCGCCGACTGCGAGGCGTTACCCAAATACAATTTAGCAATACGGTTACCGTCGCTAAAGCCGCTAAAACCGGGCTCCGCCGCCAGTGCATCGTCTATCAGCGCATCCTGTATGGCATTCGTGCCAACACCGTCACCGTTGTCACAGACCAGCGGGTGCTGCACCGCATCGTCGAGGAACAGACCGTTAAAGGAGCCATTATCCTCTGCACGTGTAAATGCTTCGGTGTCGGCAGTTGCCGTCTGAAACGCATCCAGCAAGGTGACACCACTATCTAATGCATCAAACAACGACTCGATAAAGTACTCTCCCGCTCTGGAATCAGCATCAGCAGCGTTTTCGAGCGGCCCCTTGTAGCTCACTTCGTTAGGGGCAGAAGACGTGATTACTATACGCTGCGACAGCGGATCACCACCACTGGTTTGCGCGGCAACACCGTTAACACCAGTAAGCGGCTCTATAAATCCGCCGGAATAACAGGAGCCGTTGATAATCACCCGAGGCTCCTGCGCGGCTTCAGTATTGAGATTACTCTCCAACGTATCCAGCCAGCCATCCAGCTCGACCGGCGTTATCGTGGTGTCACCATCGACCGCATTGCCGATCAGGAACTCACTGCTCGCCGTGGGCGTACCACCATTAACGCGACGACCGTGATCCACCATCACCACATACAGCGGCGCCGGATTGCTGTTCATCAGGAAGAATAAATTCTGGATCTGTGCCTGTATGCCTGCCTTCCCAACAATATCGATGTCGGCGTCGATGCCCTTGCCGTCCAACAAAATATTATCGGGAATGCCATTGCCATCCACATCCTGCGTGGCATCGAAATTAAAGTAGAAAATATTCTGGTCATCGAAGTTGCGACGCTTGAGCGTGTCGTACACGCGGTTCAGGGTACGGTTATAGCTCTCAAGTCCATCACTATTACTTGTTGCAGCCTGCCCCTGGATTAACACCGCGTAGCCTGCGCTGGTACCCACGACGATATCCTCAGCAAATGAACTGCTGGCACCGTAGCGGATTGAGCCTGCATAATCAGCCTGTACAGACCAGACACCTTTTTCATCAAACCTGAACGCGGGCGCTGGCGCATAGTCACTGCTACCTAGCCCAGTTAACGTCAACTGTCCACTGCTATTGGGGTTGAGGTTGAGAATCGTCGGCGCGGTAAGCGAACCTGCAGGTGGCGTAATGGTAACCGTCAACAACTCGGAGGAAAGATCGCCGGCAGCACTGCCCGCGCTCAACCGGTAGGTTACATCCACATCACCCTCAAAGGGTAAGCTGTTGGAGGTGATGTTTTCAAGCTCCAGCTCAGTATCAATTTGCGCGCCTACAAAAACCTCGAAGGATACGGAATCCATCGCTGCATTACCTGCGGCGTCACTTGCCGTCGCCACAGCCGTGTAGATAACATCGTTACTAAAGGCCAGTGCCGAGAGGTCAAGGTTAATCTGGGGAAAGTTTGCGAAACTTACGCCATCACATAGCGAAGCGAGCGGTACACCGCAGACCTGTGAGTTGCTTACGATCGTCGATCCGTCATCACCCGTTACCGTAAGGAAAACGGTACCAAGACCTACGCCGATATCACCAACGGTCATGAGAATATCGGGGCCGGTCTGATCCAGTAGCTGGCCTGAAGTGGGGCTGGTAATTGCAAGGACAGGCGCAACGGAGTCAACGATAAAACTCTGACTCTCAATCGCAGAGCGATTTAGTGGGGTTGACACGTCATCAATATAATCGTTATCGACCGCAAAGTACTTCACTGTCGTATCCATACTGATCGCGATCGCAGCAACAGATGAACCGGAAGCCATCGTACCTGGCGCCCCCGGCTGAGGATCACTGCCATCTAAAGTGTAGTAAATCTGGCTGCAACCGCTGCCGGCATCAAAGCAGGTGAAGTTGACGATAGTCAACTGATTGAACACTGCACCGTTAGCCTGCGCGGGCACAACGGTTGGTGGTAACACATCGAGCACAGTCAGATCGAAACTTGAAGTGGAAAAGCTTTGGGCACCAGCAATTGCCAGGTTTACGCAGCTGTCACTATTTACGTCAGTGCCCGCAGGTACTTCTGTTGCCGTTATGACGATATTGCTGGCATTGCTGCCATAGTCGTCGTGACTGGGCGTCGCATTGAATTGCCCGCTTACCTTGTCGAAACTAGCTGTTGGCCAGCTCGGTGCATTGTCGATTTCGTAGCAAAGGGCATTGGGCCCCTGATAAGCTGGTGATGGAACAAAGCTAACGCTCGTAGCGGGGGGCGCAATCGCCAAGCTCGGTGGAACCGCGCCATCAAGAACGTTGTCTCCATCTGCGTCCAGATCACAAGCATCTCCAAAACTGTCTGCATCCAGATTAGCCTGATCATTGTTCGCCACCTCGGGGCAATTGTCGACTGAAGCGGAAAACAAATCTTGGTCGGTATCGTCAGTGTAGGCATAGACCTTTCCGCTATTTGACTCAAATCCGAGGGCGCCGACTAACGAAAAATCACCAACCGCCGCAATATCAAAACCAAAACGATGAAACTCATTTCCGTCCGGAGCTTGTAGCTTGTCAACCTCCACCCAGTTGATGCCGTTAAACTGGAATTCGTAAACTGCACCAGCATTAGTACCCAGACCATTGTGTCCAGTTGCGCCAATCAACGCGGTATCTTGATTAATGGCGATAGACCCACCAAAGAAATCAAATGCTGCTGTATCGGATCCGGCGAGCACCTGCAATTCACTCCATACTGATCCACTACGTGTAAAGACATGCGCCGTGCCGGCCTGATCGCCGATAGCCCCATCATTTAACGAGCCTATAAAAACAGTATCACCCTGCAAGGCAAGCGCTCGACCAAAATCTTCACCGTCGACCAGTGTCCCAAAGTCAATACCACTTCCTACCAACTGATCTTCATAAACCCAGTTACCTGCGATGTTACGGAATGCGAAAACGTAACTCTCCTCAAAGTTCACATCCGATATAGCCGCGATCATTGCGGTATCACCGTCAATAACAAGATTACTGCCGAAGCGATGACCGCTAGAAGCCTGAAATACCCCCGGCGCAGAGTTAATGGTCTGATCGGGGACTGTAGACCATACACCTGAAGTTCTGTTATAGATAAATACCTGCCCGTTGCCGGAGAAACTATCGCCAACCATCAACACATCGCCCTGCAAGTCCATCGCGATACCGAAAGCTCCACCAGCCGCTGGAGGCGCAGAAATAATAGATTGCTCGGACCATACACCACCAACCTGCGCAAACAGGTAAACGGCATCTGCATCGGGCGTGGAAACAGCAATGGTTCCGCCATCAATCGCTACACGCTTGCCAAAACGATCAAATGCGGCGCCATCTGATGCGGTTAACTTCTGGTCAAGAGTCCAGCGATTAGCAGCTCGCTCTAGAATATAAACAGCGCCTGACGCAAAACCCAGGGTGTCGTCATCTGCCGCGCCAACCACTGCGTAGGAGCCAGACATATCGATAGGCGCGCCGAAAAGGTCACCAACGGCCAAACCGGCGGGCTCCAGGCCAGCCAGATCTGGTCTTTCACCCGCAAACAGCGGGTCAGTTTGCAGAGATACCTCCACACCGTCGGTGTAGCCGTCGCCATCACTGTCGTCGTTATTGGGGTCGGTTGCGGCGCTCTGCTCGTCAAGACTCGACAGGCCATCACCATCTGGGTCTAGCGAATCGTCTCCTGCAACATTGGGATCGAACCCATTGGCAATCTCGAACTGGTTTAGTAAGCCATCATCATCCAGATCCAGATCAAAAAAGTAGGCATGTTCTGCATCCTGATCACTGCCCCTCGCTGCAACAAGAGCCGTGTCGCCACTGGCCGCAACACTATAGCCAAAGTTACTACCGGCTTTTACCTCGACCGCCGTCAGTGACTGTTGCGTCCAGTTTCCTGCTGTTCGGCTGAATACATAAGCCTTTCCAATACCGGCATTGGGGTTAAACTCGCCAGGATTTAATCCATCAGTTGCACCAACAACCGCTGTGTTGCCATCGAGCCATACACTGCGCCCAAAAAAATCATTCTCACTGCCATCTTGTGCCAACAGTTTTGATTCGAGATTCCAATTGTCTCCTTCGCGAAGAAAAACGTAGGCCGAGCCGCTATTTGCCGCATCAACAGGATCCCGCCAAGCGCCGACTAGCAGCGTATCGCCAGACTGACTCAAGCTATAGCCAAACTGATCGTCCTGAGACCCAATATCCGGCGCGACCAGTTTCACGTCCTGATTCCAGCCGCCGACGCCTTCAGAGAATACGTAAACGGCTCCCGAGCGCAAGACCGCAAGCGCATCATCCAACGGCGCACCAATCACTAATCTTCCATCACGCACCGATAGTGTATGACCAAACTCATCACCGACATCGCCATCGCTTGCGACAACTACAGTTCCAGTATCCCAAACACCATCAATTTCGTTGTAAACCACAGCGTAACCTGGCGTCGCACAAGCGCTACAAGGTGCGCCCACAGCGAGTCGCTTTTCATCAAAGCTAACAGCGGCGCCAAGCGCATCCGACACACCGGGGGTGGGCGCATACAACTTGACTTGCTGCTGCCAGTTACCCATTGTGCCCTTAGCAAAAACATACACAGCCCCTGTATTGCTGGCCTGCGTATCATCGCTCGGTGAACCAACTGCGATGCGTCCATCTGAAATCGCCAGGGCAAAACCGAATTGAGTGTTTCCGGGGGTATCAGCAAACAGCTGCGCAGTTTCCTGCCACACTCCGGCTATGCGTTCATAGACCAGGACAGCGCCATTGTCCTCGGAGACAACGGCTAGATCGTTTTCGATTGCGACACTCTTATTAGGACCCTCTCCACCAGCACCGACGCGCCGCTGATAAGGCGGTGTGTCGTTGGGATTATTCGGATCGGTACCAAACAAAACCTCATCACCATCTAAAGCACCGTCGCCGTCGGAATCCTTATCGAGCGGATCTGTCCCTGTGCTAGTCGGGCCCGTAAAAACACTCGAGTTGTTTTCAACACCATCCAGTAGGCCATCGTTATCAGAATCCGAATCTGTCGGGTCTGTGCCCGCGCTTTGTTCGACAATATTGCTTAGACCATCACTATCACCATCGAGCTGCGATTCGTCGGCTCCTAACGGATCAAAGCCAAACTGCACTTCAAAGCCGTCAAGCAAACCGTCACCGTCGGAATCATCATTAAACAAATCCGTGCCGATTTGTGTTTCGGTAATATTTAAAACATTATCGTTATCTACATCGAGATCAAAAACATAGGCCGCACCCGCATCGCTCAACCCGTTAGCATGCTCAGCTTCTGCAGACACAATCACCGTATGCGCCGATACGCCCACAGCGGAGCCGAACCGATCTCCGCCCGCCGCATCTATCGCCGTGAATTTTTGCAACTCTGACCAAGTACCATTATGCTGCCGCGCAAAAATATACGCAGATCCGGAAGAATTGCCCGCGTCATCATTGAGAGCCGCACCGATTACGGCGACGTCACCCTCGATTGATAGCTGGGTGGAAAAGTTGTCTCCGGACGCTGCATCGCTGGCCATCAATTTCTGTTGCTCTACCCATACACCGGACTCCGACTCGAAAACATAGGCCGCACCTGCGCTATTACCACCATCATCATCCCCATTAGCTCCAATTAAAATCGTATCCCCATCAACAGCAACGCTACTGCCGAACTGATCAGATGGGTCAGCGGTGCTCGCTACCAGCTTTTGCTGCTCAGCCCAGCTAACGCCTGTAAATGCAAACACGTAGGCAGCTCCCGCGTCTTGGCCACCGGAATCTTCCCGTCCAGCACCTATTACAACGATATCACCGGACACCGCAACGTTATGTCCGAAACGGTCATCTGCCTCGGCATCACTCGCCAGAATTTTCTGATCTTCGCTCCAGACCCCGGCACCGCGGGAAAACATGTAGGCCGCGCCGGCGTTGCTGGCAGCAGCATCTTCAAAAGAGGCCCCTATAACTGCTCTATCTCCGTCAATTGCAACACTAATTCCAAATTGATCGAAATCTTCGGCATCGCTAGCGATAATTTTTTGCTGTTCAGTCCATACACCGGCGCTGCGAGTAAACACATAAGCGGCTCCGCGGACACTGCCGACGGAGTCTTCCTCCGGCGCTCCGACAATAGCGGTGTCATCCTCCAGAGCTAAAGACAGGCCAAATTTGTCACCCGCCTCGGCGTCACTAGCCGCCAGTTTCTGTTGCAGTACCCAGACATTTGCGACCTTGATAAACACGTACACCGAACCAGATGCACTGCCGTTATCGTCATCTAGCGCCGACCCGACTAGCGCAGTGTCTCCGGATATTGCGACGCTGCCACCAAAGCGGTCGAAAGCCGCGCCATCATTCGCTACAATCTTTGTTTGAATCGGACTCTCAAACCTGTCGTTAGGATCCGTACCAAAACCAACTTCCAGTCCATCGTTAAAGCCGTCTGCGTCGGTATCGGCCAACGTCGCGTTGGTCCCATGCACCGTCAATTCATCGAAGTCCGAAAGACCATCGCCATCACTATCGGCATCTCCGGGGTTCAGGCCATTCTGTACTTCAGCGAGATCTGGAATGGAGTCACCATCGCTATCACCAAATCCGAGTCCGCCTACAACAAAAACATTATCGAAAGCAACTGATGCCAAGGGTGTTATAAGTGGGTTATTGACAGCTATACCAGCAAAAAGATTGACAGACGCTAACGACGAGATTAGGTCATTCGTCGTTGCCGTTATGACTAAATTTGCCCCTGCTGGACCAGAGAGCTGCCACAACCAATACGTCAAAGCATTGCCGTTTCGCTGAAGGCACATGCGATAGCGCTCAGAGGGATTTAATGCTACAGGTGTCGATGAAATATCAGTAAATGCACCGATACCGCCTGACTGATCCAGCACACTTATCTTAAGATTGGCGCTATCAGTGTATTGAAGTGCATACGATTGCGTCACAAGCCCGGTACCGTCCCTGAGAGTCAATCCAATATTGGATCCCACCACCCAGTCGGTAAACTCGGTACAAGCTAAAAGCTGACCATGGTTGTTCGTAGTTAGCGTAGATTCGCCGCCCGATAATACTGCCGGAGGCGCGCCGATCCCGGAAATACGATACACAAAACCGTCGCTATCTTGTGGGTCGACCTCAACCAACCACTCTGCGTACGGCCCTCCACCGAAAATAGCATCGATTAAATCAAACTCTACCAGATCTTGCTGAACAGGCTGCCCGTCTTCAAAATCGATGTATTGCAGGGATTGTACGGAACTACTTAATAGTAAAAAAAATATTGCTGTCGTGACCGCAGCGAGTGCATTTAAGCGTGAAAATGGCCAGCACTTCGAAAGGTTGTTTTGCATTGTTATCCTCTGCCTGCCTGTATATGACTGTAAGCAGTGTACGTCGCCGACCTGCGCAAGTAATCAGGCCGATCAAACATCAGGTGCAAAATATCACACCGCGCCGACTATTATTTTCGGTAGATTACGCGATTCCCGCCGCACACTCGAGACAAAAATAGGCACGCATTCAGATCCAGATGAAAGCGGTCTCGAATGCAAAACTTTCCTTTTCAATATCAGCGACTTAGAAAAGCATAGAAATCAATGTCTAGCGGCCCGATTTTTACTCAAGAAACCCGCTGATACGTTTCTGACTGCAACAAGCATTGCCAACAAAATCAGACCATACCATGGTGAGATAGGTACATTGATCTCAACAGGTGTGCTGTTAGAGTCATTGGGGTCCGACCCTGCGTTGATCTCGTCGCCATCATTAATTCCATCACCGTCGGTATCGGCGGTGAAAATCTCGGTTCCGTGTATATTGATTTCATCGCGATTGCTGAGTCCATCACCATCGCTATCGATCGATGCATCGGCAGCATTTAATGGGTCCAGCAAATTGGTCGGATCAAGCACCATGCTATTTTCATCAGCGTCGCTGATCTGATCGTTGTCATCATCACTGTCGCAGGCATCGCCCTGACCGTCACTGTCAAAATCTTCCTGACCCGGATTCGCATCGTTGATACAGTTGTCCGTATTGTCGTCGACACCATCGCTATCGCTGTCAGGAATGTCTTCATCCAGCGCAAAATTCAGGTCGACCGCTAAACCTGCTTGTATCACCGCTAGCTGATTCTCGGCAACAAAGCCACCCTTACTCGCCGTAATCGACGCGATGCCCTGATCTAAGGTCAGCGTATAAAAGCCGCTGCTATCGGAGAATGTCGAACTCACACCGGCGATCGAAGCGTTATCTAAAAACAGCGCGGGATTTGAACGCGACTGCACATAACCTCTTATCAGGCCAGTGGGCGCATTAGCGTTGTCTGCAGTAAAGGTCCAGGTTGAGCGCGGAGGATTACTGACGCTACCAGCCTTGGTGACCGTACCAAAGTTATCGACTGCCTCGACGCCCCAGCTATAAACGACCGGCTGGTTCTGATCGTTAAAGTCACGCAATCCGGTAACACCCAAGAAGGTACGTGGCACTTCGAGATAATCCGTACAGTTCGCCGGATTGACCGGGTTATCGATATCAGCTTCGTTTTCGCAAACGCGCACGGTATACGTTAACCCATCCACATCACTACTGCTGCCCCAGCTCAATATCGCCACAGACCCGTCAATCGCCGCACCATTCGCAGGCGCAGAGAGATCAAACACAGTAGGCTCATTTGTCGTTGCAAAATCGTTGGCGCCTTTGTTTTTATAGACAAGGGTTCGCACACCCTCAGAGAGCGCCGCAGTTTCATCATCAATGACATAGTGATACACCTCATACTTGCCGGGCGCGGTGAAGCTTCCCTCGGTACGGCACCAGGTCGCGGGAACCGTCGGGCAGCCGGCAAAACCGGGCGCATCCAAACCGAGTCGATTCAGCTGCGTCGCCTCCAATTGCTCGGTCGGGAACGTACCCCCTACATCACCACCGGGCAGGACCTGGGCAGGCGCTCTCACCTCGACAAAAGCAGCAGCAGTTTCCAAATTATCGTTAGGCTGGATGGTGATCAGCACTTCACTGTCTGCGGGCAAGGCGGTCCCTGCGGGAAGAAAAGTCGTTGAAGTCGCCAGCGAGACAGCCGCAGGGTTCAGCAGCGAATTCGTCGATGACTGCGAGGCATTACCGAGATAGAGCTTCGCAATCCTGTTTCCATCACTAAATCCTGTAAAACCGGGCTCGGCCGCCAACGCATCATCGATTAGCGCATCCTGAATCGTGTTAGAGCCAATACCATCACCATTGTCACAAACCAGTGGGTGCTGCACAGCGTCATCGAGGAAAAGTCCGTTAAACGCGCCGTTATCTTCCCCACGGGTAAACTCCTCTGTATCTCTAGTCGCTACCTGGAAAGCATCGAGCAATGTCACGCCGCCATCCAGTGCGTCGAACAAGGACTCGATAAAGTATTCGCCTGCTCGAGAATCGGGATCTGACGCATCCTCCAGCGGGCCTTTGTAGCTCACTTCGTCAGGCGCAGACGAGGTGATAACGATTCGCTCCGACAAGGGGTCACCACCCAGCGTAGTAGCTGCCACACCGTTAATACCAGTGAGCGGTTCGATAAAGCCACCGGAGTAACAGGAACCGTTAATAATCACACGGGGCTCTAGTGCGGCCTCTGCATTGAGATTGCTTTCCAGAGCATCGAGCCAATTATCCAGCTCAACGGGCGTTATTGCGGTGTCTCCGTCGCTTGCGTTACCTAACAGGAACTCACTGCTCGCCGTTGGTGTGCCGCCATTGACACGGCGACCATGATCCACCATCACTACATAAAGCGGCGCCGGATTGCTGTTCATCAGGAAGAACAGATTCTGTATCTGTGCCTGAATGCCTGCCTTGCCAACAATATCGATGTCGGCGTCAATGCCCTTGCCGTCCAGCAGAATATTATCGGGAATGCCGTTACCATCCACATCCTGCGTCGCATCAAAGTTAAAGTAGAAAATATTCTGGTCATCGAAGTTGCGACGCTTCAATGTATCGTAGACACGGTTGAGCGTTCGGTTATAGGACGCCAGACCGTCATTATTCGATGTAGACGCCTGACCCTGAATTAACACCGCATACCCTGCACTAGTGCCAACCACAACGTCCTCGACCAGACTATTGCTCGCTGTATAGCGAACGGATCCCGCATACGATGCCTGAATCGCCCAGACTCCTTTCTCGTTAAAACGAAACGCCGGCGCTGGCGCGTAGTTGCTGCTACCCAGCCCAGTAAGAGTTAACTGGCCGGAGCTGTTTGGATTGAGGTTGAGTACGGTCGGCGGATTCACGGAGCCCGTTGGTGGGGTAATGGTAACCACGACTGTTTCTGCCGATAGATCAGCAGCACTGTTTCCGATCACATCAAAACCATAGGCCAAATCAACATCCCCCTCGAAAGGAAGACTATTGGAGGTGATATTCTCAAGTTGCAGCTCTGTCGTTTGCGCAGGGCCTGAATAGTTCTCAAACCCACCGGCAACAGTTTGTGAATTGGCAACGAAATCGGTAACCGTGACGGAATAGGTAATCGCTCCATCGGTTGATGCCGGTGTATAGCTTGCTTCCCAACAAGGTGCTGCAATCACAACGGGGGACGAGCCATCGCCCGCATCGCCGGTACAGTCACCCGAGGTTTTATGAGTAGCCACGACTTGGGATGGATTATTACTTCCGCCAACCGGCGTATCACTAATATCCAACACAATAGAGTCAACGCCAGTTCCCACATCGTCGGCGGCACCGACAAACTGCACCTGAGTTGTCGTCACGAATGCTTGCGTAGGTGCAGCGATGTTGATCAAGGGATCAATCGCGTCAATTACAAAATCAATTTCACTGATCGGGCTTTTATTGCCTGCGACATCGACTGAACGGAACCGCAGTCTACCGCTCATCGTGACATCGAATTGAGCCTGGTTGTTGCCGTCAAGCGCGAGGACTGTGGTTGGCTCCTCGTCATATGGCAGAGAAGTATCGAGCACGATTTCGATACTGGCGCAGCCGGATCCGATGGTTTCAGAACAGGTCATGGTGACCAACACCGATGTTTGCGACACCCCGCCGTTCGCGGGCACTGAAGAAACAGTGGGCGCAAAAGTGTCGAGCACATTGAGCGTAATAGCGCCGCTGGTAAAGTCCTGAGCGCCTGCGAGCAATAGAGTGTCACAGTCGACGATCTGACCAACCGGCGGAATCGCCGCTTCGACTGCACGCCATTCAATATTGGTGCTGCCGAACTCCTGATTATTGGGTGTACCCAGGATCCTGCCGCTTGCAGGGTTCATATCCAGCCAGCCAGGCTGGTTGTTCAATTCAAAACACAGCGACGCAGGTCCCTCGTAGCCAACGTCAGGTGTAAAATCCAAAGCCTGGCCCGGTGTTACGTCAACACTGGTAAGCAATGCACCGCCCGTTAGTACAGACAGATTATTGATATCCAGCAAACCAGCGTCCAACATTGGCACAGGGTCATCGTCGAGGTCACAGACATCGCCAAAGGCATCGCTATCGCCATTCAGTTGATCCGCATTCGGTACCGATGGGCAGTTATCATTGGAACGAGTTACACCATCTGTGTCCAGGTCATCGATATTGATGTAAACGGTCTCTGGGTTGACCGATGTCGCCGCAGCAATGTCACCCGCAATATCTATGGCAAAGCCAAATAGCTGACCCTGGCTGGCGACGAGCTGACTCTGCTCCTGCCAGCTTCCATTGATTAGGCTGTAAATATAGACATCGCCACCAGAAGGGCTAAAGGGCGAGCCTATGATTGCGGAATTGCCGTCCATCTCAACACCAAAGCCAAAGAAATCTCCAGGTCCGGCGCTGAGCGGTGCAAACACCTGCGTCTCACTCCAGGTTGTGCCTGACCGCTCAAATACTCTCACTGAACCTACATCAGGTCGCACAGCCGCCGACACAACATCGCCAACCAGTATGGTATCGCCGCTAATCGCCGCGCTAGTGGCGAAGAATGTATTGATCTCAGGGCTGGTTAGCACTTGCTGCAACGCCCAGCTCATTCCATCAAACACATAGACATAGACTTCCCCCTCGGTGCCAATACCATCCGGTCTAGCCGCCGCAACCAGCGTATCGCCCGAAAGATCGACTTTAAAACCGAACTGATTACCAATCCCCAAACCGGCAGGAACAATCTTCTGCGTAAAACTCCAGTTGGTTCCTACCCTGTCAAAAACGTATACCGAACCGGATTCTTCTGGTAGTCCCTCTTCAAAAGCTCCGACAACCAGCCGGTCGTTTTCAACGACCAGTTCTGTTCCGAATTCATCGCCAGCCTCCGCATCGGGTGCAAAAAGAACTTGCTGCGAATTCCATACCCCCATCGCATCGCGCACAAATATTTCTACCGAGCCCGCGCCATTGGCAATTGTATTGTCGCCCGCACTACCCACAGCAATCGTATCATTGTGAACCGCAACACCTACGCTAAAGTTAAATGCGTTTGCAGGGTCAGATGACTCCAGCGTTTGCACAATCACCCATGCACCGTTGGCATCGCGCTCATATACGTAAGCAACTCCCTCGCTATTAACGCTATTAGTGCCTCCGCGTGCGCCAACAACTACAACATCATTACCGACAGCAATATGCGAACCGAAACTGATGTTCAAGGGCGATCCAGAAACCACCGACTGGTATAACGGTGTTGAGAATGGATCCACTGGATCACTGCCAACGAGGATTTCGTTTTGATCGCTAAAGCCGTCGGCATCCGAATCCTGGTTCAATGGGCTTGTGCCTACCTGCTCTTCACTCGCATTGGAAACCCCATCCCCATCGAAATCCAGTAATTGCTCTCCTTGAGCATATGGATCGAAGCCATAAATTTCTTCAAAATGGGTCGAAAGCCCATCGGCGTCCAGATCAAGGTTAACCACATAAGCAGATCCGGAACGATAGGCCTGCGCATTGTCCCTTCTTGATCCCACCCACAACCACTTGCCGCTTAACGCTACCGCCGACCCAAATCGTTGATCACCCGTTCCATCGAACGGTCTGATCTCCTTATCTAACCAAACACCCCCAGTTCGTAAAAAAAGCGAAACAGCGCCACTCGAAACCGCCCCTTCAAAATCGTTCTGCGAACCAACCGCAATGACATTACCAACGATTGCGACCGAAGAACCAAACTGATCAAACTGCTTGGCATCGCTAGAAGCTAGAATCTGACGCTGGGTCCAGCTTGTCTCGGCACGGGTAAACCAGTATGCCGCGCCGGAATCAACGCCGTTGGTATTGGCCTCAGGAGCTCCAACTACCAGGCTATCGTTGGAGTCCAACGCGATAGCCTGACCAAACAAACTGCTGGTAGTACCATCGCTGGCGATAAGACGCGCCTGTTGCTCGTAGAATGCCCCATCGTACTGATGAACGTAAACAGCGCCAGCCCCAACCTCGATCCCCGGCGCCGCGGGCGCGCCCACAACAATGGTTTCGGTATCATCAGATAACTGTACTGTGGCGCCATAATTTGCGTTGGTGGAAGTATCTAGCGGTGTTATTTTTTGTTCCTGCGCCCAGACTCCTCCGCTTTTACGGAATACGTAAGCCGAGCCTGAAGCCGTCGCAGCCCCTATACTGTCTGCACTTGCACCAACGACAATTACGTTACTCTTCACAGCAACGGCACTACCAAAGTCCTTAAAGCCAACGTCTAGCGACGTGAGCTGATCTACCTCAGACCAGGTTCCGCCGGAAACCTCAAATACGTAGACTTTGTCTGCGTCCTCAGCGCCAATGACTATGCGGTTGCCATCTATTGCAACACTACTCCCAAAACGGTTTCCACCCACGCCATCGCTTGCCTGCAACTTCTGCATGAACTGCCAACCACCGCCACTAAGCTGGTAGACGTAGGCCGCACCCTCCGGTGCGGGTGAGGAAAACGCCTCAGTACCAATGACCGTATAGGTGCCGTCGGAAGCGATAGCCTGGCCGAAATTAAATGATTCCAGATCACCATCAACCGCTAAAAATTTAATCATATCTGGAACGGAGAGCGCGCTAGACGGATCAGACCCTGCCTGGACTTCAATACTGTCAGAGAAACCATCACCATCCGTGTCTAACAGTAACGGATCACTACCTGCTTGCTGCTCTTCGAGACTATTTAAACCATCACCATCCCCATCCAGCAGCTGTTCTCCAGTCACAAATGGGTTAAACCCGGCGGCGACTTCGAATCCGTCAAGCAAACCATCCCCGTCCACGTCCGGGCTGAAAGGATCCGTACCGGTATCGTTACTATCGTTGAATACGCCAGTATCGGTTTCAACGATATTGAACAGGCCATCACTATCCGCATCCGCTTCAAAAATGTACGCTGCTCCAGAGGATGCAGTTGCATTCGCGTCACTCAAGTAGGCACCGGCTATAAGCGTATCGCCAGAAATCCCAACCGAAAATCCCAGCGTGTCGCCAGACGCACCGTCACTTGCTACAAACTTCTCACCCTGCGTAATGCTGCCAGCATTGTCGTGGAAGTGATAAGCTGCTCCTGCACCGCTGGCTGCAGTGTCATCACCATTCGCGCCAACCACAATATTGTCACCATCAACCGCAACAGCCCGACCAAAGTTATCGAAAGCCGCCCCACCAGAGGGCAAGAGTTTGTGCGACTGGCTCCAGGCGAGCCCAGCTCGCTGAAAGATATATGCGGCGCCTGAATTCGTGCCCTGATCGTCATTCAAATAAGCGCCAACGGCAAGACGATCCCCTGAAATCGAAACGGAGTAACCAAAGTTGTCACCGGCGCTGGCGTCATTAGCCTCGAGCTTGGCCTGTTGCAGCCAGTTATCACCTGCACCATCGTTAACGAAGATATAAACCGCACCGGCATTCGAGCCAGCACTATCGTTAAGATAACTTCCAAGCACAACGGTATCGCCACTGACATCAACGTATGCGCCAGTGTTATCGTCGACAGCGCCATCGGCAGGTACCAACTCCGCACGATGCATCCAAACGCCGCCCGTTCTGATAAATACATGCCCAGAGCCCGCGTTGCTGGCTGCAGAGTCATCAAAGTATGCGCCGACAACTATAGTGCTGCTATCAATGGCAACGGCCTGACCGAACGCATCTCCGGACACGGCGCCGACCGCTGTGATTTTCTGCTGTTCAACCCAGCTATTGCCCTGCCTTACAAATATATAAGCGGCTCCAGCGTTATTTGCGGCATCATCATCGCCCTGCGCGCCGACAACAATCACATCATCACTAATATCCACATCGCTACCAAACAGATCATTAGCCTGCCCGTCGCTTGCAACGAGTTTTTGCAACAGCACCCAGCCGCTTCCACTCCGACCGTAAACGTAAGCTGAACCAGAAGATGAACCCAGGTCATCATCCAAATAGCTCCCGACGACCGCTGTATCGCCATCGATTGCGACTCGCCGTGAATATTGATCCGTGTTCGCGAAATCAAAAGCTGTCAAGCGCGTTTCAATCGGCTGACTGGTAGAGAGAAGCGGATCTGACAGTGTGGTGATTTCATCGCCATCGTTATAGGTATCTGCATCGCTATCAGCCAAGGCGGGATTCGTAACCACCAAAAACTCACTTGCATCAAGAAGTCCGTCAGCATCGGCATCGGTACCACTGTTATCCAGTGCAGGATCGCAGCAGGCGTTGGCCAGCTCAAACACGCTCGGCATACCATCGCTATCCGAATCCATATCAATAAAATAGGCACTGCCGGAGTCTGATCCGTTATCGTCATCTAATCTTGCACCCGCGAGGACAATATTTCCTGAAACCGAAAGTCCCCGTGAATAGTTGTCACTCGCTGCGGCATCTGCAGCAACGTACGCTTGCTCAACAAGCCCCGCGTGCGTGATCGCAAAGACGTGAGCACGGCCTGCGTTAGCAATCGATCCAGGATCCGCAGAATACGCACCAATAGCGATCACGTTGCCATCTATTGCCACGTTGTGCCCGAAGAAATCCGAGGCCGCAGAAGAAGCCGGGTTGATCCGCTGCCCGGTCCAGTCGGGGCGCACGCAATTAATTCCGCCGGCGCAATCGCTTATCGTGTAGAGATAAGCGGCGCCACCATTACCTGCATTACCGTCATCGAGGTGTGCACCGACAACGGCACGGTTACCATCAATGGCGACGTCAATCCCAAAGTTATCGCCGATATCTGGATCCGTCGATAGCAACTTCTGAGTTTGAGTCCATGAAGCTCCACTGCGGTCGAACACATAGGCAGCGCCAGCATCGGTAGCTGCGCCGTCGTCTCTGTATGCGCCGACGATCACGCGATCTTTTGTTATCGCAACAGCCCGCGCAAACTGATCACCTGAATCAGCATCAACTGCTTGAATTTTCTGTTGCTCGACAAAAGCACTGCCATCGAACGAAAAAATGTAGGCTGCGCCTGCGTCGGATGCTCCGGTATCTTCAAGATAGGCCCCAACGACTACATCAATAGCGCCATCAGCCGAGACATAAATATCAACATCCTCGCCAAACCGATCCGATGCTTCGGCATCACTGGCAACAAGCTTCTGAGCCTGATTCCACCCATTAGCGCCATTAAAAATATAAGCAGCTCCGGCATCGCTAGTGCCGGCAGTATCATGCCTACGCGCACCCACCACAACCACGTTACCCGAAATTGCAACACTGTAGCCAAACGAGTCCCCCGCGGCAGTGTCGCTGCCCTGTATCTCCGCAACCTCAGTCCACGTACCTGCAACTCGCTGTAGTACGAAGGCCGTTCCAGCGCTAGCGCCTAAACCGCCGTCATTGACGGCACCCACCACCGCGTAATCGCCATCGATATCAACCGAATACCCGAAGTTATCGCCCGCAAGCAGCGAAGCAGGCACTACCTTCTGCTGCGGATCCTGTGCAGTGGCGAGCTGAGCGCAAACCAGGGCAGCAAGCGTCAAGATCGCGATCTGTGCGCGCTTTACAATAGAGCCTTTTAAGTCTCGCATTGTTATTTCCACTCTAAGTGACCACATCGTTTCTGCTTTTCTAGAAAAGTCCTTGCTGCGCCAACGCTTATGGAAAACCTCTACCAAAACAACCGACAAACCATATAACCGACACAGTCGCAGCATCGGCCATGCAAGTCGAGTGCATGAGGCTATATCTTGATTAGCGCCGGGAGAGACAAACACGATTAATCAAAGCCCCATCCACTGATGAATTCGATTATTAGGGAATTTAGGGGGCCAGTATTATGATTAAAATCACTTGTCGTGATATTGCTGCCCTCACACTTCCCTGAAAGATCCAAACCGCAATTATCGCCCATTTTTTGTACGATAGTAAGGATAATGGCGCCTAAAACCCTGAAAAATGTAAAATCGAAGCGAAGCCAGCGCCCCACGCAGATTGATCGGATACCGCCAAAAGGTGTTTTTTGATACATCCTGTCTGGGCGCGCGCCGCTAGAGTAAATCATGGAAGCGCTAAAAACGAACCGCCGGGTACAAAAAGACAAGTGACAAAGAAAAACATGCGTCCATCTAACTATCAAAGTCCGTGGACTGGATCTGCCAGCAGTGGTGTATTCGGTTCAAGCTCAAACGAGCTGGGCGCCACAGGCCGGCTCCAAAAAAAACTGAAACTATATTTATTTCAAACGCTTAGCTCGATTCTTTTATTGTTTTGCTCAGTTTTACAGGCGCAGGAATTAGCCAAGGTTGTCGCCGTCGAAGGCTCCGCCTTTCTACAACGCAACGGTTCTGAAAATGCACTGCAACAGGGCGCAACGCTAGCGACCGGGGATACCGTCATTACCGGTAGCGACGGCAGAGTCGCCATATTGCTGGCCGACGAAACCGCTATTCGCCTGAATGCCAACAGCGAGTTTTCACTCAACAATGTGGCCGAAACCGCTGGTTGGTTCGCAAATGTTAGCAGCGCCATTCAATCAAAATACCGGCTATTGAAGGGCGAGCTGTGGTTTCGCAACAAGAGCCGCAGCGCCGATATTGAGATTGATACCAGTCACATATCGATTTCCGTTCGCGGAACGGAGTTTACGGTCATAGCAGAAGACCAGCGCACCTTCGTCAATATGCTGGAAGGAAAAGTTGACGCCAGCAATGAATTTGGCGGGGTCACAGCAATCTCTGGTGAGCAAGTCGTTGCAGAGCAAGGCAAGGCGCCGTTTAAACGCGTGTTACTCAATCCGCTCAATGCCGCACAGTGGACGATACGCCCACCGGCGGGCTACGCTGCGGAAAACCTTTTCAGAAGCGACACCGAAAGAAACGGCCCACACTATGCTGTTACTCAGAGCGCCTGGCAGGCCTTTCAGGCGGGCAATTTCGACAAAGCGTTTTCTCTGGCAGATTCGGTCTCATCACAGCAGACGTATCGACCTGCAGAGCGGATACGTGCCATTACCGGCCTGATTCTCAATAAAAATGATAACGCGATGTCATCGGCTCTGAGGATAACCAACGGGCCCAACGCGCAAAGCAGCGACTGGATCGTTAGAAGCTACGTGGAACAATCCATGTTTAATCTGGATGCCGCAAAGCTTTCGGCAATGTCCGCCACACAGGTCGCACCCGACGACCCCGAAGCGTGGTTGCAATTGGCCACAATCCACATGGGCCAGGGAAACTACGCTCGAGCGAGCAAGGTACTGCGCAGAGCGCTGGCGCTATCCGAAGAACAAGACGCGGACATCTTGGCTGCCAGCGCTTATGCACTGGCAGCACAAGGTAAACATCAACAGGCGCTTACCGGTTTTGAACGGGCTCTGGCGATCGCACCCGATTTGGCGAGCGCACACCTTGGGGTAGCACTGCAGAGCACGAGAGAAAAGGATTACGCGCGAGCGCTGGAGTCGATTAGTACTGCGGTCGCGATAGAGCCGACCAATGCATCGTATCTGGAGTATTTCGCGAGAATTTTGTACACGATGGATCGCAAAGACCGCGCTGTGGAAGTGCTGGAGAGAGCAATAGAGCTTGACCCCAGGAACCCCGGCCCGGTTTATATTCTCGCGCTCATTGAACGGGACAACCATAACGACGCACAAGCGATTGCCTTGCTCAATCGGGCCGAAACGCTCAACGATAATCGAGGCGTTTATCGATCTCGCCAGCTTCTCGATAGCGACCGCGCGATTAACTCTGCAGATTTAACGCTGGCTTTTGACCCCTTCGATTTCTTTGCCTGGTCCGAAAGTCGAACGCGGCATGCCGTCGACCGCTCTTTCGAGAACTACAACGCAAACGTCATGTACGCCAGCACACTTGCAAAACGCGGCGACAACCCATTGGCCTTTTCCGCCGCCAATTTCAGATCCAGACTGCTCTCCCCCTACGACGGCACGCCGCTGGACTTACCCAATGACTACACCAGCTTCTTTGATCAGGATTCGACTAAGGGCCTGTTCGAATTCTCCCTGGGCTCTCATGATGCAGTAGGTACGGGTTTTCTTATGTTTGGCCACGATACCGAAACCCGAACCTTCGCGGCGCTCTCTGGCGCAGCAAGCAGCAGCGATGGCTATACAGGCACCTTTGAAGAGAAACAGAAAAACATTTCTACGATTTTAAAGTGGGACCCGACCTATCGAACCGGTTTAACACTTCAAGCGCTCGCGATCACGTCCAGTCAAAGAGATAGACCGCTACTCAGAAATAATTACAGCGTTGACTCTGATGATAGAGAGGAACTGGAAAATCGCTTTCGAGAGGTCAGTCTGGGCGCGCGCCATCGCTTTACCCCTGAACTCAGTCTGCTCGCAAGCGTTGGCGTTTACGAAACAAGGCTCAGTCAAATCTCTATCGATGGACTAATCGATGAAGAGGATATAGAGCAGCGCTCCACTATTGCTCAGTTTTCACTGAGCGGGAAAGACGCATCAACCCAGTGGATTCTAGGGGGCACAGCCAATCAGATAGAAGTCGACTATGAGTCCTCACATAGTGCCGACCCCCTGAGCTCAAGCCCTGTCGCCAGCAACCCGTCGGATCAGGATGCAGTTACGCAAACCAAACCTTATTTTTATAACGTATACGCCGGCTTAAAGCACCGCCCAGTTGAAGAGCTCGAAATCAGCATGATGCTGCTCCAGGAGAAAGCAAAAATCAGCAACCCGATCAACGAAGAGATCGTTCTCGTCAATGCCTTCTCACCAGCGCTCAGCCCACCGCCGGAGCAAGAGTGGCGTGAAGAAGAGCTGAATAGCCGATTCGGGCTCAGCTGGGGAGGAACAAGCAAGGACTTTGTTCTAAGCGCTGCGTACATTGAATCTCTTTATACCTCGCGCGAAGACAGGCTCGATCCCTTCGCGCACAGCGCACAGATATTTGTCAGACAACGCCCCGAGGGCAGCCACGTGAAACTATCAGCGCTGCGACTAGAAATCCCCTCTGAGACGTTTTACTTCGAAGCCGCGGGTTTCTATGAGCGCAGCCGCTGGGAAGCTCGCGAACAATTTGGCTATTTCGACATAACGCCTGGCGGCATCGTTTCACAAATCACCGGTGCGGTATCTAATCATCGCAATCGATCGAGCGGCGGCTCGCTCGCATTTAATGGCCTGATCGGCAGCAATCTTGGCATCAGCCTCGAGGGCAATTATCTCGATAGCAAAGGCAATTTTATAATTCTACCGTTCGAAGAACTCCAGACTCAGATACCTTCGGTGATAGCGAAATTTGACAGCCCTTCAGACCGCGAAGAACACCGGGCAAGAGCCACACTGGCGGTAAAGAACAGCGCTGGATTGACTCTCAAACTCAGGCATGAGTATCGCGACATCCGATTCTCCTCGAGCAGCACTCTGGCCAATCGTTATATCAACATCAGTGATATCATCTTTGAATATGAGCTGCCAAAAGCCGGAGGACTATTTCAACTAACGGCTAGCAACGCCTTTAACGAGCGTTTTGACTACTATGAAGAGTTCTTCACGTCGCTGGCACCAAGACCAGAGCGTTCAGTGACAGCGACCCTGACCATAAACGTACGCTAGAACACCAGCGCTTTTTCTTTGCGCGCTGGCAGATCTGCCGTGAGCCAAGAATAACGATACTCAAAACCTGTCGGGCGGGCTAAACTTGCGTTTTTGGCTGGCTCCCGCCTACGCCTGAACTTTATTCCTGCAAAGACATCTGATCACTTATGAACCTTACGCAAAAAGTCATCATCGCACTGGTACTGGGCATCCTGTGTGGGCTGATCCTCAACACTACTGGCCAGGGTGGCGATGGCACTTGGGGGCAAATTTATCTGGTCGACGGTGTGTTCAAGGTGATTGGCGCACTATTCGTGAATGCGCTAAAAATGCTGGTTGTGCCGCTGGTTATCTTCTCGCTGATTCCCGGAATTGTGGGTATCGGCGATCTTTCCCTGTTGGGCAGAGTGGGTATTAAAGCCTTTGCTCTTTATGTCTGTACTACCGCTGTCGCGATTGCCACTGCAATTGTTACCGCCGCTAGTTTCGGCATTGGCAGCGGCATGCGGGCGCCGGAGCACAGTGGTTTTAGCGGACGTGAAGCGCCACCTCTGACTGACGTGATCATCGATATAGTGCCCTCCAACCCGATCGCTGCTATGGCCAACGGCGATATGCTAGCGATCATTTTCTTCGCGATAATCTTCGGCATCAGCCTGCTTGCGGTGGCCAAGGAGTCGCCCGATGTCGTGCGACTAATCGAACAGCTCAACACGGTCATGATGAAAATGGTAACGCTCATCATGCACTTCGCACCCTACGCCGTGTTTTGTCTGATAGCCAAAGCCATCGCCGCGATGGGCTTCGCGCTGCTGGTGCAGCTCCTTGATTACTTCCTCGTGCTGGTTGGTGTGCTATTACTGCATGGCCTGTTTACCCTTCCGCTGGCGTTAAAGGTATTCACAGGCCTTAACCCAATAGTATTCCTCAGGAAGATGCGCACGGCGCAATTATTTGCTTTCAGCACCGCCAGCTCTGCCGCAACTATCCCCGTCACCATGCGCACTGTGCAAAGCCGCCTCGGCGTTGACAGGTCTATCTCATCGTTCACAGTTCCACTCGGCGCGACCATCAACATGGATGGCACGGCGATGATGCAAGGTGTAGCCACGGTATTCATCGCCAACCTCTACGGCGTTGACCTGGGTTTGAGCGGGTACCTGACCGTCGTAGTGATGGCCGTACTCGCCTCTATCGGTACTGCGGCAGTTCCTGGCGTAGGGCTCATTATGCTCACCATGGTTTTCGCGCAGGTCAACCTGCCAATCGAGGGCATCGGCTTGATACTTGGCATCGACCGCTTGCTCGACATGGTGAGAACCGCTGTCAATGTCACAGGCGATGCAACCGTTAGCTCCATCGTTGCCACGGGCGAGAAAAAAATGGATCACGGGATCTTCAACGACCCGCAGGCCGGTGAGTTGGAAGCCAACAGCTGAGAAAAAAGCCGGCGCGGACGCGCGGATTGGATGGTGGTCTAAGCGGTGCGGACCCGACGCATAAGCGACAGCCGATCAAGCCGCTCCGGATCTTCAAAAAATCCGTCAATCTCCTGCGGATACTTTAACTGCCAGTTGGGGTACTCCCTGAAAGTACCCGGCACGTTGAAAGGATCGACGACATGCATCCAGTCTTCAATTTGTGAAACAACCACTGCCGATGAACAGGAACACAGATAGGCGTGCAAGCCGTCGTTGATCTCGGGTGTCAGCGCGACAGCTTCATCGACAGTTTTGAACGTTTGCATCCAGCCATAGTGGTGCAAGGCGTTTAGAATCAATTGTTTTTGATGCCGACGCTCTCCTTTCATCTTTTCCGCAACAGCTGAGTCGTTAATAACACCCAGGGTTTGACGAAGCGCTATATCAGAGCAGTCCCACCAGCTTTTCAATGGCGCAAGATCATGCGTGTTTAGAGTCGCCAGAGATTTAACCGGATAGTTCTCTGGAGGAACCAGGCGCTCACCTTCCATTTCAAAGTAAAGCACGCGGTAACCATAAAGCGCATTGCGATCCATCACCCCCGGCAACTCTGGAGGAACCGTACCCAAATCCTCACCAATCACCAGACAGGAGGCGCGGTGGCTTTCTAGCGCGATCAGCGCGACAATTTCCTCGAGCTGGTACCTAACATAGCCGCCATGTCGCGCACCGCCACCATGCGGAATCCACCACAGTCTAAGCATGGATACCGCATGGTCAATACGGATGGCGCCTGCATACTTCATGTTGGCGCGCAAATTCTCCAGCATCGGCGCGTAGGCGAGCTCGCGCAATTTGTAAGGATCAAAAGGTGGGAAGCCCCAGTCCTGACCTTCGATAGCCATCGGGTCGGGCGGCGCACCGACCGACGCGCCAAAACAGTACGCAGCCTGATTCGCCCAGGTTTCGGAGCCACCACCATCAACACCAACCGCGATATCAAGGTATACACCGACCTTCATACCTGCTTCTAACGCCGCGCGCTGCACGGTTTCTAGCTGCTGGGCCGCCAGCCACTGCAAATACATAAAAAAACCAATACGATACTGATTGCTTCTGGCAAACTGCGCTACCGCCGGTGATTCGGGATCGCGATACTCCTCCGGCCACTGGCGCCATCCACAGAGCCTTTGCTCGGAAAGAAAAAAAGACTCGTACAGTGACTCATAGAGCGCGTGCAAGGCCAGCGGTTCGCCCCGCTCCGCGACAAAGCGATCGAAACTGGCGCGTCGAGCACAGGCCCCTAAATTGACAAAATCGGCGTAAAGCACTTCAAACATTTGCAGCTTGCACTGACTGACTTTCTGGTAATCGACATGCACGGAGTCCCGGCATGCGCC
Organism: uncultured Pseudomonadales bacterium; assembly: GCA_964504585.1. GTDB lineage: Bacteria > Pseudomonadota > Gammaproteobacteria > Pseudomonadales > UBA7434 > UBA7434. The sequence goes on along the minus strand of CAZDEW010000008.1, from coordinate 13,158 downwards.
AATCAACTGCTGAAATGAGTCGCTCGCGTATAGCTCAGCCGCGGCTTCACTGGTGGTAAATTCATCGACCATCTCGGGGTCGATATAAAGAATATTAATAAACGCCCGATGCGATGGGCTGTACGGTGTAAATGCCTCCGGGTTGGAGGGAAACAGTGCGTGAATCGGATTGATCCCCACCGTATCAACACCCTGGGCCGCCGCTGCAATCGCGAAATCTCTGAGGTCCGTAAAGTCGCCGATTCCCCAGTTTCGTCGGCTACGCAACGCGTAGAGTTGAAGCACCAGTCCGTATAGCTTCTCGGGGTTGGGCCCTGTGAGCTGCGGCTGCTGGTAACTCATCTCTGGCGCCACAAGTAAATGGCTGCTTGAGCTCTCCCAATCACCCGCCCGCAACTTCAATTGATGGATGCCCTGGGGCCAATCAGCCGAACCGAGGAAACTAACGTGAACGTCGGAAGAACCCGCTGCGCCTTCGACATCGGATACGACCAGCGGGCCTCGTACTTGCTTTCCGGATTCCAGCGTTGCGAACCACTCAGCGTTGACCAATCTGTCGCGCTCTACACCAGTGACAATAAAACCATGTTGATGAGAGACTCTGGCAACACTGAGCAGCGGCAGCTGGAGTGCTCGTTCTGAGCGCAGCGCTATGCCCTGCTCGATCGAATCCGGCTCACCATCGTGCATGACCAAAAGCAAGCTCTCGCAGGTTTCCTCTGGGATACGCACGTGCTCACCGAAGCAATCGATGTAGGACTCATCGATGCCACAGTGCTTCAGATCCTGATTGCGCTCGGGATTCGTCATTAATCAATTAGCTTATCTACACTGGCTAGAAATCAGAGTGTTCAAAAATTAGGGTTTGCCTGACAAAAACAGACTTAGCGGCGCAAAAAACTCAACTGTACAGATGATCAATATATTGCGTGACCGTTTCATTCCAGAGAAACCGCTTCGCTCCGGCTGCCTTACGCATGTCACGCCATCGTGCGGCATCTTGAACTTTTACCTTAACAGCCTCATCAATCTTGGCGAGCATGGCAGTAACCTGCTGTTCCCGCGTTTCGCCAGTGAAGACAAAACCGGTTTCGCCGTCATCAATCGTATCGCGCAAACCACCCACACCATGCACCAGACAGGGTTGCGAGGATCGCATCGCGAGCATCTGACTGATACCACAGGGCTCAAAAGAACTGGGCATGAGGAACAAATCGCCGCCGGCATAGATGGCATCAGACAACTGCTCTGCATAGCCTGCGATGTAAACCATATTGGCGTTTCGCTCGGCGGCGTAAGACAGGAAGCCCTCGAGCCGCTCATCGCCGCTGCCGAGAACCAACAACCTCATCGAATCTTTATAGCTGGATAGCATCGCTTCCAAAGCACTGACACCGAGAGCCGATCGGGCTGTTAGCAAATCCATTTTTTGCCCGGTTATCCGCCCGACCGAAGTAAGCAGCATGCTCTCTGGCATTGGGTTTTCAAGCCACGCCTGCAAGCGCTTCTCGGCGACGACATTGGCCGAGTGCGATGTACCCGGGTCGGACTGTAGGCCCTTGACCGCAAGCAAACACAGCTTAAATAACTCTTTGCGCGATGGGGCCGGCATCACAAGCTCGGGGTACTCTGCCCCATTTAAAATACCGTGCAGGCGGCCTTCGTGACTGGCCCGCAATAGATCACCCTCGAGGCCCTCGCCACCGACAAATCCGCGATCAGCATTGCTTGGCTGCTGTATCTCCGCCGAGTAAGTTGGCGAGACCGCGTGCACGCGATCACTCAGATTAATACCGGCACGCGCGAGATTCACGCAGTCAGCGTAACGTGGATCAACGATGCTCGATTCATCCAGATGTAGCTGGGGAAACCAGTGGTAGAAAGACGAGAGATCACCATGTAAGGGGCGAATACCCTGCAAGGAAAGATTGTGGATCGTATAAACCACGCGAGTATTTTGTAGCGCAGAATAGGCTGGGTCGTGCCTGCGTAATACGGCAAACAATGCGGCGTGCCAATCATGCAAATGAACAACGTCGAGCTCGGGCAATATACCGAGCTTGACCAGCTCCGCAGCAGCAGATGAAAACAGCGCGAACTTGCTCGCGTCGGTCGCAAACGGTCTATCGTCGGCATCGTGGCAATAGATTTGCCCAGCACCACCGATCGCGAACAGCGGGTGCTCCAATACCCAATGTGAAACGCCGTCAATGGTCTCACGCCCGGGCACTGCGAACAGACTGATATTCTCTTGCGCCCCGGCAAAGGCAACCTGAAACTGTTTAAGCAGTTTCGCACCCGGCAGCTTGGAAAACGCATTGTAGCCAGGGGTAAGTACTGTCACGCCATGCCCCAGATCGGCCAGTGCTCGAGGCACATCACGAATCACATCGCCTATACCGCCGACCTTTCCGCCGGGCAATGCATCGTTTTCTGCAGCAACCATTAATACTTGCATAGATTCCCCCAAGCCCTCAGGTGATAACGTCTGGCTCCAGCCTACCAGTAGCTTCTTTGATAGCGGCCAACTCTTCCGCGGCATCCATGAGTGAGGATAGTGCTACGGGTGTCGCGATGCCTTGCAGCGAGGGGTCTCTCTCGAACTTGTCGAAGTAAACCCTGAGCGTCGCGCCCGAAGTTCCAGTACCGGACAAACGGAATACTACACGCTCCCCGCCTTCAAAAAATATGCGAATGCCCTGATTCGCGCTAACGCTACCGTCTACCTCATCGCGATACTCAAAGTCATCGGCGCTGGCGACGACCAGACCAGCAAAGGTTTGGCCTGCCAAGGCGGGCAAACGATCACGCAACTTGTCAATAAGCGTTTGCGCTCGCTTGCTATCAACGCCCTCGTAATCATGACGAGAGAAAAAATCGCGACCGTAGGTTTCCCAGTGATCCCTGACAATGGAGCGCGCCGGCTGACCGCGAGCGGCAATGAGATTCAACCAGAACAAAACCGCCCACAGACCATCTTTTTCCCGAACGTGATTGGAGCCGGTACCAAAACTCTCCTCACCACAAATTGTCATCTTTCCGGCATCCATTAAATTGCCGAAAAACTTCCAGCCCGTCGGTGTCTCAAAACAGGGGATGCCCAACTTCGCGGCGACGCGATCCAGCGCACGACTCGTAGGCATGGAGCGCGCCACACCGGCAAGCCCATCGCTATATCCCGGTATGAGATCTGCGTTAGCCGCCAGTACTGCCAGGCTGTCGCAGGGGTTAATGTAGAAACCGCTGCCCATCACCATATTACGATCACCATCACCATCGGAAGCCGCGCCAAATGCCAATGCCTCGTCGCCATTCATCATGCTAACCAGCTCATGCGCATGCACCTGGTTAGGATCAGGATGACCACCGCCAAAATTCTCGCTGGGCACGGCGTTGATGACCGTGCCAGTCTCTGCGCCCAATCGCTTCTCCAGTATCTCAACCGCATAAGGCCCAGTCACGGCGTGCATGGCATCAAAGCGCATATGAAAGCGCGCGTTCCCCAACAAGGCGGCGATCTTGGGAAAATCAAAAATCGACTCCATGAGCTCTGCATAATCGGCCACTGAGTCGATCACCTCGACATCCGTAGCACCTATCCGACTGGCACCCAGTTGCGCGAGATCAATATCCGCAGCCTCAGTGGTTTTGTACTCAGAGATGGTCTGACTGTAGGCAAAAATCGCTTCTGTGACCGCAGCGGAAGCGGGCGCCCCTGTCTCATTATTGAACTTGATGCCAAAGTCTCCGTCGACACCACCCGGATTATGACTGGCGGAGAGCACGATGCCACAGGCATCGCTGTGCTTGCGAATGACGCAAGATAGCGCGGGAGTCGATAAAATGCCGTGCTGCCCTATCAATAGCCGCTTAAATCCATTGGCTGCGGCCATTCTGGCGATCACCTGCACCGCTTGTTTGTTGTAGTAGCGCCCGTCACCGCCAACAACCAGCGTTTTAGAGGAACAGTCCCCGATGACGGAAAAAATCGATTGGACAAAGTTCTCCAGATAATTGGGCTGCTTAAACTGGCTAACTTTTTTGCGTAGCCCGGAGGTGCCCGGTTTTTGGTCCGGATAAGCCTGCGTCGCGACGAGCACGGTTTGCATGGAAAACTCCTCGAATAGTTTATTGTTAAATTCTTGATTTGCGCCGGCACATGCTGGCGCAGAGAGTGTGACTATGCGTAACCCTCAGCCTGCCCAAGCATACCCCGCGTCACCAAGACCACACCGTTAGACGAGACTCTGAAACCGTTTTTTCTGTCCTGTTCACTGTCGAAGCCGATCTCGGTCCCATCGGGAATAACGCATCCCCGGTCGATGATTGCTTTACGAATACGGCAGCGCTCACCCACTTCCACCTCGGGCAGCACGACAGACTGGTCAATCTCGCTATAGTCCTTGACGTGAACACGACTAAAGAGCACAGAATTGCATACCCTCGAGCCAGATATAATACAGCCACCCGAAACCGTGGAATCGACGGCCATGCCTCGGCGACCATCTTCGTCAAAAACAAATTTCGCAGGTGGGTTCTGCTCCTGATAAGTCCAGAGCGGCCAGTCCCTGTCGTAAATATCGAGCGGAGGCGTAGTGGAAGCCAATTCCATATTCGCCTGCCAGAAAGAATCCAGTGTTCCCACGTCGCGCCAGTAGGCCCGACCACCCGTCTCGGTATCGCGAAACGGATAGGCGAAAATATTGTCCTTATCGATTATCGATGGAATGATGTCGTTGCCAAAATCATGCGAAGAATCGGATTGGGAAGCATCCTTGGAAAGCACGTCGAATAAAAATTCGGTGGTGAAAACGTAGTTGCCCATCGATGCCAGACACAGTCCAGGGCTGCCCGGCACCTCAGACGGCTGCTCCGGCTTTTCCTCGAATCCCAGCACGCGATTGTTTTCATCAACCTGCATGACGCCGAAGGCACCTGCCGCTTCCTCAGTAGGCACTTCGAGGCAGGACACCGTCATATCTGCGCCACGCTCAACGTGCGCGACCAGCATGTGCCCATAGTCCATCTTGTAAATGTGGTCTCCAGAGAGCACCACCACGTACTTTGGGTTACTCGCACGGATAATATCCATGTTCTGATAGATAGCATCGGCTGTACCTTGGTACCAGTCATCAGAATAACGCTGCGATGCGGGCAAGACTTCGACATACTCGCCCAACTCCTTCTTGAAGTGACTCCAGCCTCTGACCAGATGCCGCACCAGCGAGTGTGCCTTGTACTGTGTAAGAACGCCCACCTGCCGGATACCTGAATTGATACAGTTAGAGAGCGGAAAATCAATAATTCTGAACTTGCCACCAAAATAGAGCGCCGGCTTGGCTCGCCAGTCTGTCAGCTCATAGAGCCTCGACCCCCTGCCGCCGGCCAGCACCAGCGCCAGCGTATCTTTAGTCAGCTTACTGACATAACGCGGATCGTTTTCAGGGTTATTGTTCGAATCACTCATTTTATTGCTGCCTCCGTTACGGGCATCTAAAACTGATCATAGAAAAAGCGTCATACGCCAATGGCGTGGTACCTAACTCCTGCTAACAGTGCCAGATATCCCGATTGTAATCGCCGATGGTTCTATCACTTGAAAAGCGACCGCTCGCCGCAGTATTAAGAATACTACTGCGCAACCAGCGATCCCTGTCCTGGTAGCACTCACCAGCCTCGCGCTGGGCCTCGACATAGCTACGAAAATCAGCGGCAGTGACCCAGTTGTCGTAAGGGTCTCGAATCGCACGAATGATCGCGTCGAACAGACCGGGATCATTCGGGTTGAAATGCCCCCCTTCGAGCAGAGCCATGACCTGCTGAAAATCCGGATCAGATGCGATTACCTCATCCGGGCGGTAGTCCGCCCTGAGCTCGACAACCTGCTGTGCGGTTAACCCGAAAAGGAAAAAGTGTTCCTCTCCTACCGCCTCACGGATTTCAATATTTGCGCCATCCAAAGTGCCAATCGTCAACGCGCCATTCATCATGAACTTCATGTTGCCAGTGCCCGACGCCTCTTTGCCCGCGGTCGATACCTGTTCCGACAAATCTGTTCCCGGGCAAATCACTTCCATCGACCTGACTCCGTAGTCTGGCAAAAAGGCAACGCGCAACCAGGGCTTGCAGGCCTCATCACTATTAACCACCTCGGCAACGCTATTAACCAGTTTGATGATCGACTTCGCCATCGCGTACCCCGGAGCCGCCTTACCGCCAATCAGTACACAACGAGGCTGCATCCCATCGGTATCACCCCGCTGGATACGCTCGTAAAGATGAATGACGTGAAGAATATTTAGCAGCTGGCGTTTGTACTCATGGATTCGCTTGACCTGCACATCAAACATCATGCTGCTATCGAATCTAACACCAGCGTCCCGCTCGACAAGCTCGGTCAGACGCTCTTTATTTTGCTGCTTGACGTCGTGCCACGCCTTGCGAAACACCTCGGACTCCGCGAGCGGCGCAAGCAGTTGTAAGCCGTCAAGATCGGAAATCCAATCCTCGCCAATGTGATCACTGATTAGATTTCGCAACAAAGGATTACAGTGTGCGAGCCAGCGACGAGGGGTTACACCGTTCGTTTTATTATTGAACTTCTCGGGCCACAGTGCATAAAAATCTGCAAACAGTCCGCTCTTTAGCAGTTCGGTATGCAAAGCTGCGACGCCATTGACGGAAAAGCTGCCGACAATCGCCAGATGCGCCATACGCACCGCCTGACTTCCGTCATCAATAATTGACATTCGACGAACGCGCTCCTCATCACCTGGCCAGGCTTTCCTGACTTCCTGCAAAAATCGCGCGTTGATTTCGAAAATAATTTCAGTCAGACGTGGCAGCAGTCGACGGAGCAAGTCTACCGACCAAGTTTCCAGTGCTTCCGGCAGCAGCGTATGGTTCGTATAAGCCATCGTTTTGCAGGTCACATCCCAGGCGGTCTCCCAACCCAGATGATGATCGTCCATCAATAGCCGCATAAACTCCGCTACTGCGATTGAGGGGTGGGTATCGTTCAGCTGAAAACCGTTTTTATCAGCGAACCCTGTGAAGTCTGCGCCATGCGTGGTAACCCATCGATCCAGCACGTCCTGCAAACTCGCCGAGGCGAGAAAGTACTGCTGACGCAGGCGAAGCTCCTTGCCATTCTCGCTACTGTCGTTCGGGTAGAGCACCATGCTAATTTGCTCTGCCATATTCTTGAGCGCCACAGCATCGGTATAGCTGCCGGAATTAAACTCCGCCAGATTGAATTCGTCTGTGGCCTCAGATTTCCAGAGCCTTAAGGTATTGACCGTTTCGTTACGGTAGCCTGGTACTGGCAGGTCATAGGGCACGGCGAGCACGTCATGTGTGTTAACCCAACGGCGGCGCGACTCGCCGTTTGAATCGGTGTACATTTCCGTATTGCCGAAGAATTTGACTCGACGGGTGTTTTCGGGACTCTCCATTTCCCATGGGTTGCCATCGCGCAGCCAGCAGTCAGGCATTTCGATCTGGTAACCGTTCTCTATTTTCTGGTGGAACATACCGTACTCGTAGCGAATACCGTAGCCAGTCACTGGGAGCGCGAGACTGGCACAGCTATCGAGAAAACAGGCGGCTAATCGTCCGAGACCACCGTTCCCGAGGCCTGCGTCAACTTCCTCCTGAGAAATTGACTCCAGATCGCTGGCGTACTCCGCGAGTACCTCTCTTACCGAATCCTCCATATCAAGATTGAGAACCGCATTGTTGAGCGTTCTTCCCATCAGGAATTCGAGCGAAAGATAATTGATGCGCCTTGGCTGCTCTTCGTGATAGCGATCTCGCGTCGCTTGCCAACGCTCGACCAGACGGTCCCTGACCGTCATTGCCAGTGCGTTGAACAGATAGTGCCGCTTGCCGGTGAGCCTGTCACGGCCAAGTGAATACGAATAATGGCGGCGCAAATCGCTATCGACAGCAGCACTGTCCATACCGAGCGGAGACTGGGTCGGCAGTTTCAGACTTTCGTTTTGCGCCGAGGTCTCGGCCGGTTGGATTGGATTGATCTCCTGACTCATAGGTTTTGTATCTCTGCTCGATAAAGTTGCAATGACATCGCGGCGAGTTCCGTTGACTCGCCTGCAAGACAGCTGTGGTCGATACCCTCGCCCCCATCATCACCACGGGCGGTATCTAGCAATAAGCGCCACTCGCCGTATCTCGGAATGGTTGGCAGGGTGATACTGGCGGACTCATCGCCATTGTTGAAATAAACCAGCAGCGCACTCGTGGCAGACTGACTGGCCTGCTCCTCGCGCGCACCTGGAAACATCAGGTAACCGAGCGCTGTTCGCTCAGGTTCGTGCCAGGCCTGGGGCGTCATCTCGCTGCCATCGTGATCAACCCAATGTATGCCGGCCTCATGCAGGCCGGTTGCTGCATGCGTATACGCGGGGAAATGGCTGACGCTGTTTGCTCCAGCAATTTGCATCAAACGCTGGAAAAACGCTAACAGGGAGTTACCCTCTGACACCAGATCCCAGTCATGCCAGCAAAGCTCATTGTCCTGACAGTACGCATTATTATTGCCCAGCTGCGTCCTGCCAAACTCGTCGCCTGCGGTTAACATAGGCACTCCCTGCGATAATATCAGCGTGGCAAGCAGGTTTTTTTGCATTTTCAGCCGCTGCGCATTGACTTCAGGGTCGTCAGTCTCCCCCTCAATGCCGTGATTCTGGCTTAAATTCTGGCTATGACCATCGCGATTGTCTTCGCCATTAGCTTCGTTATGGCGTTCGTTGTAACTCACCAAATCACGCAGGGTAAACCCATCGTGCGCAGTGATTAGATTGACCGACGCCGTAGGCGCTCGCCCGGCGTGCTCAAACAAATCGGAAGATCCATGCAGGCGTTTTGCCAGCTCGGGCAAAACTCCGCGATCCCCACGCCAGAAGCGGCGCACCGTATCGCGGTATTTATCATTCCACTCGCTCCAGCCAGGCGGAAACCGGCCCAACTGGTACCCGCCGGGGCCAATATCCCAGGGCTCGGCTATTAATGTGACGCGCGACAGGATCGGGTCCTGAGCAATCGCCTGGAAAAAACTGCTCTGCGCATCGAAGCCCAGCTTGTCACGCCCAAGAATACTCGCCAGATCGAAACGAAAGCCATCGATACCGTAGTCGCACACCCAGTGCCTTAAACTATCCATGATCAGCTGCAAGACGCGCGGATGCCGGATATTGATCGTATTGCCGCAGCCGCTATCGTTGATATAAAAACGCCTGTCCTCAGGAAAGAGCTGATAATAGCTGGCGTTGTCAATGCCACGAAAACTCAGCGTCGCGCCGTTTTCATTTCCCTCAGCGGTATGGTTATAGACGACATCCAAAATTACGCTGATACCAGCATCGTGAAACCTTTCTACTGCGATCCTGATTTCATCAGTGTCATCTCCAGCCATATAGGCGGCATGCGGCGCAAAAAAGTTTAAGGTGTTATAGCCCCAGTAATTGCTAAGCCCCATCTTATGCAAACGATGCTCATCGATAAAACTATGCACCGGCAGCAATTCAATGGTTGTGACGCCAATCGATTTGAGGTGCTTGATAACGCTTTCATGAGCAAGACCTTCAAAGGTACCCCTTACCGCTTCAGGAATCGCTGCATTCCTTTTGGTGAGCCCGCGCACATGCGCCTCGTAGATCAAGGATTTATTATTGAGTTTGGTATTGAGACCCGCCTGCCTGATCTTTAAACCTGCCTTGTAGAAACGGCCCTTGGGCATCCAGCTCGCATTGTCTTGTTTGTCGAGCTGAAACTCACCCTCCGGACTAAAGGTATCGTAGCCAAAATGCGAGTGATGCCAGACGAAATCGTTCGCCAACTGTTTGGCATAGGGGTCTAGCAAAAGCTTGTGAGGATTAAAACGATGGCCGGCATGGGGATCATAAGGACCGTGCACGCGATAGCCATAGGTCAAGTCCTGTGGCAGCTCCGGCACAAATCCGTGCCAGACATGATTTTTCTTTTCCGGGAGCTCGTAACGCCCCAGCTCTTGCGCGCCCGCGCTGTCAAAAATGCAGAGCTCTACCCGCTCGGCGTGCGCAGAGTAGAGGGCGAAGTTAACGCCGTCGTTAGAAACGTTGGCGCCAAGCGCGGTTGGATCGCCAGCTTCTATTTTTTTGTTCAGCGTATCGCTCACAGGGTTTAACTAGGTTATTCGGAAACGAAAATAAGCGTCGAGAGCGCAGGAACCGTAATCTCGAGTGAATGCGGGCGATCGTCCCAGGGATCCGCCTGCGCAGTTACACCACCCTGGTTACCCTGATTACCACCACCGTAGATTTGTGCGTCGGTATTCACGCGCTCACTCCAGTGCCCAGCGACAGGAACGCCGACGCGGTAGCCGTGATGCGTTGAAGGAGTCAGGTTACACACGACCAGCACCGCCGAGCCATCCTCGCCCAGGCGCAACCAGGCGAAGATAGACTGCTCGCGGCGGTTGACCTGCACCCACTCAAAACCGTCGCCTCGACAGTCGCGCTGATGCAGGGCTGGCAGCTCGCGGTAGACGCGGTTGAGATCTGCGACCAGAGACTGAATGCCGCGGTGCTGTTCGTGCTCCAACAAATGCCAGTCCAGAGACTGATCGTGATTCCACTCGGCAGACTGCGCAAATTCACCGCCCATAAACAACAGCTTCTTACCCGGATGCGCCCAAGTAAAGCCATAGTACGCGCGCAAATTCGCAAAGCGCTGCCAGTCATCACCCGGCATTTTGTTGATCAATGACCCTTTACCATGCACTACCTCATCATGGCTTAGGGGGAGCACGAAAGATTCGTCAAAAGCATAGACCAGACTAAAGGTCATATCGTCGTGATGATACTGCCTGTGGATAGGGTCTCGTTCGATATATTTGAGACTGTCATTCATCCAGCCCATGTTCCATTTGTAGCCGAATCCCAGCCCGCCCTGTTCAACCGGCCGTGTGACGCCCGGCCAGGCTGTTGACTCCTCAGCGATAACCAGAGCCCCGTCTCCCCTCTGGGCAACGCGCTGGTTGACCTTCTTCAATAGCTCAATCGCTTCAAGGTTTTCCCGGCCACCGTATTGATTGGGAATCCACTCACCCTCCTCCCGGCTGTAGTCGAGGTAGAGCATCGAAGCGACAGCGTCGACACGCAGCCCGTCAAAGTGAAACTCTTCGAGCCAGTAGAGGGCATTGCTCAGCAGAAAGCTAACCACTTCGCCGCGGCCATAGTTGTAAATCAAGGTATTCCAGTCAGGGTGATAACCCTGCCGCTTGTCTTCGTGTTCGTAGAGGCAGGTTCCGTCAAAGCGGCCGAGTCCGTGCTCGTCAGTCGGAAAATGACCGGGCACCCAATCCAGTAGTACACCAATATTGTTTTGATGGCAGCGATCGATTAACTCACACAATTCCTCAGCGGTGCCAAAGCGAATACTTGGCGCGAACAAGCCAACGGGCTGATAGCCCCATGAGCCGTCAAACGGAAACTCACTGAGAGGCATGAACTGAATGTGGGTAAAACCCATCTCCAGCACATAAGCGATAAGTTCATCGGCAAACTCGAGATAACTTAGATAGCGACCACCCTCGTCTTTTCGGCGCCAGGATCCCGCGTGAACTTCATAGACTGACATGGGCTTATCGACACGTTGCCAGTCCACCCGATTTTTCATCCACTCCTGATCACCCCACTCATAAGAGAGCTGGCCAGTCACGCAGGAAGCTGTCTGCGGTGGGTGTTGCATGCGGCGCGCATAGGGGTCTGCCCGCAGAGGCAGCACAGCTCCCGATTGATCCGCGATCTCGTACTTGTAGCTACAACCAACGGCAAGCCCGGGTATAAACAACTCCCATATGCCATTTGCCGGGTGCTTGCGCATCCTGTGCCGACGACCATCCCAGTAATTGAAATCGCCGACGACTGAAACACGGCTCGCCGCAGGCGCCCAGACGACAAAAAGCGTGCCGTCGACACCGTCGATAGAGCGAGGTGTCGCACCCATCCAGCGATAGCATTGTTCAGCATTGCCCTCGCCAAAAAGATAAAGCTCATCCCCCACAAGCTGCGACGGGAAAGTATACGGATCCTCAATGCACTCACTGCTCGACTCGTACTGAACCAGAAGCTTGTAGCGGAAGTGTTTTTTATAGCGACGAATCTTGCGCTCAAAGATTCCACTCTCGTGTACGCAGTCCAGCTTCGCAATCACACGACCTGTCTCGGGGTGCACAGCGGAAACCGAGTGGGCACCCGGTAGAAAAGCCCTGACTACCCACCCCTCTTCACTCTCAATGCGATGCAAGCCGAGTACAGAAAAAACGTCTTCAAAAACGCCCTGCGCCAAGTGCTGGAGAGCGGACTCAGCCAGTAGAGAGGTATTCTCCGTGCGCAGGTTTTTCATAGATTGTTTAGTGCCTGTTGCCATAAGGTATTTTTATTTTGCCGTAAAAACGAACAAGTCCAGCTGTTTAAACGGGTGTTCGCGAAATCTTCGAGTACTTTAAAAACACACCCAAATATAAGCCTCACACACTTTATCAACCCGCGCCAGCAGCGCTCGCCTAGCTGCCATAGCGCTGCGATAAGCGGACACAGTTAGAACTGGAAAACACGAGGAAAAACAAACGTGTATGCGCTCAGAATAACGGCGATACGACCAAAAGCGGGTTATTCAGGCGGCGCCGAAATACTCAGCTTTTTCCCATCCGCATTGACGCGAACAAAAGTGATGGTGTTTTCAAAAAGAATGCGCTCGTCGTCGGCCTCGTAGCGTTCGCCGTAAACCTTGACCCGATAGCTGACCGAGGTATTACCAAGGCGCTGCTGATGACAGTTAAAACGAAGTATTTGACCCTTGCAGATACGATGTTTGAATATCGCATCATCGAGAGAGACCGTTACAAAGTGCTTACCGGGAAAGTCCAGGCTAACGCGTATATAGGCGATCTCATCAATCCATTTGAGCAAGGTGCCGCCAAACAGGCTGCCGTAGTCGTTGAGATGTTCGGGAAGAACGATTTTAAAATGATCCATCGCGGCTCTCTGGTTGGCTTGATTCAGCAAGAACAGCGAACAGTATACCGCCAGCCATACCGTACAGTAAAAAAAAGGCCCTTATAGGGCCTTTTGAACAAAAGCGGATCGAAGCTTACGC